>SLKS01000354.1 GCA_007134465.1 Kiritimatiellia bacterium | reverse complement strand
TTTCCCGATTCGATCTCGCGCAGCACCTGCTGCTTGAATGCCTCGCTATACCGTATGCTCGCATCCATACACACCTGCTCCTCACTGTTGCAAGTGTCAACCTATATCAGGACGCGACATTCTTCACTGATTCCCCTCTTCCCTCGACCGGCCAGGCCAGGCGCGCACGCGTTCGAGCAAGGCCTCGACGGCGCGGGCCTCGTCGGCGACGCCGTCGGGCCGGCCGCGCACGAAGATCGCGAATTTGCCGCGACCGCCGGCCAAAGCAATATCGGCTTCGCGGGCTTCGCCGGGCCCGTTCACCCGGCACCCCATGACCGCCACGGTCGGACGCGACGCCGCCGGATGCAGGCGATAATGCTTTTCGAGCTCCTCCTCGACAGCCTGGGCCACCGCCCGCACATCCACTTCGATACGACCGCAGGTGGGACACGAAATCACGGAAGGACCCGGCTCGCGCAACCCGAGGCTGCGCAACAGCTCCAGCCCCACCTTAACTTCCTGTTCCGGACTGTCGGTGAGCGAAACGCGGACGGTATCGCCGATTCCCTCGCCCAGCAAAATGCCCATGGCCACGCAGGAGCGGACCGTGCCCGGCAGCAGCGTACCCGCCTCGGTCACGCCCAAATGCAACGGATAGTCGGTTTGCTCCGCCAGCAGCCGATAGGCGGCCACGGTCCGCATCGGATCGGAAGCCTTGGCGGACAGCTTGATGTCCGCGAAGCCGACATCTTCCAGCGCTCGCGCATGGCGCAGCGCGCTTTCCGCCAGCGCGGCGGGCGTAGCGCCGCCATGCTTCGCAAGCAAATCCTTTTCCAGCGAACCGGCGTTTACGCCGATGCGAATGGGAACCCGGCGCGCTTCGGCCGCGCGCGCCACGGCACGCACGCGGACCTCGCCGCCGATGTTTCCGGGATTGACGCGCAACCCGTCCACGCCGGCGTCCAGCGCCATCAGCGCCAGGTCGGCATCGAAATGAATATCCGCCACAAGCGGGATCGGAGAGCGCGCGCGGATGGTCGCCAGAGCGCGCGCGGCCGTCGCATCGGGCACGGCCAGCCGGACAATGTCGCAGCCCATCTCCGCCACAGATTCGATCTGGCGCAGACAGGCGTCGGCATCGCGCGTGTCCGTCTTCGTCATCGTCTGCACCGACACCGGCGCGTCGCCGCCCACGGCCACGGCGCCCACGCGTATCTGGCGCGTCGTCCGCCGAACAAGTCTCGCTGGGGCTTCTGCCATACGTCGTTCTTCGTTAAACATTCTGCGTTTTCGTCGCCGGCGGACCGCCCGATCGTCAAGCCGAGGCGCCAAGGAAGAACGCCCGATTCGCGACGCCATATGTCGGACTTGTCGGACAGATCCGACTGATCCGATTACTGATTACTGATTACCGTTCACTTTCTTCTGCAGTCGCCTCCGCGGTCGCCTCCGCCGGCGCGCGCCGGAACAGGCGACGGATGCCGGCGCCCTCGGGCACGATGCGGTCCACATCGCGAAAGCTCAGCAGAAGAATGAGCACAAGCAAGAGAACCATGCACGCGTTGACCAGCGTCTCGACTATCCAAACCTTGACCGGCCGACGCACAATCAGCTCCCACAGCGAAAACATGATATGGCCGCCGTCCAGCACCGGAATGGGCAACAGGTTGATGATGGCCAGGTTCACATTCAGAAAACCTGTGAACCAGACGGCGAGCATCAGGCTCATGGAGACCGTGAACCACAGACCCGTAATGACGGCCACCGGTCCGCCCACGGCGGCCTGCGCCGCCCGGGCCTGGCGCCGGCTGGTCAAAGCCCGGAGCACGCGCAGGATGGCGGTCGCATGGTGCGACAACTGCTCGCGCGGCGTCGGCCGGATCACCGTATCGTGATCCACCGCGCGCAGGTTGAACGCGATGCCGATCAGCACGCGGTCCTGCTCCTCGTCGTAGCGGGGGACAAGCGTTTTGCGGAGCAGCACGGCTTCGCCATCCACAACGCGCCGGATATCCACCTCTGTTTCCCGGTCGCGATGCTCCTCCACGATGGCGATCATATGAGCAATGCTCACCACCTCGCGGCCGGCCATGGCCACGATAATGTCATGGGGTTGCAGTCCGGCGGCCTCGGCGGCGGAATCGGGCATCGTGTGCAGAACCATGCACAGCTCGCGCCCGTCCACGCCGGGCAGGCTCTGCTCGCCCATGCCGCCTTTGACGGTCTCCAGAGCGACGGTTTTCTCTTCGCCTTCCGCGGAGCGGGCGACCATGACGATCTCGGGGTTCAGCGCGGCTTCCATCCGCACCTCGCGCCAGTTCGATACCGGCTTGCCGTTCACGGAAAGAATCGTGTCGCCCATGCGCAGCCCTTGCGCGTAGGCCTCGCCATCCGGCTGCACATAGCCGACCATCGCGCTGCGCTCGGACGGACTGGCCGGAATGCCCGCGGCATAGACGATCCAGGCGATGATCACGGCCAGCGCCACGTTCCCGACCGCGCCCGAGAGCGAAACGACGATTTTCTTCCAGGGCGCAATGCGCGGCAAGGGCGGGTCTTCCTCTTCCCCGGCCATGTCCCCGGCCTCCCGTTCCGACGATTGAATCCGGTCCATGGCCGCCGGATCGAGCTGCGGCAACGCCACATAGCCGCCAAAAGGAATCCAGCCGATCTTGTACACAATGCCCTTGCGCGTCCGCTTCCAAAGCGCCGGCCCGAACCCGATCGAAAACGTCTTGACAACCAGCCCCAGCAAGCGCGCGGCCAGATAATGCCCGAACTCGTGCGCCAGAATGGTCGCTCCGAGAAAGACGATCAGAACCATGGCTACCCATACATGTCCAAGCATAACAAACCTTTCTCTTTTGCAAGAGCCTACGTTTTCAAGCAAGCCGAACCATGCCCTGCGCCTGCTCGCGGGCCCAGCGATCCGCCTCTTCGATGGTCGCCAAATCCGCATCGGCGGCGGGCTCATGCCGATCCATGACGGATTCGACCACGCACGCGATCTGCGAAAAAGCGATCTGTTCCTTAAGAAACCCGTCCACCGCCACTTCGTTGGCCGCATTCAGCACAGCCGGCATCGTGCCATCGGCTTCCGCCGCGCGACGGGCCAGCGCCAGACTGGGAAAACGCTTTTCGTCCGGCGGCTCGAACGACAGCCTGCCGATCCGGCCCAGATCGAGCGAAGGCCAGCCGCCATCGCAACGGTCCGGAAATGTCAAGGCGTATTGGATGGCATAGCGCATGTCGGGCGGGCTCATCTGGGCCAGCACGCTTCCGTCCGCGAATTCGACCATCGAATGCACAATGCTTTCGGCATGAATCAGCACGCCGATCCTGTCCACCGGCACATCGAAGAGCCAGCGCGCTTCCATGATTTCCAGACCCTTGTTCATCATGGTCGCCGAATCAATCGAAATCTTGGGGCCCATGTCCCAGTTCGGATGCGCCAGCGCCTGCGCGGGGGTCGCCTTGTCGAAATCCACGTCGGCATTGCGGGCGAACGGTCCGCCCGAAGCCGTCAGGATCAGGCGCCGAACCCGACGCGCGCGCTCCGAACGCGGACCGACCGGCAAGCACTGATGGATGGCTCCATGTTCGCTATCGATCGGGACCAAGTTCGCCCCGAACCGGTCGCTCGTCTCCGTCACTAGCCGGCCGGCGGCCACGAGCGCCTCCTTCGTGGCCAACGCCACATCCGAGCCGGCAGTCAGCGCGGCGAGCACGGGCCGCAAACCGGCCATGCCCACCATGGCGCAGACCACAATATCGGCGTCCGCTTCGCCGGCCAGTTCCGTTACGCCTTCCGGACCGGAAAGCACGCGGATAGCGGACGGCGCCGCCGCCGCGCATTCCCGGGCGCTGGCCCGATCGGCCACCGCCACGGTTCCGGCGCCGAACTGGCGCGCCTGCTCCAAGGCGCGCCGCCAGTTGCGCTCGACCGCCACGCCCAGCAGCGAGAAACGGTCCGGCAACGCTTGCGCCACTTGCAGCGTGTTCTCGCCAATTGACCCCGTACTGCCCAGCACGACCAGCGATTTCATCCCGCCCCCAATGCCCACACGGCATACGCATGCATGACCGGCGCCGCGAACAGCAAACTGTCGAACACGTCCAGCACGCCGCCATTGCCCGGAATCAGCGCGCTCGAATCCTTGACGCCCGCCGCGCGCTTGATCTGCGATTCGAACAAATCTCCCGCCACGCCGGCCAATGCCAGGAGCACGCCCAACGCCAGCGCGTGCGGCAGCGAAAACGCAAGGACGCCCAGCGCCCCGCCGCCAGCCAGGGAGAACACTACGCTGGCCAGCGCCGCCGACACCAGCCCGCCCGCCAGCCCTTCCCACGTCTTCTTCGGCGACAAACGCGGGAACAGCTTGTGCCGACCGAACAGGCGGCCCGCCGTATAGGCGCCGATATCAGAGCACTTGACCACAACCACCGCATACAGCACCACCCGACGGCCAGTCGTATCGAGCGGCGTAAGCCACTGAGCCGACTCTTCGAGAAACGCCAAACGAAGAAGATAGCTCAACAGAAGCGGCACATAGCCGACCCCCAACAGCGTCATGGCAACCGACGCCAGCGGCGTCGCATGGTTCTTCCCGAAAAAAACGCGCAGAAAGATCATCAACGTGATCGCCGCCGCCAGTCCCTGCTCCCAGCGCAGGGCCGCCGCGCCCGCCTGCCGCGCGCCAAGAAACACCGCGCTGATCCAGAGCGCCCCGCACAGCAAACCCGTACCCGCAAACGGGCGAACGCCGCTCTCGCGCGCCATGCCATAGAACTCGCGCTGGCACGCCAAGGCCAGCGCCAAAGCCAGCAGCCACAGCCCGATCGCCGGCAGCCATTGCACCGCAACCAGAAACGCGGCCCCCATCAGACAGGAACTGATAATGCGAAACTTCAGCACAATGCCGCTCCCCACTTGACAACCAAGGCTTTAGGCGGGCTGCGCCCGCAACCCAAGGCGTTAGGCCTTAGTCGTTAGGCGTTAGCCACTAACTCCTAGAGCCTAACGCCTACGCTGCCCCGACCACATACTCGCAAACAATACGGACAACATACACGCAAAAACGTCTATCTTCAACGGAAAGGCGTTAAACCCTACCTGCCGCCCGTTCCCTGTCAAGACCATACCCTTTTCAAGCTTTCCGTAATCTGCCGGCGCACATGCTCGGGCAACGCCGTTTCCTTCTCGGCGCCGTCGCCGTTCTTGCGCACCCGTCCGCGCCTCCCCTTGGGTATCCGGGCGAAAACGCCAACCGCCATAACCGCCGCACCCAATACGCCGGCTTTCCGTATCACTTCCCGGTCGTCAGACACCACCGTGCATGCCCGAAACCGGCCCAATTCCTCCACTAGGGACACAATGCGCTCGTCCGCCGACTCGCCCGCCACGCTATAGACCACGCGTACGCCAAGCGCGGCCCCTTCGCCGAGGCCGGACCCGGTTTCCGCGCCGTCGAACACAATCCAGAACTGCGCGACATCGCGTCTTGTGGCGATCCATTCGGCGCAAAAACGAACCAGCGCTTCGCGGGCCGCCTGCAACCCGCGCGCGAAATGCGCGCGAAACGCCGGCGTCCGATGCAATACGTTGTACCCGTCCAACACGTAAATCATAAAGGGTTCTATGGCGGATTATGCCGCGAAACGCAAGCGTAAAGGGCCGGGAATAACGCTCGACAAACCGAGGCGCATCCCCTACCTTCCCCGCACATGAGAGAAAAGATTTCCGTCTGCATCACGGCCGGCAACGAAGAAGCCAATATCCGGCGCTGTCTCGACAGCGTCGTTTGGGCCGACGAAATCGTGGTCGTGGACAGCTTCAGCTCCGATCGAACCCCCGAAATCTGCCGCGAATACACGGACATGGTCTTTCAGCACCGCTGGCTGGGCTATGTCGGACAGAAAAACCTCATCAAGGACCTGGCCGCCGGCCCCTGGATCCTGTTCGTGGACGCCGACGAAGCCGTTTCCAACGAGCTGCGCGAGGAAATCCTCGCCGAATTCGAAAGCGGCGCGGCGCGCGGCGTGGCCGGCTACAAGTTCCCGCGCAAAGTCCATTTCCTGGGCCGATGGATTACGCATGGCGACTGGTATCCCGACATCAAGCTGCGCCTCTTGCGCAAGGATCTCGGCCGCTGCATCGGCAAAGAACCCCACGACAAAACCATCGTTGACGGCCCGGTCAAAAAAATGCAGTCCGATCTGCTGCACTACACCTATCGCGACATCAAGGACCAGCTCGACACGCTCAACGACTTCACCTCCATCGGCGCCCGCACTCTGATGGAGACCGAAACGTCCTGCCGGCTGACCGACCTGCTTCTCCGCCCCACCTTTCGATTCCTGCGCTGCTATCTGCTGAAACGGGGATTTCTGGACGGCATCGCCGGCTATGTCATCGCCCGTTCGATCGCCTACGGCGTGTTTGTCAAGTATGCCAAGCTCTGGGAAACACGCAAGGGGTATGGGCGGAATGGCGCTTAGTTAACAACGTTTTAGGACAGCAACAAGCCCTCACGCCGCGCCATAAATGACGAATGACGAAATACCCAAACCCGAAGGAAACCCTAAATCCGAATTGCCGAAAAAGGCTTTTTCCTTCTTGTTTTTTGTTTAGGTGTTTCGGGCTTCTTTCGGGCTTGGGTGTTTCGTCATTGAACGGCACGCCAAAACGGTTTTGTTTGCGAAAAAGGGCCTTATCTAAGTGCCGTTCGGGCATGGGCGAGCCGGGACTTGAACCCGGACGGGTTGCCCCACAGGATCCTAAGTCCTGCGCGTCTGCCAATTCCGCCACTCGCCCGTCATGCGGGTTCGCGCATGCGCAAACCCTCTCAGAAAGGAACACGCCTATACTATTTGGCAGAACATATCAACCGAAATGAAGAATTGTGCCCTGCCGGTTCTTTTCCCCTTGCCAACCAAGAGAACCGCCTCTATTCTTCTTAAGAATCATGAAAACGTATCGTCTACAGAATTCGGCCGCTTTCACACTGGTGGAACTGCTGGTGGTGATCGCAATCATCGGCGTGCTGGCCGGCCTGCTGCTGCCGGCCATCCACCGCGCCCGCGAACGCGCCCGCCAAACCAACTGCGAAAGCAACCTGCACCAACTCAGCCTTTCCGTCATCATGTACCAGGACGACCATCAGGAAGCCCTCCCCGACTGGCTCTCCACCCTCTTCCCCAACTACATCCCCTACGGGCGGGAATACGTCCTGATCTGCCGCTCCGACAACTCGCGCGGCGCACATGGGTCCAAGCCGGGCACGGAGCCGATCCCCGGTGTCGCCGTCACCATGCACCAGTATGCGGAAACCAACGATAACGAGTCAAACACCATGGCGCATCCTCGCCCCCGCAACCCAAGAATCAAGGCTTGCAGCTACCTTTACGAATTCACGGCGGCGGAATGCACATGGGAACAGTGGAAAGCCGCTTTGAATGCCGATGTCGAAGATGTCGACATTGATGGCGACGGCGTTGCCACATGGGGCGAGGTCAAGCTTTATCAGCTTCGCAACGGCGACGATTTCACCGGTTTTAGCCCGTACGACCCGTCTGTGTTCCCCATTGTCCGTTGTTTTCACCATTACAGGGAGGGGCAATACCAAATCGCCGATTCGCCACAGGCCCCTGATTGGTGCAGAGGCGATGTGGAAACCATGACCATTAACATCGCCTACGCCGGAAATGTGTTTCGCTCACCGTCGAGTTGGGAGGCCACTCCCTGGGCTACGCGGAAATAATGGGACAGAGGCAGGGATTGCCGAAACGACCGACGCACGCAAGAGGAGTTGAATTGAACCAGCGAGGCTCCTGCAAACCCTGCTGGCGGGAGCGTGCCATAGGGTAGACGAGGCGTCCCGCCTCGTCGAAACGCGGCGGGACGCCGCGTCTACTATGCAGGCGAGAATGGCGAGCGTTGTCCGGCGGCAGGGGCCTGCCGCCCTCCAGCGGCCGGCGATCGCGGGGATGGAGGGCGACGGGCCTGCCTCGGCGTAGCGTTCGCGCGAAGACGGGCCTCCGTCGCCGGTTCTGCGGAAAGCGTGAAGGAAGTACCGGGGAACAAGCGTTCTCTCTACAACAAGTTCGCTTTAGTGCCTTAATTCGCCGATGCTGTCGTAAAAAACAAGAAGTTTTACCTGGCTCTTGCGGATATACCGGGCCAAGAGGTCAGAGGACGGAGGTCGGAAGTCAGTTTTTTTCTGACCTCCGACCTCTGATTTCCGACCTCTTGGGTTGCGGGCGTCAGCCCGCCTTAAAAAAGCAGTGACATACCTGCGCCTTCGCGATATGTTTGTCTCGCCATGTATGGAGAGCCGTTATGAAAACGGGAACACAACTTGTCAAGTCCTTATGAAAACGATCCTCATTATTGTCCTGCCCGCGCTGGTCCTGGCGGGTTGTCTTTCCACCAGGCCCGGAGCCGATCCGGAGCCGTCCCCGCCGTCCCTGGCGCGCGCGGAAGCGCTGTTCGCGCAAGGCCGGCATACGGCGGCCATGATCGAATGCGTCGAGTTGGCGCGCCGCGACCCGCTTCTGCCCGGCCTGGCCGAGCTGCAGACGCAAATCGTGGCGGAATTGACCGAAGAGCGCGCGCGGGCCGCCGCGCTGCGCTCCGCCATGACCGGCCGCCGCATGGCCGTGGATACCGACGAGCGCCGCGCCCTGCCCGACACCTACGGATTGCGCCGCCCGGTACGCGGCCTGACCGGTCCGCTGCGCACCGCGCCCTCGCGCATGCAACAGGTCCTGGACCGCAAAGTCACCGTGCATCTCGACGGCGTGACCCTCAACGATTTCATCCTGGCGATCGGCGCGTCGGAAAACGTCAACATCATCGCCGACGACGCGCTCAACGACATGGAGAATCCCCCCACCCTCACCCTGCACGCGCAGGACGTGCCGCTTTCCGAAATTCTCGACTACGTCTCGCGCAACCTGGGCATCCAGCTCTACGTGGGCGAAAACATCCTCTGGGTCACCCCCGGCACGCCCGCCGGCCCCGCCGTGCCCATGGATACCCGCATGTACCGGCTGCGCAAGGGGCTGTCCAGCGAGGAACTTGAAACAGGCGACGGGCGCATCAAGATCATCGAAGCCATCGAGCGCTTCGTGCCGCAGGAGGACGGCGCCGACCGCCTGTTCGACCGCAAGTCCCATGTGCTGATCGTGCGCGACACGCCGCGCAACCTCGCGCGCATCGAGGACCTGATCGAAACCCTCGACGTGTGCCCGCCCCAGATTCTGATCGAAGCCCGCTTCATCAGCGCCGGCACGACAAACCTGCGAGACATTGGAATAGATTGGCTTTTGGATTCTCCTATCAGTGTCACCCGGAGAACGGTTTTGCATAACAACAGACCAGTTTCCGCAACAGAATCGCAAATTATGCCAACTGAGAATCAGCCGATCGAATCGCCTGAGACAAGGTTTGATTTTGACGGTTTGTCTTTAGCATACCAAGGCGTTCTGACCGATCCAATGTTCCGCGCCGTCGTGCATGCGCTGGAAACCTCCGGCAACGCGCAAACCCTTTCCGTCCCAAAAGTGACGACAGTCAACAACCGTGAAGCACGCGTTTGGATGGGGCAGAGGATTCCATATTTTGAGAGCACCAGAATTGAAAACTACCAAGTTCGCGACACAAACACCGGAGACTGGATTTATCAAACCAGATTTGTCCCGGACAGATTGCAATGGTTGGAACCCGGATACGAACTGCTTGTAACACCAAGCATAGGCTCGGATTTACAATCCATCAACTTGAAGCTTGTTCCGGAAATCAGCGAATTATTGCGCTGGGAGGATTTTAGTGGAGACATGAGGGTGCCCGTCACAGCACATCGACTAATTGAAACAGAGGTCATGGTATTAAGCGGCGAAACCGTCGTCATGGGCGGGTTGGTAACATCTACGGAAAGCCTATCCGAAAGAGGCGTGCCGATTCTGTCCCATATTCCGCTAATCGGTCGTCTATTCCGTTATGATCGCCGGGAAACAGCCAAGGAAAACCTGCTGATTTTCGTGACGGCCACCATCATTTCGGAACGGGGCGAAACCCTGATCCCGGTCGTCGGCGACGAGTAGGAGACGCCAAAAAGGGAACCCGCCATAAATGACGAATGAGCCGCCTTCGCCCTGCGGGCTACGGCGGCCAAGCCAAAGACCCGCGTGTCGCGGCGTAGCGCGAAGCGCGGAGACGGAAGCCCGAAGGAAATCCTAAATCCGAAATGCCGAAATCCGAAAAACAAGAAACAAAACGGAAATCCGACGTGATGCGGCGGCAGAGGCCTGCCGCCCTCCAGCGCCCGACCATCATGAGACTGGAGGGCGACGGGCCTCCGTCGCCGGTCCATCAGATCGAGGAAGCGAACACAAACCGGCGATGGCAAACAGACAAACAGGATAAACGCAAGAAACGCCTGGCGTCCCGTTCTCGCGCCCGCGCGTCATCCGGTTTCGGGATCACCGCGTCACCCGGTCACCGAGTCGCCGGGTCGCAGAGCGCAACCCAACCATGGCGAGCCACGGAAACCGGCCAAGAACAATGGACCATGGACTTTGGACCAAGGACTAACATGACATGGCAACCTTAAGCACAGCGATAGGACTGGACATCGGGCGCTACGCCGTCAAGGCGCTGTGGGCGCGCCGGTCCGGCGGGACGGTGCGCATCGAGCGGACGGCGAAGTTGCGCCTGCCGCGCGGAGCGGGCGATATCCGGCCATTGCTCGAGCCGTGGCTGGCCCAGCACGGGGCGGGTGCGCGCCCCTGCGCTCTGGGCCTGCCGGGCCGCTCCGCCATGTTCCAGCCGTTCCTGCTGCCGCCAAACGATCCGCGCGCGCCGGCGCAAGTGGCGGACATGGAAGTGATCCGCTTCAACGAGATGGCGTCGGAAGCCATGGCGCACGGTTTTGCCGCCACCGAAACGCATCCGGGCGAACGCGTACTGCTGCTGGCGGTCGCGCGCAGCGGCACGCTCACCGATCGGCTCGACCAGGCGCATGCCCTGCGTCTCGACGTGGCCGACATGATTCCCGACCCGGCCGCCCTTTTCCCAGCCTTGCGCGAGACGGCGCGCCATGCCGCGCCGGTTCTGGCCATTCACATTGGCCAGTCGGGCACGGATCTGGCCGTGTTCTCCGCCAGTGGCCTGCTCTTTGCCCGCTCCTTCGCCGCCGGCGGCCAGATGTTCACCGAAGCCCTGGCCGACGCCAGGAACCTTTCGCTCGGCAAGGCCGAGGACCTGAAGCTGGCCGAGGGCTCCCTCGCGACCGATTCCCCCCTGGCCCCGCCGATGGCCAAAGCCTGCACCGCCTGGATCGAGGAGCTGCGCGCGTGCCTGTCCGTGTACGATGGCGCGCTGACCTCGCCCGATCTCCGGCCGCGTTCGCTCGCGCTGACTGGCGGCGGCTCGCAACTGCCCGGTCTGGCCGATACGGTGGCGCAGCAGCTCGGCCTGCCGCTGGCGCCTCCACCCGCCTGGTCCGCCGCCAAAGGCCTCGAAGACGCGCCCGCCTTCGCCGTCGCCTACGGCCTCGCTTGCGCCGCTCTGTCCGACAGCGCCGATACCATCAGCCTGCTGCCTGCGCCGGTACGGGACAACCGCGTCTTCCGCGCGCAAAAACCCTACTGGATCGCTTCCGGCCTGGCCGCCAGCCTGATCCTGGCCATTGGGCTCGTCGGCGGCCTGCGCGACATTGCCAAGAAAAACGCCTATTTCAACGAACAGGAAGCCAGCTACCGCGTACGGGAAAGGATTGCCGACCAGATCACCGCCATCCGTGCCGAACAGGACCGCCTGCACGCCATGACCGAACCGGTGGTCAAATTCCTGCGCGCGGGCCCGCAAATGCGCTACCTGATCACGCTGGCTGCCAATTCGCTGGCGCCAGAAGACCAGATTGTCATGGTCTGCGACGCCGAATCGTTCTTTTCCGTCGGACCCGCCGCCCAAAAGCCGCCGCCCCGGCGCGGTCTGCGCGACCTGCGTCGGCGCCCCGCGGCGAAACCGACGGAACCGCCGGATGCGCCCACATTCGAGCGCGTCATTATCGAAGGCTACACCCGTACGGCCAACCTGTCCACCGTCCGCACTCTGATCGGCCGGCTGCGCGAAGCCGAGTTCGTTGAATCGGCCGACCTGCTCGGCGACGACGTGCTGGCCATCGGGCAGCCGGCGCAGATCGTGCAGACGCACCCGTCGGCGCGCCATTTCGTCATCGAGGTGAAACTGACCCCGCTATGAACCTGCTCGACGTGAAAACATGGTCGGAACGCCAGCAAATCCTGGCCGTCATCCTGCTGACCGGCGGCCTGATCATGGGCTTGTGGCGTTTCGTCATGTATCCCGGCAACAAGGAACGGCTGGCTCTGGAAAACCGGATTTCCTCCCAGCGCAGCCGTCTGGCGCAGCAAGGCCTGCTCACCGACGAGGCGACCCTGCGGCAACGCCTGCGGCGCGAGGAGGAATATCGCGACATGCTGCTCGACGAATGGCGGGAAACCGCCGAGCGGCTCGGCGGATTCCCGAACCAGCGCGACCTTGTCGAGGCGCCCGTCTCCACAATCGACTTCAAGGTGGAACTGTACAACGCGCGCTCGGACCTGGAACGCGCCTCGCGCGAGCTGGGTATCCGCCTGCCCTACGATCTGGGCATGGAAGAAGCCGTCAGCAGCAACGAGGACGCGCGCAAACTCATGCTGCAATTGCGCACGGCAAGAAAGATGGCCGACCTTCTGCTCGGGCTCAACGTGCAAAAGCTGGGCCGCATCGAACCGCTCGAGCCTGTCGCGCATGCCGTCAAGGATGCCGGGCTCGACTACATCGAGGAATATCCCGTGCGCGTCGAGTTTTTCGGCAGCCTCGAAAACGTGTACGCGCTCTTCGCCGCCATGCTCGATAAGGAACACGTGTTTTTTCTCAAGAACATGCGCGTGGAATCGGCCTCGCTCGATACCCCCGGCCTGCTCCGCGTCAATGCGAATCTCGGTTTGCTGCTGTTTTTCAAGGACCCGGCTGAACTGCCGCCTGCGCAAACGGTCCGCGCGCCGCGCACGGCGACACCGCGCTTTTGAACCGCTATGGACACGTTCTGGAAATGGCTGATGCGGGCGAACGCCCGTGTGTTGTACGTCTGCTCGCTCGTCGTGCTGGCCGGCGTCGCCGGGTGGTGGACTTGGAAGGAATTCCAGCCCGCCGACACGCTGGCGCCTCTCTCCGCCCCCGCCATCCAGGACCGCCCGCACATGCCGCTGGGCGTGCTGGCGCTCCTGCAACGGCAAATCGAAGAAGGCGCGCACGTGCCGGACAACCTCTTTCTGATCTCGGAACGGCCGCGCCCGAAAACGCCGATCCGGCGCCCGCCGCCGATCGTGATCAAACGCAAACCCGTTGTCGGCAAACCGCCGCCTCCGCCGCCACCACCGCCTCCGCCGCCTCCACCGCCTCCGCCGCCGCCCAAGCCGAAGGAGGTGACGCAACTGACCTACCGCGGCTTCGCTACGCGACCCGACGGCCAGATGCAAATTTGGATTGAAGACTCGCGCACACGCGCAAGCCGGTTCTATCGGCCTGGCGACACGCTGCCGCACGGATGGACAGTCGGCAGGGCGGAATTCGGCTCCCTGCAAATCAGCGACCCCGAAGGCGAACACGTTTCCCTGCCCTTCGGTCAACCCCAAACATTCGAGGACGGCCGCCATGTCCCCTGACGACGCATCTCCCGACAGCGCCCCGGAAGCCGCCCCCCCGAAAGAAAAGCGGTTTCTGACCGACGCCATGCTCCTGCAGATGACGCGCATGCTTGCGGAACGCCGTCTGGTACAGCGCGACCGCATTGACGAACTTCAGGCCCGGCGGGCGCTCACGGGCGAGGAACTGGACGCCTTGCTCGTCAAGGAAGGGCTGGTCGCGGAAAGCGACATTCTGGCCTGCATGGCCGAACTCTCGCGCATTCCCTTTCAGCCTGTCGCCGACCTGCCCATCGCGCAGGAAGCCGTCGCGCGCGTGCCTCCGCGCGTGGCCTTGCGCTACAAGGTCATGCCCGTCTCCCTGCGCGGCGACACCGTTACGCTGGCCACGAGCCGCGTACCGACCCAGGGCGCCGTGGACGGCCTGCGCATGGCGCTCAATGCCGCCTTGGACTGGGTTCTCTGCACCGATTCCGACATCACGCGCACCATCAAGCATTTCTACGGGCTGGGCGCCGAAACGATCGATCACATAGCCCCGGCCGCGCACGCGCCCAACCTCGAAATCGAGGGCAAGGACATCTCCGTGGAAAACGCCGACGAAGGCGTCGTCAAATTCGTCAATCAGCTCATATCCGAAGCCATCCGCACGGAGGCCACCGACATTCACATCGAACCGTTCGAAGACCGGCTGCGCGTCCGCTACCGCATTGACGGCATTCTGCAAGACATTCCCGTACCAGCCGGCGTCGTCCATCTGCGCAAAGCCATCGCCTCCTGCATCAAGATCATGGCCGAAATGGATATTGCCGAACGCCGCAAGACCCATGACGGCCGCATCAAGGTCCGCAGCGGCAAGGAGGAGTTCGATCTGCGCGTCTCCGTGCTGCCCACCCGCTTCGGCGAAACCGTGAACATGCGCCTGCTCAACCGCCAGACCATGTTCATAGATCTCGAGCATCTGGGGCTCGCCAAGGAGCAAATGGTCCCCGTCCAGTATCTGGCATCCATGCCGCACGGCGTCGTCCTGCTCACCGGCCCCACCGGCAGCGGCAAGACCACGACCCTCTACGCCCTGCTCGACAAGATCAGTTCGCCCGAACATAAAATCATCACCGTCGAAGACCCGATCGAATACCAGATGAACGGCATCACCCAGGTCCAGGTTCACGCCCAGATCGGCCTCACATTCGCTTCCGTGCTGCGTTCGATCCTGCGGCACGATCCCGACATCGTGCTCATCGGCGAAATTCGCGACATGGAAACCGCCGACATCGCCGTGCGCTCGTCGCTCACCGGTCATCTCGTCTTCAGCACGCTGCACACCAACGACGCGCCCAGCGCCGTGACTCGCCTCATTGACATGGGTGTCGAGCCGTTCCTGATCTCCTCCTGTCTGGAAGGCGTCATCGCGCAACGGCTCGTCCGGCGCGTCTGCCCCGCCTGCCGCGAACCCTTCGCGCCCGACGACATCATCCACGAGGAAATCTCCGGCCTCTTTCCCGACCGTATCGCGGACGCCGTCTTCTACCGCGGTCGCGGCTGCCCGGACTGCAATTTCTCCGGCTATCGCAGCCGTATCGGTCTGTTCGAAATCATGGTCATGAACGACATCCTGCGCGGCATGGTCGTTCATCAGCGGCCCTCGACGGAAATCAAGTACAAGGCCATCGAAGCCGGCATGATCACCCTGCGCCAGGACGGCTGGCTCAAGACGCTGAACGGACACACGAGCATTGACGAAGTCGTGCGCGTCACGCGCAAAGCCGATTTCGGAGTTGCGCCCGCATGACCGCGGAAAATCAATGCCGACAGGGTTTTTCCCTGATCGAACTGCTGGCCGTACTGGCGGTCGCCAGCCTGCTGGCCGGCATGGTCTTCGCCCTGGCCGGCGCCGTCTGGCGCAATGCGCGCGCTGCCCGCGCGCAAGCGCAAATGGAAACGATCGCCGATCTGCTCGAAATCTATCGTCTCGAATACGCCGCCTATCCCGACTCGCTCGCCGACCTTGCCGATCGTTTCCCCCCGCGTTACGCCTTCGATGAACACAAGCTGCCGCTCGATCCGTGGAACCGGCCCTATCGCTACGCGACCAACTCGCCGCACGCCTATGCCCTGCTCTCCTACGGACCCGGCGGAACCAACGACACGAACCGATGGATCCGGTTCGGATATTGAACGGGCCACCATGACAACCGCCAGCCGAACAAGCCAACCCCGCCCGGACCTCCCTCGCCGTAAACGCGGCTTCACCCTCGTCGAAATTCTGGCCGTGCTGGCCGTCGTGTCCGTCATGGCCGGGCTGCTCCTGCCGGCCATCCTCGCCGCGCGCCGCCGTTCCGTCCGCGCGCTCGCCCAGGCGGAAGTTCGCCATCTCGAAACCGCCTGGCGCGGCTACCACGCCCGCTACGGGCGCTGGCCGAACGGCATCGAACCCGACGTCGCCTATCCCGTCACCGGCACGCTGGCGCGTCTGCTCATGGGAATCCCGAACGAACCCGACAATCCGGACGAACTGGTCTTCTTCTCCTTCCGCCGGCTCGACCGCCACGACAACCCCGTAAACCCCTGGGGCATGCAGCGGCCCGACCCGACTACCGACTACTTTTTCTACGTCCAGTTCGACGCGCGCGAGGAGGACCGCATCCAATTCAATCGGCTCGGCGCCGCGGAAACCGTTCGCCAGCCGGTCGTCGTCTGGACGCTCGACCCGAACCTGCCCACAGGAGACACAAGCCGCATCGTCGCCAGTTGGCGGTAGGGGGTGAATGGCTCTGACTTCGCAAGAACAGCTGCGGCGGGACACGCGGAATGACAAGCTGCTACCATCTTGCGGTGTTTATTGAACCATGCCAAAAATTGACTTACCCCTTTTCCAGGCTGAACCGGCGCAGGATGCGGTAGAGGGTGGCGCGGTCGATATCGAGGATGCGCGCGGCGTCTGTCTTCCGCCAGCCGACGCGGTCGAGCGTATGCAGGACATGCTCGCGCGTGGTCGCATCGAGCGCGGCTTGCAAGGTCTCGGGCGCGGCCTGGCCGACGGCGGCCGAGCGGGCGGCCGGGTCCGGAAAATCGTCCGGTTCGAGCGCGCGGCGATTGCTCAGGACCACGGCCCGTTCGACGGCGTGCTGAAGTTCGCGAACGTTGCCGGGCCAGTCACGGCGGGTCAGGCAGGCCAAGCCGGCATCGCTGATTGTTTGCGCGGGACACTGATAGCGCTTGGCGTACAGGTCGAGAAAGCGCATGGCCAGCGCCACGATGTCTTCCCGCCGCTCGCGCAAAGGGGGCAGCCGCAGCTCGATCACGCTCAGCCGATAGAAGAGGTCCTCGCGGAACGAACCTTTTTCCACCGCTTGGCGAAGGTCGCGGTTCGTCGCCGCCAGCGTTCGGACATTGACCGGGATCGGCCGACTGCCGCCGACGCGCTCGATGGTCTGTTCCTGAAGCGCGCGCAGCAGCTTGGCCTGGAATTCCGGGGTCGTGTCGCCGATTTCGTCCAGCAGCAGCGTGCCGCCGTCGGCTTCCTCGAACCGGCCGCGTCGCGCGCAGACGGCGCCGGTGAACGCGCCTTTTTCATGGCCGAACAGTTCGCTTTCGATGAGGTTGGCATGCACGGCCGCGCAATTGACGGCGACCAGCGGCTTGGCATGGCGCGCGCTGCGGAAATGGATCGTCTGCGCGACCAGCTCCTTGCCCGTGCCGGTTTCGCCGGCAATCAGCACGGTCGAATCCGTACGCGCCACGCGTTCGATCATGTCGAACACGGCCAGCATGGCGGGGCTGCGTCCGATCAGGCGGTCGCCATAGGCGCCGCCGGCCGACAGCTCGGCGCGCAGGAAGGCGTTTTCGCGCCGCAACCGCGCGTGTTCCAGCGCGCGTTCGAGGACGAGCCGGAATTCGTCCGGGTCGGGCGGCTTCAGAACATAGTCGAACGCGCCCAGGCGCATGGCGCGCACGGCGGCGCGCACGTCCGCATGGCCCGTGATGAGGACCACCGGCAGGCCCGGATGCCGTCGGGCCGTTTCCGTCACGACGTCCAGGCCGGTCATGCCCGGCATGCGCACGTCCGCCACGATGAGGTCCGGCGGCGCGTCGGCGATTTTGGCCAGCGCTTCGTCGCCGGACGAGGCCGTATCCACGGCATAGTCCCAGCTTTCCAGCAGAAGCTGGAGCGCCTTGATATCCACCGGATCGTCGTCTACGGCCAGAAGCTGCGCTTTCATGGTTCGAACCCTAGCAGATTGCCGACCGGATGGAAGCAAGTTTTTCTTGATCTTCGGCTGCAATCGCTTAGTCTGCGCACTGTTTTCGTTGAATCGGCTTGAAGCGGGCTTCGCCCGCAACCCAAGAGGTCGGAAATCGCCGAAGTTTACGGCAAAGGCGACGACGGAGTTAGAATCGGTGGTGTTTACGAGGCAGTTTGCGTTGGAGGAAGAGGCGATCTCGTCTGTTCCG
>SLKS01000398.1 GCA_007134465.1 Kiritimatiellia bacterium | reverse complement strand
TTTACGGCAAAGGTAACGATGGGGTTAGTTTCGTTGCAGTTAACGGCAATGTTTACGATGAAGTTTGCGACATTTCCCCTGTGCCGCAAACTGCCTCGTGAACACCATCGGATCTAACGGCGCCAACGCATTTTCCGGAAACCATGGGCGAATCCCTGTAAGATTCCACGCCTTGAAACATCTACTTGTGGATGCCGGCCTGTTTGACGTCCGTGAAGCAAGGTGTTGCAGGGGAATTTCGGGAGGGTCGGACAGAAAATCTCCAAAGAAAACAGAGAAATATTTCGGGCGGACGGGTAATACATCAATGAGGAGGCTGTTATGATTCATCTGTTGATTACGGGCGTAGCCGCATGTTTTATCGTGTTTTGCGGGGTGTGGCTGCATTTCTCTCGGAAAGTCATGCAATGCCTGCTTGCCGGTTTGGCGATTGAGGATTAGCCGAATTCGGAGACCGAGTTTACAGCCCCCTGCCGCCTTGTGCGCCGGGAGCAGGAGATTTGCGGGAGAGGCGGGAAAGGGGTGCGCATATCAGTCGTCCCGCCATCTCCCGAAAAAATCTTTTTCACCTGCGACACAAGGTCGCACGGGTCTTAAAGACAAGCCACAAGGAGACAATCATGGCCACGATCTGGATTTGGAACGCGATCGCGTCGCGGCGTCGCAGCGCGAGCGACACCTTCGTCGAGAACGGGCTGGGCGTGCTGGCCGCCGGCGTGGAACGCGACGGCCATGCCGTGCGCGTGATCGACTGGGCGCGCGGCGATTTTTACAGCCGCATCGCGCCGTCCGCACTGGCTCGGTTGATCCGGCACATGACCCTTGCGCTCATGGCCCTGGGTCGCAAGCGAAAGGGGTTCATGTTCAAGGCCTTGGGTTTGGCGACACTATGGCTGCAGCAGGGCATGGCCCTGGTCCAGCGCCGGCGTATGGCCCGCGCGCTACGGAATCTGGCCCGCGAGGTTGCCCGCCATAATCTGCAGGTCTTCGGCATGAAGGTCTGGTACGGGGAAGCGTTCGCCTGGGCCAAATATCTGGCGCACGAGATTCGGCGTCGGTCCCCGGAAACCTTGCTGGTTGCCGGCGGCTATCACGCCACGCTCTACGAAGAGGACTTCCTTAAGCACAGCCCGTTCGATCTGGCCGTGATCGGCGAAGGCGAAACGGCGCTGAGCCGCATACTCGATCTCGTGGACGAGGTCGGCGCCAACGGGCGCGAAGCGGTTCTGACGCGCCTGCAAACCATGATAGCATCCGGAACCTTGACCAACGTGGTTTGGCGCGACGGCGCGGCCATCCGCAAGACGGCCAAGCATGCCGGCAATATCGACGAGCGGCGCGTACCGGTCTATGGCGACATGAGCGGCAAGGTCCGGCTGCATGTGCTGCTGGAAAGCTCAGGCTGCGCCTGGGGCAAGTGCAGCTTCTGCGTGCATCAGCATCTGGAGCCCGACTACGTCAAGCGCAAGGTGGACCGGATCGTGGACGAGATACGGACCATGCGCGGGCAGGGGATCGGCCTGTTCCGGTTCGCCGGCTCCGATACGCCTCCGGATTTCGGCGCGGCCATTGCGCAGGGCATTTTGAACGAAGGTCTGCGTATCGAATACGCCATGGGCAGCCGAGCGCGACCGAATGCCCGCGACCCGGAAGTTTTTCAGGATTTGGCCGACAAGTACGCGCTCATGATCCGGTCCGGTCTGCGCGCGGTGTTCATGGGCGGCGAGACCGGGCACGACCGCATCAACGAGCAGGTCATGAACAAGGGGCTGAACCGGTCGGACCTGATCTGGACGATCCGGGCCCTGCGCGAAGCGGAGAAGCGCGAAGGCCGACATGTGGACATTTCGCTGGCGCTGATCTATCCCACGCCGCTGATCGAGGGGGTGACCGACGACGAGGTCATGGCCGCCAACCTCGAGCTGCTGCGCGCCGCGCAGCCGGACGCGGTGATGGTGACCCCGCCGGGCCCGTTCAAGAACAGCGACTGGTTCCGGAACCGGACCGACTACGGATTCGAATTCGAGGATGCGGTGATCGGTCAGGCGATGGAATACGAGTACGTGCTGTACAAGCCGCCGGAGCTGTGGCCGGACTTGAACTACGCGCTGGGCGGCCGCGGATTCAAGGCGCTGCTGCGGCTGTGCGGCCGGATGCGGGCGGCGGTCGAGGATCTGGGCATTCCGACGGATTTGTCGGACGAGCATTTCCTGATGCTGCGCGCCTGCGGGTACGAGGGCGCCGACGGGGCGAAGGTTTTCAAGAACGAAACGCTGGCCGACATTGTGTCCTGCGATTACCGGCGCATCGCGCGGCTGAGCGAGCTGACCAACGCGGCCAGCATGGCGTTGGCCCGGCAGTCGGCCTGGCGGCGGGACATTGAAACTGCGGCGTCGGCCGTGGCCCCCATCCCGCTGTGCGGGGCGTGGAGCCTGAAAGCGGTTTGAGCCTAAAACGTGTTCAGCAGGCGGGCTTTGACGGCGTCGATGTCCGGGCCGTCGAAGCAGTAGCTCAGGGTCTGGAACGGGGCGCGGAAGCGGACGACTTCGTCTCCGACGCCGGGCTTGTCTTTCATGGCGTCGGCGAAGATCGGGGCGAAGGCGGCGAAGTCCTTTTCCTTCATGCCGAACCGTGTCATTTCCGCAACGCCCAGTCGCAGGGCGGAGCTGACGGTGAAGCTTTCGTCGCTGGGTATAGCCTGATAGTTGACGATGATATTGTTCTTTTCGAGATTGCGCGCCATGCGGCAGCCTTGGGCCCAGCCGGCTTTGACAATGATTTGATGCGTTTCGGTGTAATCGACGTCGGGATCGCCTTGCACGTCGAGTCCCTGTTCCGCGAGAGCTCGGCCCAGCGCCTTGGCGTTGGCCATCACTTGCGGCTGGTACGTGTCCTTGAAGGCGTTCATTTCGATGGCGGCCGCCAGCAAGCCCAGCAACGAGCCCAGGTGATGGTTGCTGACCATGCCGGGGAAGGCCCGGCGGCGAATCGCTTTCCATAGATCGAACCAAGGCGTTTGTTCGTCGAAGTTGGCGCCGATCGCGCCGCGTTGCGAGCCGAAGAAGGTCTTGTGGGTGGAGCCGGTTACCACGTCGGCCCCTTCCTCGAACGGTTTCTGGAAGTGCGGGCCGATCAGGCCCAGCACATGGGCCATGTCGACCATAATCAGCGGACGCGGGTCGCGGTCCTCGACCATGGCGCGAATGGCGGCGACCGGTTCCGGATGCAGGACCATGCTTTTCCCGAGGATAATGATTTCGGGGTTGACGGTGTCGAGCAGCTTGCCGGTTTCCTCGATGTCGATACGGAACGGATTGTCGCGGCAGTGCGGCAGGTTGACGACGGCGAAGCGTTCGGTGACCGGATCCTTGGCGATATAGTCGCGCAGGGCGCCCATTGGCTGAGCGCTGAGATGGCCGCCGCTGCCGATATGGTTGTTCATGGCCAGCCGGATGCGTTCCGGCTCGCTGCGCCGGTTGAGCCGGTTCTTGTGGTCCATCAGCGCGCTGAAAATGATCATGTTGGCCATTTGTCCGCTGATGGCGCGCGTTTCGACCTGGGGGCAGCCCATGAACGCCGAGAGTTCCGCCGTCAACTGCAGCTCGACCCATTCGATGAAGTCGGTGCCCTGATAGTAAAAGACTTCCTGGTCGAAGGCGGCCGGCATTTCCTTGTGTTCCGCATAGCGGCCGACCGGGTCGGAGACTTGCAGCAGACGGACCAGGGGCGAGGGCGTGTTTTCGGAGGCGATCAGATTCATGCAGCGGGCGCGGCGCCAGTCATGGTTGTCCAGGCTCTTTTCGAGGAGTATCCGCATTTTCTTGATGCCTTCGCCTGTGGCGGAAGGTCGCGTCGGCCGGGCTTCTCCGACTTGGATGGCCCGGAACCAGGGGGGCGCCTCGGAGCGGCCGTGCCAGCGAACGGTACGCGCTTTGAGCCGTTTGCCGCGCACGCGCACGTCGACATCCTTGTCGGCAGGGATGGCGGCGTCCAGATAGGCCAGGGCGATGGCGCGTCGCTCGGAACGCTCGCCGATCGAGGCGGCGGCGCCGTCTCCCTCGAAAATCCAGTAGGGTACGGTTGTTCCGCTCGATACGGTTCCGATTTTCCGGTCGTCGAGCCAGACTTCGTCGCCTTGCCGGATCACGCCTTTGTCCAGCAAGGCCAGCGGTTTGAAGCGCCGGGGCAGAATGGCCGGGTCGGTCGGATGGCCTTCTTTCAGCTTCTTGGTTTCCTCGAACTGGGCGGCCAGCGCCTTTTGCCCGATGAACGGGCCTTTGTGTTCGGAAAAACTGACGGCGACCGCCGCGAGCGGAACGGCGTATGCCGGGATTTCGCGGTTTTCGGTATCGGTCCCGAATTCATGACCGTACAAGGGCAGTCCGGCTTCGAGCCGCAAGGTGTCCCGCGCGCCCAGGCCGGCGGCCCGCAGGCCGAGCGGATGGCCATCGGCGTGGATGCGCTCCCATATCGCCTCGACGCGATCGGACGGGACGAACAGCTCGAAGGCGATCGGTTCGCCGGTATAGCCCGTGCGCGCCAGCCGTACGGGCGTTCCCATGATGGTGACCTCGGACAAACTGTTTCTGAAGGGCTGCGGTATTTGGCCCTGTTCGACGAGCGGCTCGAGGATCTGCTTGGCGAGCGGTCCCTGCAAGGCGATCATGGCCATATCCGTCGTGTGGTCCTCCAGCGCGACATCCTTGAATTTTTTTGTTTGTTCCAGCAGGTGCGCCCAGTCCTTTTCGCGGTTGGAGGCGTTGACGACCAGCCAGTAATCGTCGTCGCCGAAGCGGTAGAGATAGGCGTCGTCGAGCAGGCCGCCGGTTGCGTTGGGGATCAGCGTGTACTGGGCGCGCCAGGGTTCGAGCGCGGCGGCGTTATTGGTCAGCGTCCATTGCAGGAACGGCAGCGTATCGCGTCCGCGCAGAATGAACCGGCCCATGTGGGAGACATCGAAAAGGCCTGCGAATTTGCGGGTGGCCAGATGCTCGCGCAGGATGCCGTCGGCATACTGGACGGGCATGTCCCAGCCGGCGAAGTCCACCATTTTCCCGTCATGCGCTCGATGCCATGCGTTGAGCGGCGTTGTAGCGACAGCGTTCATGTCCATGTCTCGTTTCCTTTTTTCAGTACCATCCAATAACGCCGGGAATGATGGAATATTGAAAAAGTGGAATATTGTAAATTATTGGCCACCAGTGGTCGGTTCTTTTTCTTCCGTTTGCCGGTCGCGCA
>SLKS01000290.1 GCA_007134465.1 Kiritimatiellia bacterium | reverse complement strand
GAGCAGATAACCGCAAAGAACACAGAGAACACAAAGATGGAGAACAGCTTGCAGAGATGCGCCCTAACACCCGATTGGTGTGGCCATAAAACTGCACAACTGTCTTTCTTTGCGATCTTTGCGCTCTTTGCGGTTAATCAACTGCTCCACTTAGGTTGAAGCGGGCTAGGCGCGGCGGCGCGCCAGACGCGAGACGACGATGCCGATTTCGTAGAGCGCGATCATGGGCAGCGCCATCAGGAGTTGCGAGACGACATCCTGCGGCGTGAGCAGCGCGGCGAGAACGAACATGAGCAGAATCGCATACTTGCGGCGCCGTGCCAGAAAGTCCGGGGTCACAATGCCGAACCGAGTAAGCGCATACAACGCCAGCGGCAATTGAAAGACCAGCCCGAAGGCCAGGCAACTGGCCGCGACCAGTCCCGTGTACTGGCTCAAATTGATTGTGCCGATCAGGCCTTCGCCGGTGACGACAATCAGGAAATGAAGCGCGACCGGCAGCATCAGCAGCCAGGCCAGTGCGATGCCGATCGCGAACAGGCACAGGGAGACGGGCAGGAACATGCGGACCACGCGTTTCTCGCGCGCGGTCAGTCCGGCCGCCACGAAGGCCCAGATTTGCCAGAAGACCGCCGGCGAGGTCAGAATGACGCCGGCAAGAAGCGAGACCTTGAGCTTGACCATGAACACTTCGATCGGACTGAAGAAGTGCAGGTTGAGCGGCATCTCCGCTCCCGTGCCCTTTTCCGGCAACAGACGGTTCAGAAAAGCGAATGCCCCGACATACGGATTGTCGGTGCGGCCGACGACCGCATCGAACGGCGCGCGAATCAGGTCGAGCAGGCCGGCGTCGTACAGCGCGAATCCGGCCACGGCGCCCAGCGCGACGGCGGCCAGCGCCTTCAGTGCGCGCGACCGCAGCTCGGCCAAATGTTCCGTCAATGTAAGCGTCGTTTCCTGCATGCGAGCCATTCGGGACTGTCAGTGTCGCCGATCGCCGTTTTTCGTGTCGGTCGGCGGGGCGGGTTTCTCCAGCGGCGGCAGGGTTGGTTCGGTCGGGGGCGTCGATGGCGCGGGCGGCGCTGGTTTTTCGTCGTCCGCCAGATCGTCCAGGCTGTGCATGGCTCGGCGCAACTCGCGCAGGCCCCGGCCGAGCGCGCGCGCCAGGCTCGGCAGCTTCTTGGGCCCGAGAACGAGCAACGCCACCAGCAGGATCACCAGCAATTCCGTCGAGCCAAACATGATTTGTTCTCCGGGAACGGAAGCGAAAAGAAAACACTAGGCAATTCGGGCCGCGCCGTCAACGTTCGGTTTCCGCGACGGGGCAATTCGGGCGCAAGTCAGTTCAGCGGGGCTTTTATCTGAATCATCCTTGCCTCTTTCTCAACACCGCCAGAAGTGAAATGCACCCCGAAGTCCTGTTCGCAGGCGAATGCGCTTGACAATCGCCGGCGTATGGCAGAGTGTGGCGGGCGTTATACCCAAACCATTCGTCCCAACATGGTTCGTTCGGTCCGTCGGCAAGACAGGGAAGAGGAATGCGGCGACGCATCCGGGCGAATTCAACCGCGAGAGACAGGAGGTTGCGCATGAACGAGGAAACCGGAAACGAAACGCCCCAAAACGTTCCGCCGCCAGCGCCCGGCGCCAAGCCGGCAGGTGCGGAAAAGAAAATGGTCGCCGGCATTCTTGGCATTCTGCTGGGCGGGCTTGGCATCCATAAATTCTATTTGGGCTATACCAAGGAAGGTGTAATTCAGATTCTTCTCGGCTTGGCCTGCGGGGTCGGCTCCATCATCGGTCTGATCGAAGGCATTCTTTATTTGACCAAGTCCGACGAAGAGTTCGTGGCCACCTACATCACGGGGCAAAAGGGCTGGTTTTAGACGATTTCGATGGCTTGGGCCGGACAGATTTGGCGGCAGGTGTCGCAGCGGGTGCAGAGCGTGTCGTCAATGTCGTGTTTCTCGTGGGGGTTCGCCGCGATCACCTGAGCGGGGCAGCGTTGCGCGCAGAGCGTGCAGCCGATGCAATCGTCCGTTACGCGGTACCGGATGAGCGCGACGCATTTGCCGGCCGGGCAGCGTCCGTTCAGGTGCGCCTCGTATTCGTCCCGGAAAAAGCGCAGGGTTGTCAGAACGGGATTGGGCGCCGTGCGGCCCAATCCGCACATGCTGCCGTGCCGCGCCTGTTCGCCGAGCGTTTCGAGCCGTTCGATGTCGCCGGGTCGGCCTTTGCCGCCGCACAGCCGTTCGAGGATGTCCAGCATGCGGCGTGTGCCGATGCGGCAGTAGGCGCATTGTCCGCAGGATTCGGCCTGGGTAAAGGCCAGAAAATAGCGGGCCACGTCCACCATGCAGTCGGCGTCGTCCAGCACGACCAGTCCGCCGGAGCCCATGATGGCTCCGTGCTCTTGCAGGCGTTCGTAGTCCAGCGGCGTATCGGCCAGGCTGGCGGGGATGCAACCGCCGGAAGGCCCGCCGATCTGGACGGCCTTGAAAACGCGCCCGTTGGCGATGCCGCCGCCGATTTCTTCCACCACCTGCCGGATGGTGGCGCCGAGCGGCACTTCGATCAGGCCGCCGCGCACGATTTTGCCGGCGAGCGCGAACACTTTCGTTCCGCGACTGGCTTCCGTTCCGATCGCGGCGAACGCGGCGGGCCCTTCGCGCAAGATCCAGGGGATCATGGAGAAGGTTTCCACGTTGTTGATCAGGGTCGGGCGCCCTTGCAAGCCGCGGTGCGCGGGATAGGGCGGCCGCAGCTTCGGCGTGCCGCGTCGGCCTTCCAGAGAAGCGATCAGCGCGGTTTCTTCCCCGCACACGAACGCGCCGGCGCCTTGGGTCAGAGACAGGTCGAAGCGGAAATCCGTTCCGGCGATGTTGGCGCCCAGCCAGCCGCGTTCGGCGCATAGGGCCATAGCCTTGCGCATGTTTTCCACGGCCAGCGGATATTCCGCGCGCACGTAGAGCGTGCCGACATTCGCGCCGACGGCATGGGCGGCGATCAGCATGCCTTCCAAAACGCGGAAGGGAAACGTTTCCAGCAGCATGCGATCCATGAACGCGCCCGGGTCGCCTTCGTCTCCGTTGCAGATCAGTCGTTTCTCCTCGCCCGGCGCCCGGCGCACTTCCGCCCATTTTCGGCCGGTCGGGAATCCGGCCCCGCCGCGCCCGCGCAAGCCGGATTGAACGACAGCCTCGATCGTTTGCTCGGGCCGGTTTTCCGTCAGGCAGCGCCGTGCCGCCGCAAAGCCGCCGCCCGCAAGGTATTCGTCGAGATCGAGCGGATCGGCGGCGCCGTAATGCTCGAGCGCAATATGCTTTTGCGGCCCGATAAACTGGCAGACTTGCGCGTCGCGGCTGTCCAGGGAATAGCGGGTCACCGGTTCCCAGTTTTCGTCGGTCAGCAGCGACTCCAGTCCGTTCGAAACGGCGGAGCGCATGCGCGGCCACAAGCCGCGCGGTCGAAAATGGCGGCGCACAATGGCGGGCGCGTCTTCCGGCGGCACGCGCGCGTAGACGGCGGGGGGGCGGTCCGGTCCGGCGATTTCGATCATGGGCGCCTGTCCGCATTGCAGGATGCAGCCGACCCGCTTGACGGCCGCCGGCGCGCGCGTGGCGATCAGTTCCCGTTCAATGGCGTCGTATACCTCCTTCGTGCCGCCGGCCCGGCAGCAGGAATCCAGGCACACGCGGATTTCCGGCAGGCCGGTCTCATGACGGCGGGCCGGATCGCCGTTCGGTTTGGCCAGTGCGCCGCGCCGCTTGAGCTCGAGGAAATCGTTGAGGGTCTTGCCGACCGTATCCGGGGTCAGGTAGCCGTAGGTGATGCCGTCAATCAGAATGGCCGGCGCCAGGCTGCAGCAGCCGATGCAGGCCACTTTCTGGACCGTGAACTGGCCGTTCGGATCGGTATCGTCGTCGTCGGGTATGTTCAAATGGCGCCGGAACGCCTTGCTGATCAGTTCGGCGCCTTTCACATGGCAGGCGGTGCCGTGACAGACGCTGATCAGATGCTCGCCGACTGGCGTATGTCGGAATTGGGTGTAGAAAGTGGAGACGCCGGAAATTTCGGAAGGACGTATGGCCGTGATCTCGCACACGCGTTCCAGCGCCGTGCGCGGCACATAGCGGAACCGGGCCTGAATCGCCTGCAGGATCGGGACGACCGCGTCCGGTCCGGCGCCCGTTTCGCGCACGATCCGGTCCACCGCCTCCCGATCTTCTTCCGTCCATGGTTGTGAGAGCGTATCCATGCAATCAGAAGAATAGGCGCCGCCGCCGATGGCGACAAGCGAAAAAACAGGTGCCCAGGGTGGCCATGGGCGCAACTCACTTTATGTTGCGCGCAACATAAAGTGAGATGCACCCGGTGGCCATCAGCCGTTCGCGCCGGGTCATGGGTTGTCTCCGAACTTGGTTTTGACGGTTTCGTACGCCAGTTTCGGGCGGCGATGCTCGTCCACAACGCCCTTGTTGTTCATGCAGCGCGGCCGGGAATGGAACCATTCCTCGCACACCCGCACGTCGCAGAACTGCCAGATGGCCACGCCGTTCACGCGCGGATGCTTCAGATAGACGTCGAGGCTGGCGGCCAGCAGGTCGGCCTGGAATTCCTCGGTCCATTTCGTGCGCCGGTCCGCGCGCCAGCCGGGAATCGCGCCGGCTCCGAATTCGCTCATGAGGAAGGGCTTGCCGCCAGCGCCGACCTTGCCGATCCAGGCCAGCAATTTGTCCAGGGCCGGCCGAATCATGTCGGGTCCGCCCCAGTACCAGCCCACGTAGCGGTTGAAGGATACGATGTCGAACAGATCCAGCGTTCGATCCTTCTCCGGGTAGCAGGAGGCGGAGGTCAGCGGGCGCGAGGCGTCCAGCGCGCGAATGCGCCTGACCGACGCCTCGTAATAGCGGCGGCCGAGCGCGGTGAAACTTTCGCACTCGTTGAAGACGCCCCACATGACGATGGAAGGATGGTTGTAATGATCCAGCACCATTTCGCGGTCGCAATCGGCAATCTGCTTCGGGAACGACTTCAGCTTCATGGTGTCGGCCATAAGCGCGCGCGCATGATGTTCCTCCCACACCAGGAACCCGCGTTCGTCGCACAGGTCCAGGAACCGTTCGTCGTTGGGATAATGGGACGTGCGCACGAAATTGGCGTTCAGGTCGGTCATCAGCGCCAAATCCTGGCGCATGACTTCGACGGGAACCGCGCACCCGAAATCGGCGGCGTCTTCGTGGCGGTTAAATCCGCGCAGCCGGATTTCGCGGCCGTTCAGCAGTATTTTCCGGCCCTTGACTTTGACCTCGCGGAAGCCGACGCGTTCGATCAGATCGTCGCAAGGCCGGCCGTCGGCGTCGGACAGGACTGCGGTCAGCGTGTAGAGCGCGGGCGATTCCGGCGCCCAGGCCGTTACGCCGGAGACGCGGATGGCGCCCGCGATTTCGCGGGCCTGGCGCGGGCGCAGGCGTACGGGCGCCGAAAATGTCTGCCCCGCCACGTCCGCCGTCAGCGTTCCCGCGAAGGCTTGGCGGGACAGGTTCCTGAGCGCGAAGCGCACGTCCAGCGTCCAGCCGCGGCCGCTTCGGCGCGGCGTGGCGAATATCCGTTCAAGCAGGACCGGGCCGACGCATTCCATCGCGACCGGCCGCGCGAGTCCGCCATACGTGTAATAGTCGTTCGGCTTGTGCAAAGCCGAATGCGGCCCGAACGAGTTGTCGGCTTCGACCGTCAGCGTGTGGACGCCCGCGCGCACGGCGGGCAGAACAATGGAGAAAGCGGTATACGCGTTGTAATGGCTGCCGACCTTGCGACCGTCCCAATAGACGGTGGCGGTATGGCTGACGCCATGGAAGACAAGCCGCACGGGGCCGGCCTGCGGGCAATGGACTTGGCGACGATAGAAGGCGCGCCCGCGATAGGTTCGGAATTCGGGATGGCTTTCCCAACAGTCCGGCACGGGCATCCGGTAGCGATAGCGTTTCGGCGGGCGGCCGGCGGCGGACTCGGGAACCGGCTCGAAGTCCCAGTCGCCGTCGAGTTCGGCAACGTTTCTCACCTTGTGGCGTTCGAACATACGGATCATACCTGCTCCTTTTGTTTGTACAATGCATGCATTCTTCGGGCAATGCGGAAGGACTGCAAGTCCTTTTTCCAGCGCGCGGCGATGCGGGCCGGCGAATCGCCGTCCAGCAGCGCCAGCCGCACGGCATCGGTTCCGAAAAGGCGGTCGAAGAACTCGGGGCGACCGCCTTGTGCCGGCGCCCAGAGCCGATCCTTGCCGTGCCGGCGCGCCAGAACGCTTGTCAGGGTGACGGCCGCCAGCGCGGGGCGCAGCGCGACCGGATCCGTCACGCGCAAACGCACGCCGGGCCAGCGGGGGCTGCGGCCGCCAGCCGGCGCATAGGCGCACGGCTGAAATCGTATGCCGGGCAAACGCGCGTCCGTCAGGGCTTCGGCCGTGTCGCGCGCGCGTAGCCATGGCGCGGCGACTGCCTGGAACGGAAACCGCGTTCGGCGCGCGTGATCGGCGCCGCCGAACGCGTCGAAGCAGACGGTGACCGGATAGGCCTGCGCGGCGGCCAGGGAACGGATGGCCGGCGACGGCGCGATCCAGCGCATGCCGGGCTTGCCCACGCGGCTTTCGCGCGCGTAGCCGCGCATGGGCGCCACGCGCAGGTCAAGGTCGAGCCCGAGCGCGTCGCGCAGCCAGCGCGCGGTCTCGCCGGGTGTCAGCCCGTACACGAACGGTGTATCCACCGCCGCCACGAAGCTCGCGAATGCGGGATCGGGCCGCGGCCCGTCGCACGCCGCGCCGAGCGGAACGGGCCGGTCGGCGACGATGAAGCGCAGCCCGTATTCGGCAGCCGCCTCCATGGCCAGCCGCAAGGTGGAAACATAGGTGTAGCATCGCACGCCAAGATCCTGCACGTCGAACACGAGCGTATCGAGTCCCCGAACCATGGCGCGGGTCGGCTTGCGGGTCTTGCCGTACAGCGAATGGACCGGCAGATTCCACTTCGCATGCCGCCCGCTTGCGCACCGTTCGCCGGCGCCCGCGCGGCCATGCCAGCCGTGTTCCGGCCCGAACAGCGCCGACAGGCGCCATGTCCGGTTTGCGCGCAGATGGACGGCCGTCGGCCGGCCGTCCGACGCGACGGCGGCCGGATGCGCGATCAGACCGATGCGCCGTCCGGTCAGCCACTCCCGGCGTTCTTCCAGCAACACATCCGTTCCGAAACGAAAAGGCGAGGCCATAACGCTGCGCAGACAAGCACAAACATGACGCTGAAGCAAGGGATTTGTTGCTCCGTCCTCCCGGGAATGCGCAAGAAAACCGTTGCCGCTGGCTGGTGGTTCGGGTATGAATGATAAGCATGAAAACGATACTGCCCCCTGTTCTGCTCATGGTTGGTTGTGTCGCCAGTCTGGCGCTGGCCGTGGCGGGCGGCGTGATGGCGGCGCAACCGGAAACCCGCGTGCTGTGCACGACGTTCCCCGTCTATCAGATTGCCCGCCAGGTTACGCGCGGGCGCGAGGGGCTGCGTCTCGAACGCATGCTGCCGGCCAACCTGGGCTGTCCGCACGACTACATGCTGACTCCGCAGGACATCCGCAAGATCGCCGACGCCGACGTGTTGATTGTGAACGGGCTCGGGCTCGAGGAATTTCTGGGCGCGCCGGTCCGGCGCGCCAACCCCGCCATCCGCATTGTGGACAGCTCGGCGGGCGCGACGAATGTCATTCGTTCCGCGCATTCGCATGCGCATGCGCACGAACATCGGCGGCGCTGGTGGCAGCGACGGCATCGGCACGAGCCGTCGGCCAATCCGCATCTGTTCGCCAGTCCCCGCCAGACGGCGATTCTGGCTGCGACCATCGCCGCCGGCCTGGCCGAGGCCGATCCGGACGGAGCGGCCCTGTATGCGCGCAACGCGCGCGCCTATGCCGAAACCATGAACGCGCTGGCCGACGACATGGCCGAACTTGGCCGGACGCTGGCCAACAACCGGATCGTCGTGCAGCACGGCGCGTTCGACTATCTGGCCCGCGACATGGGGCTGGAAATCGTCGCCGCCATCCAGGCCCATGGCGGCCGGGATCCGGCTGCCGCCGAAATCCTGCGCCTGGCCCAAGCGGCGCGCGAAAAAGGCGCCGGCGCCGTCTTCAGCGAACCGCAGTATCCGGACCGGCTGGCGCAAACGCTGGCCCGCGAAGCCGGTCTGCCGCATGCCGTGCTGGATCCGGTCGCAACCGGACCGGCCAACGTCGGCCCCGAGTATTACGAGACCGTCATGCGACGCAACATGGCCACGCTGAAAGCGACGCTGGGCGTACGCGCCGAAACGGAGACAGCGCCATGAGCGAGCGAGGGGAATGATGGTTAAGACATTTGACGTGTACCAACATCAGGCGCTGGGACGACAAGCCGTGAAACAGGGGTTCGGGTGGCCCGCTTTCTTCTTTTGCCCCATCTGGGCGTTCGTAAAAGGGTTGCCGCTTCATGGAATCGCCTTGGTCGCAAGCCTTGTCGTTCTGGCTGCCGCCGAAATAGCCTTTCACAGAGAAGGCAGCTTCGGAGGCGTTATTCTAACGAGAGCCATGCAATGGGCCGCATATGTTTTAACCGGTGTCAAGGGAAACGAGTGGAGACGTCGGCATTTGACCGATTGCGGCTATGTGAAAATCGCCACGGTGCGGGCGAGGAACCCGCGCGAAGCGCTGATCCATGCCGCAAAGCTGCCCGCATCCGACTCGTCCCGATCGTCTTCCTCGTCAGAACCGAATCGGACCAACAAATCCGCCAAGTCTCTCGCGACGACTCATGCTCGCGCCTATCGTATGCCAAGCTCGGCGACCAAGGCGTCCGCTGCCAACCCCGCTTTGTCCTCTACGGAGAAAATTGAATAGGCGCTGCGCAGATCGGCATGGCGAGGGCAGCGCCGCTCATTTTTCTTCCGGCCGTCCGGTTTCTCGGCGCCAGGGCAAGCGGCAGCCGACCGGCCGCCCGCCGACCGTCATGCGCGCGCCGATGTCCGGCTTCGGTTCGCCGGGCGGCGCGAAGCCGGCGCCGATCAGAGGGCTGTCGGGCTGAAGCCTGAAATCGCCGCGCACCATGTTCGCGAACCGGGGATCGTCCGCTACGGTGCCGGTTTCGCGCAGCGAGCGCAGGGCGGCGAAATCTGCCAGGGTCGCGCCGCCGCCGGTCGCATGGGGCGCGCCGGCGAAATTGTACAGGGCGTTGTTCTCGAAAACGAACCCCTCGAAACTGGCCAGCGCGAAGACGGGCCGGTCGCGAACCACGAACGCGTTGTTCCGGAACACGACATTTCGCGTGCCCGCCCTCGTTTCGACCAGCGCCCGGATTCTGTGTCCCTCGGGGATCAGGTTGGCCACCGTATTGTTCTCGAAAAGCACGGTGTCGCATAGCGCGCCGGGCCGGTCGCCGGAGCCGTAGGTCCAGAGGATGATTTCGCGGCCGCCCGATCCGCGCGGGCCGTCGTAGCCGTTGTCGAACAGGATGTTGTTCCGGAACACGCTGTGCGCAACGCCCATTAGGCTGAAGCCGTGCGCGTTGCCCCGCAACAGGTTGGCTTCGGCCAGGACGTTCGTTATGCCGCCGCCCGCGGCGTTGAACTGCATGCCGCTGTTGCCGCGGTTGTTTTCGCTGGTCACATGACGGACGACCGCATTGTGGCAGCCCTGCGCCACGTACAGTCCGTGCGAACGCTCGGAACTGTGAAGCCGGCAGTTCTCGACGGTCAGAAACGGAGTGTTCACGGCCAGAATATTGGCGCTGCGCGCGCCATGCACCTCGCAGTTGCGAATCGTCACATGGCGGCCTGTTCCCTTCTTGGCGCGGCCGTGATGCGCGGAAATCTTCATGTTGTTGCGGCCGCGTCCGGTCACTTCGAACCCGTCGAACACGATCCAGTCGAACCCGTTGCTGGTCAGGCCCCATTCCGTTTCGGCCACGTCAATGACCACATGTTCGTCGGCATGGTTGCGGAACGTTATGGGACGTCCCGGTTCCCCGTCGCGTGCCGGCGCCAGTCCGATGATGGCGCTGGTCCGGCAGCGGTAGCGGCCCTGGCGGAAGAAGAGCGTATCGCCGGGCATCAGACGCGCGGCGGCTTGCACCGGATCGCGAAACGGCTGTTCCAGCGTGCCGGGATTCGCATCGTCGCCGTCGGGCGCCACCCAATAGTCGGCGGCGCGCGTTGTCCAGACCCAGCATGTCAGAACGGCCGTTGCCGCCAGCCATCGAACCGACAGTTGTGTTTTCATTATGCGTATCCTGTTCGTTATGGCAACTGGTTTCGGAGCTAACCGTTTTCCTTTCCGAGCACGTAGACCGGCCGGCCAGTCAGGCGCAAGAGGGTCGGCGTGGCGGGCGTTTGATCGGCGCCGAAGGCGTCGAGGACCCGTTCGGCGCGATCGGGAAGCGGCCAGTCGGCGGCGGCGCCGGTGGTGTGCAGCATGGCCAGCGTTTGGCCGTCCGCTTTTCTGAACGTCAGGCGGCGGACGATGGGCGGGGTTGGCCGCCGCGCGGCGGCGGTGGCGGGAGCGGGTTCGGCTTCGACGGGTCGGCTCTCTTCGCGCACGAACTCGGCGTCGCCGAGCAGAGCGAGAAATGTTTCGAGCATGCGATAGGCCGGGCGCTCGCGCCAGGCGTCGGGATCGGTGTCGTCCACGAGTCCGAATCCGCGCGCGACGAGCCGCCACCAATAGACGCGTTCGACCATGCCGGAACAGAGCGCCAGGCATAGGTAGCGCAGCATGAAGTCGGCGTATTCGTCTTCGCTTACGCTCGGATCGTTGCGGCGCGGGCCGGGCGACTCGTAGGGCGAACCGACCGGCGACCAGACGCCGGTCCCCTGCAAGGGCCAGTTCGCTTCCGAGACGATCAGCCGGTCGGCGCAACGATTGGCGCGGCAGGCAATGGCGCGGGCGAGCGCGAATTTTTCCAAGGCGGAGAACGGGCCCTGCCGATTTTCCGGCGCGCCGCGCCGGTCCACGTACAGATGGTGGGAGAGCGCGTCGAAGCGCAGGGTTGGCGGCATCGCGCGCAGCGCGGCCAGAACATGGGGAAAGTCGAAATCAATCGCCGCCGGCCCCATGAATTTGAGGTTGGACCCGGCGCATGCGACGGCCGCGACGCCGTCCAGAAGCCGGCGATACTCGGCCACGTCCCACAGTCCCCATTTGACGCGGTTGATCGCATGCCCGATTTCGATGCGGTCGGCAACGGGCCCGACGGCATCCAGCACATGCCGGACGAACCGCAGCCAGGATAGCGGTTCGACGATGGCGCGCCGGTTCTGCACCAGCGCCACCGACACGGCGTGGCCATCCTTGCGCAGGGCCTGGGCGGCTTCGGCCGCGAACGACCAGTCGCGCGGCTGCTCGTGGGCGTAGAATCGGATCAGAACCGGGATTCGTCCGAGCCCGGCCAGCAGCGCCCGCTCGCGATCCCAAGTGGCGGGACGGGGCTGGACGGCTATGCCGACGCGATCTTTCATGGCCACCGGCGTTTGCCAGCAGGCGGCGAGCAGGCGCCGGTATTCGCGCCAGACGCCGGGCGCGTCCGCCAAGGCGGCCAGTGCGATGGAGGCATGCCGGCCGCGCGGGAAATGGCGCTGGCGGTCTTTGCGTTGCCATGCGCCGATGGCCTGAGCGGATTTCTCGTCCCATATCCACAGGTCTGTGGGAGCCGGATAGGTTGGCGCGGCGGCGCGCTTGCGATTGCGCCGCGTCCGGAACGGGTGTCGCAAGTGGCGAGTGTCGGCAAGAAGAGCATAGGCTTTGCGATGGAACCGCTCCCGTTTGCGCAGCAGGGGAGAAGGCGCAGCGCCCATGTACATGTCGAGAAAGACGCGCAGAAGATCCGAAGGCAGCCAGATGCGCGACAAGTCGCGCGCGCGGTCCCCGACGGCGAGCGGTGCGTCTTTCCAGCGCGCGCGGTTCAGGTCCACGAACAGAATCCCGTCCGCGCTCGGCTTGTCGGCGTGGCGAAGCAAGATGTTCTGATTGCCCAGGTCGCGGTGCAGGAATCCGGCCTCGTGCATCGCGCGAACCGCGTCGGCCACGGCCTGCAGAAGCGCCATGAATTTGCCGCAGTCGGGCTCGTCGGCGAAGAGCCGGATCAGTTCGCTTTTGAACGAGATCAAATCGGGTTCGTACTGCGCCAGAAAGTAGCTGTCTTCCAGTCGCCGGCCACGCCAGCGTTCGAGATAGCCGATCGGCTCCGGCGTGCCGAGCCCGCGCGCTCGCAACGCGCAGGCCGCCAGCCAGGAACGGCGGGCTTTAGTGCCGCGAACGGCGTCCGACCAGTCTTTCAAGGCCGATTGTTTGCCGAACCGTTTCACAGCCAAGACGATAAGGCGGTCCTCGGCCTGGGTTTCCAGCCGGACTTGACGGTTGCGCCCGCAGGAAAGGATATGGGCATCGGGCGTGGCGACCCATGCGCCAATGGATTCCAGGCGAGCCAGAAACGCGGGGGTGTGGAATGCGGGCGCGATTTCGCCGCGATAGGGGCCGAGCAGGGCGGGGGCGGGGGTGACTGTATTCATGGCCCGGAACCATACCGAGCGCGGGCCTCGGGGTCAAGCGCATCCGGGGAAGCATCGGCAATGCGCACTATGACATCCGGGCGCGCCGCTGAAGCGGCGGGAGAACTTCCGGCTGAAGCCGGTACTCTGACAAAACGAGCCAGAGCGCCGCCTTCAGGAGGAAGTTCTCCGGGGCTTTAGCCCCCGGCAGATACAATTGGTTGCCACAATTAGAATCGCTGCGGGAACCTAAGGCGAGCTGCGCCCGCACACCCATTCTTTTTGGGTCTTCCGCAGAATCTGTGGGTTGTTGGCGCCGTTCGCCATACCGGGGATCGACGAAGCGTGGGACGAAGTGTAAGCGACGAAGTGTGGGACGAAGCGTAGGCGACGAAGTGTGGGGACTAGGTGTCATCGCCAACCGCCTTCGAGAGTGATCTGAGCATGGCTGCGATTCGTCGCAGCAGGTCACGTCCCTCCTCCAACAGTGAGAGGAAGAACGAGGGAAGAACGAGAGGACGTGGAATTTCTCTTTTGAAAAATGGGCTAATACGTGCCCCATTCGCCGGCGCAGGCGTTGATCGTGTCGGAGGGCCACAGCTTTTCCGTATGCCCGTCCACGAAAATCCCGTTGGCTCGGCCGTTATGATAGTCGCCAACCGATTCGCGGGGCCATGCGTTGTTTCCGTCCGCGTATCCGCTCAGCTTGCCGTCCAGATGGCTGAAGTATTCGCCGGTGTATGGCCTCCAGTTCCAATTGTGGTAGCGATTGTTGCCGCCGCTGCCGGTTTGGTTCCAATTGTCGGAAAGATAGCCGCGCAAACCCGCGTCCGCATGGCGATTTTGGGAGCTGCCTTCCACAGGAAAGCGATGCAGCCCTCCGTCGGCGAACAGTAGGGTGCGCGAGGCGTTGCGCATGGTGATGCTGCCGCCGCTGACTTGCGAGTTCATGACGTAATTGCGCACGGGAGTGTTGCCATCGGCGTCAGGAAGGCCGCAGACCTGCTGGCGGGCGAAGGTCGGGCACAGATAGATGCGATGGTCCTTGCGCGTATAGGCGAACAGGGTTCCGTTCGTGATACTGTACATCCCTCCCCCGGCAGCGTTGTTGTACCATCGAGTTCGCATGTTGTTTTGTTCCGACGGTCTTGGAAAATCAGGGTTTGGTTCCCAATCCACCCAGCCGGTACGGCTTTTGTACCAGTGCTGATACCTTTCGCTCCACGACTGGCGGCTGGCGGCGTGGGGCAAGCGGCCGTTGCGTCGGGCGGAATAGTTGACCACGGCCTGGTGCAGTTGCCTGAGATTGGACATGCACTGGGCGCTGCGGGCGTGCTCGCGCGCGCGATGGATGGCCGGAATCAGCAGCCCGGCCAGAATGGCGATAATGGAAATGACCACCAGCATTTCGATCAGGGTGAAAGCCCGGGAAGAATGGTTGACGAAGAATGGTTGATGGTTGATGGTTGATGGTTCATGAAGAATGGTTGATGGTTGATGGTTCATGGTTCCTCGTTTGTTGTTGTCACGTCCTGATTTCCGTTTGTCACCTCTTTGTCGCCAACGTCAGCCTTGAGGCGTTCCGGAAGCCGTGCCGTCTTCGGCACGGTTTTCGGATTCGCCTCCGAGGCTTTGTTCGCATTCTTTCCGTTTTTCCGTCGGCAACCGCTGGGCCATTCTCGCAACTGTTCGCTCAAGCGGGTCGTTCAAGTGTAACCAAGCAAGGGTGGCGGTGAAGTGTAAGCCTAAGAGGGCGACCAAGTGTTCGGAGCGCCGAAGCCGCTCTCACACTTACCCGTACACTTGCTCGCACTCTTCACCGCCACTCTTTAGCGGTTACGCTGGACGACCCGCTTTGTCGTTCTTGATTTTTCTTTGCGAACAGTTGGCCGACTCGCTTCGCCTGGCGCAATCGAAACTGTTCTCGGCAAAGTTTACGATGGCGTTAGTTTCGATGCGGTTGACGGCAAAGTTTACGAAACAGACGAGATCGCCACGCATCTTCCTCCAACGCAAACTGTCTCGTAAACACCGCCGATTCTAACTCCGTCGTCACCTTTGCCGTAAATTTCAGCGATGCCGACCTCCGACTTTTGACTTCCGGCCTCCGGGTTGCGGGGGCAGCCCGCCTAACGGCATAGCGCGAACCATGCTCAAAAACCACTTCCATACTACAGAAACCGGGGGGGCGGGGCAATAAAAAAAAGGGAAAAATTCGCTTGCCTGGCCAACCGCGCTCTGGTAGTATTTTTGACGATGGAAGAATGTTGAGCGAACAGGAGGACAACTCATGACAACGCCGGAGTTTCACCGTTCCGGTCGCCAGGCATTCACGCTGATCGAAATGCTGGTGACGATCGTGATCATTCTGCTGTTGACGGCCATACTCTTGCGCACGGCCGCGACCTTCGGGGAAGAGGGGCGACGCAAGAAGGCCGTGTACGAACTGGAGCAGTTGCAGAATGCGCTAAACGAGTTTTTCACGGAATACGGCAGTTATCCCCCGGTGGATTTCGTGGCCTATCAGTACGAAAGCACGGTGTCAAACCATCAGTCTCAGCACGTGCAGGATTGGCTGGCGGCGCCGGGCCGCAACGATCCGGAGCACCCCGACTTTTTCCCGGACATGATGCGCGGTCCCGACGACTGGCCGCACAGCGGCACTTACGGGCGTGGCTTGGGATACAGCTACGGGCTGGTGTCCTACCTGTGGCCTCGCGACAGGAATTCCGGCCAGACGCATTGGTACGACCGGGATACCGACCGCGACCGGCACGCCAAAAGCCGGTGGTCGCCGTTTTTGCAGGATGTGGGCTTGTCGGTCGGCCACGTGGCCCACACATCCACGCCGGCCATGGGCAGTTTCGCCTGGACCAACTTGAGTGCCACAGTTCGCGATCCGTGGGGGCGCTCGTACCGCTACGAATCTCGTCCGCCCTTCGTCCGTTACAGGATCTGGTCCACCGGTCCGCGCGGACCGGGGTATCCGGAAGACAATATCTCGTACGAATCGTGGAGCGAGTAGGGAAGAGAGGGCTGAGGGATGAAACCTGAAACCGGAAGAGGGCCATAGTCCATGGTCCTTGGTCAGAGAGAAGCCACCAGCTATCAGGGATCAGGCAAACGGATGGAAGGTTTCCTGGTTCGTTCTTCTTCGTTTCCGGTTTGGAGGGCGGGCGGCCCCGACCGCCGGAAGAAGAATTTGACGACGGAAATCGGAAAGAATTGAACAGAAGAAAACGAAGAACAACGAACGAAGAGCCATGAACCATCAACCATCAACCATCAACCATTCTTCTTCCCGGGCGTTCACCTTGCTCGAGCTGCTGGTGGTGATTGCGATTATCGGGGCGCTGATGGGGCTGCTGCTGCCCGTGCTTAACGCGGCTCGGCGCCGCGCGCGCATTACGCGCGCGAAGAAGGAAGTCAAGGAGCTGCGCGACGCCTGGGAGGCCTACCGTTTGCAATACAGGCGGTTCCCGCCGAACATCATGCTGATGAATTCCAATGCGATCGCCATTTTGCGCGGCGACGCGGGCGAGGAGCAAAATCCGCGCGCAATACAATATCTTGATTTGCGAGCCGGGCTTCAGTATTACAGCGATCCGTGGGGAACGCCCGATTCTCCGGACCGGGCCTATAGGGTGGCGTTGGACGAAGACGGAAGGAACGAGGTGAGCGGCGGAGCGCTGGGCTCGCGAGTGTTGCCGGTTCCCGTCGCGGTCTGGTCCATTGGCCCGGACGGACAAAGCTTTACGGCGGACGACATCACCAGCTGGGAAGGCGGGTGGCAGTAAGAGAAGTAATCGGTGAACAGTGATCAGTGAACAGACCCCGGCCGCCGGATGGCGGGCCTTCGCCGTTTTTGAGAAAGATTTTGGCATGGGGGACGGAGGACGACGCCCGCAACCCGGAAGACAATGAACAGAAGACAACGAAGGCAACGAAGGCAACGAAGAACAAAGAACAAATAGTGTGAAATCATGAACCATCAACCATCAACCATCAACCATTCCCGCTTCCGCTCCGGCTTCACGCTGATCGAGCTGATGATGGTGATTGTGGTTATGGCCATTCTGGTGGGGTTGCTGCTGCCGGTGCTGATTCCTTCGCGCGAAGACGCGAAGCGCAAAAAACGCGCGAATGACCGGCGGGCCCTGGCGCTGGCCATCAAATCCTATCAGCACGAATACATGCGGTGGCCCAATCCCGACTCGGGCGGGGCGGAAGGCGAGTTTGCCGAAAACAATGTCGAGGTGGTGAACATTCTGCTGGGCGAAGGCGTGCCCGGCCAGCCTATTCGATTTATCAATCCGGGTACGTTCAGCCGGTCTGACAGCGGTTCGTTGCGCTGTCCGGACGGGGATTATTATCGAGTTGGTTTCACGAACAATCGAGCGTACGTGGACGGAAGATCCGTGGATCGCTATTGACTGCGCCGAAGAGTTCTTGGTTCGTTGTTCTTCGTTGGGCGCTTGGTCCATGGCCCTTGGTCTTTGGTTAAGAAGGACGCGCTAAACAGCAAGACGGGCTTTGTTCGACGGAAGATGAGCCCGGCGACGGAGCCCGTCGCCCTCCAGCGGGTCGAACCGATGGCGCTGGAGGGCGGCAGGCCTCTGCCGCCGTGCTTGAGAAAGGTTTGCTCAAGGGGGACAGGCAGGCGACGTCCGCGCCCCGGAAGATACTGAACAGAAGGCAACGAAGAACAACGAACCAAGAACGAAGAACGCTTGACCATGAACCATAAACCATCAACCATCACCCATTCTTCGACCGGCTTCACGCTGATGGAGCTGCTGACGGTCATGGCGATTCTCTTCATTCTGATGGGAATGACGCTGGCCGCCTATTTCGGCGTGTTGCGTTCGACGGCGGTGCAAGGCGCGCAGGAAAACCTGCACAAGGTTCTTGCGCTGGCCCGGCAGCATGCGATGACCCATCGCATGCGCACCTACGTGATTTTCCGGCAGGAATCGTCCGGATTCCAGACGAATGCCAGCTACCGGGTGGTGGCCCAGGCCGGCACGCATGCCGGCGACAACAATATTCCGTCGTTGGTTGTCGCTTCGCCCCGCTGGGAGGAGAACAGTCTGACTGGCGGAACCGTGTACAATCTTACGGCCGGCAGTTGGGCCAAGGTGACCGGAAACACGCAGATTTCCGTGGTCGGCGCTTTGCAAGACGGCACACGCAACAACTGGCGTTACGGCGACCGCTATGGCTGGCTGATTCACGACGCGGAATACTTGCCCACCACGCTGATGTTCACGGATTCTTCCGGCAATGCCGACACGCCCGACACGATCGTGTTTCTGCCCGACGGCTCCACGGAACGCGGAGGATCGTCAGACTACGAAATTATCGTCCGGGAAGTTGGGCGGGAGACGGGCGCGGAATTCCGAATTGTGGTGCGCGGATTGACCGGCCTGACAGAAGCCCCGCAGGAGATGTGAGCAGTAAACAGTATACAGTAACCAGTGAACAGTTTTCAAGGCGGGCTGTGCCCGCAGTCTAGAGGGCGGAGGTCAGAACGCAAAAACGGAACACGACTACGGCGACGACTACGGGGGACGACCTGCCCGCAGCGCTACAGCGTTGCAGGCGGGCTTCCGTCACTCGTAATCCGTAGTCGTCGCCG
>SLKS01000194.1 GCA_007134465.1 Kiritimatiellia bacterium | reverse complement strand
TTGCGTTGGAGGAAGAGGCGAGGCGATCTCATCTGTTCCGTAAACTTTGCCGTCAACTGCATCGGAACTAACTCCACCGTAAACGTTGCCGTAAACTGCTTCGATTGCCCTGTGCGAAGCGCGTCGGCCAACTGTTGGCGGAAAGAGATGACAAACGGAGGCCAGGAAGTGACGACTACGGCGACGACCTGCCCGCAGCGCTACAGCGTTGCAGGCGGGCTTCTGTCACTCGTAATCCGTCCCGACCGCGAAGCGCGTCGGGAACGCCGTAGTCGTCCACCGAATCCTCTTGTTTTTTGACGCAGCAATGCGGGAATAAGGCGCGAAGCGCCATTCAGGAGATACGCTATGGGAAAGAAACTGGTGATAGTCGAATCGCCGGCCAAGGCGAAAACGATCCACAAAATTCTCGGCGGCGATTTTGTCGTAACATCGTCGGTCGGCCACGTCCGCGATTTGCCGGTGCGCAATCTGGGCGTGGATGTCGAACACGACTTCGAGCCGGAATACGCGGTGATGAAGGGCAAGAAGAAGGTTGTGGACGAGCTGCGTAAGGCCGCGCGCGACTGCGAGGCCGTGTATCTGGCGCCCGATCCGGACCGCGAAGGGGAGGCGATCGCATGGCATTTGCAGGAACTTCTGGGCGGTCGCGGCGCCAAGCCGTTCTGGCGCGTGCAGTACAATGAAATCACGGCGACGGCGGTGCGGGCCGCGTTCGAGCGGCCCGCCGGACTGGACATGAAGCGCGTGGACGCCCAGCAGGCGCGCCGCATTCTCGACCGGCTGGTCGGCTACATGGTGAGCCCGCTGCTCTGGCGGCAAATCCGGCGCGGACTCAGCGCCGGCCGCGTGCAGTCGGTGGCGTTGCGCATCTTGTGCGAACGCGAGCAGCAGATCGAGGAGTTCGTGCCCGAGGAATTTTGGCTGATCGGTGCCCGTGTCCGCAAGCGGCAGGCGCCGCTCGATACGTTCCCGATCAAGCTGACGCGCGTGGACGGCAAGAAAGCGCATATCCGCACCGGCGAAGAGGCCGCCGCCCTGCTGGCCGGGCTGGCGAACGCCGACCTGCGCGTGAGCGACGTGACGACCGCGGATGCGCGCAAGGCCCCGCCGCCGCCGTTCATCACCAGCTCCCTGCAACAGGCGGCCTCCACCGTGTTCGGCTATTCGCCCCAGCGAACGATGAGCCTGGCCCAGAAACTCTACGAAGGCGTGGATTTGGGCGCCGGCCCGGCGGGCCTGATCACCTACATGCGCACGGACTCGTTCGCCGTCTCGCAACAGGCGCTGGCCGCCTGTCGCGAGTTGATCGTGCGGGAGTACGGGGCCGACTATTGTCCGGAAAAACCCCGTTTCTATCGCAACAAGGCCTCGGCGCAAGGCGCGCACGAGGCCATTCGTCCCACCGATGTCGCGCGCGCGCCGGAGAGTTTGCAAGGACGTTTGGAGCCGGCGGAATACAAGTTGTACGATCTGATCTGGCGCCGGTTCGTGGCCAGCCAGATGAGTTCGGCGGTGATCGCCCAGCGTACGGCGGGCATGGAAGCCGTTGCGCAGGTCGGCGACGCGGAGCGCGTGTGCCGGTTTCAGGCGTCCGCCTCCGAAATCAAGTTTCCCGGCTACATGCGCGTGAGCGGCGCCGAGAAAAGCAGGGAGCAGAAAGACGAAACGCCGCTGCCCCCATTGACGGAGCAGGAACCGCTCGACTGTCTGGAGTGGCTGAAGGAGCGCAAGGAAACGCAGCCGCCGCGCCGCTACAGCGAGGCTGCGCTGATTCGCGCGCTCGAAGGCAATGGCGTGGGCCGGCCCAGCACCTATGCCCAGATCGTCTCGACCTTGCATCAGCGCGAGTATGTGGCGCAGGAGAACCGAACGCTGATCCCCACTCCGCTTGGCCGCCAGGTGAACGCGCTGCTGGTTGCCACGCTCGATTCGCTGTTCGACGTCAAATTTACGGCCGTCATGGAAGAATCGCTGGACCGCATCGAGCAAGGAAAGCTCGGCCGGGTCGAGATGCTGCGCGATTTCTACGGCCGCTTCTCCGCCTGGCTTGCCGCCGCCAAGCCGCCGCCGGCCGATACCATGGCCGTGCGCGCCATTCTCGACGCGCTGGCCGAAGTCAAGGAATGGTATCCGGAACAGAAACGGGGCAAGCGAACCTATGGCGACCGCATCTTTGTCGAGTCGGTGGCCAGCCAGCTCGAGAAAGGCGAAAAGGAAATCACCCGCAAGCAGCTTGACGCCCTCTTCCGGCTCGCCGTCCGCTATCGCGCCCAGACGCCGGCGATCGAGGACACCCTTTGCCGGCTGGGCCATGCCGAGGTGCTGGACGATCCGGCCGCGCAGCCGCCGCGCGAGGCCAGCGCCGCCAAGCTGGCCTTGCTGGAAAACGTGGACGTGAACGAATCGGCCGCCAAGTTTGTGGCGTCGCTGGATGCGCAGGTCAAGCGCGGGCGCCGCCTCTCGGAAGCGCAGCTCAACGCCCTCGATTCGATTGTCGTGGCGCATGCGGACCAGATTCCCGACTTCGAGAGCAAGCGCGCGGAACTCGATCTCGATCGCGCGCCGATCGCCGAAGACAAGGAAAGCGGGCCGCTGCTGAACGCCATGCGCGCCGTGACGGAATGGAAGCCCGCCGTCCAGCGCGGCAAGCGCGAATTCGACGACCGCAAATTCTTCGAATCGCTCGACCGTCAGTTCGGCACGCGCCGCAGTCTGTCCGAACGCCAGCGCGCCGCGCTCAAGCGCATGATCGCCCGCTACAGAGCACAGATCCCCGATTACGAAAATCTGGCCAAAGCCTACGGCCTGAAAACCGCCTCGGCCGCGCGCGGAAAAAAGAAAGCGCCCGCCACCGCGCACCCAAATGATTAAGGCGGGCTGCGCTGGCAATCGAATCGGTCCTTCAACAGCGGAAAACACGCTCGAGAAGGCGAGGCGCGCGCGGGAATCTCGGAAGTGGGGTGCGTTGATCGGTCTTTCGTATGACCGTGTAAAAGGGAGTTTGCGAGCCCCGACATGTCCGCCGTAGCGCTTGGGCGAAGGCGGAAAACGCCACAACCCATGGCCGGAGTCATTGCCGCCGGGAACCGGCAAAATTTGAATGCAAAAACGTGTGTCTTTACCGGGAAAGCGTTTATGCGCTGGCTGCTCTACAATGTCTTGTTCGCGATCGGCTTCGGGCTGGCCCTGCCGCGCTACCTGCTGCGCATGCGCAAGCGCGGCGGCTATCGCCCCGGCTTCGCGCAGCGTTTCGGCCGCTACGCGCCCGAGACGCAACGCAAGCTGAACGAGCGAACCCGCTACTGGACCCATGCCGTCAGCGTGGGCGAGGTGCAGGTCGCCTTGCGGTTCATGGCCGAAATGAGGCGGGCCGACCCCGCCGCCGCCTTCGTGCTGACCGTCAACACCCCCACAGCCTGGCGGATCGCCGAACGGGCGCTGCCGGTGGCGGACGTGCTGCTCTGGTTCCCGCTTGATTTTCCGTTCGTGACCCGAAGAGTGTTGCGGCAGTTCGGCGCGCTGCGCGCGCTGATCCTGACGGAAAAGGAACTGTGGCCGAACCTGATTCGGGCATGCGCCAGCCGAAACGTTCCGGTCTTTCTGATCAATGCGCGCATGTCGGAGCGTTCGGCGGCCGGCTACCGCAAACTGCGCGGTTTTTTCGCACCCGTGCTGCGGCGGCTCGACTTGGTTCTGGCCCAGAGCGAGGCGGACCGCCGGCGCCTGATCGGGATTGGCGCCGACCCCGACCGCGTTGCGGTGGCGGGCAGCGCCAAGTACGATGCGGCCAACGAGCCTCCGCCGGACTTCGGCCCGGCCCGCGCGCTGCTGGCCCGGGCCGGACACGCGGCCGATACGATCCTGTTTCTGGGCGGTTCCACGTGGCCGGGCGAGGAAACGGCGCTGTGCGATATCTATCGCGCCGTGCGCGACCGCCATCCTCGCCTGCGTCTGGTCCTGGTTCCGCGCCATGCCGAACGGCGCGCGGAAGGCGCGCGCGCCGTGGCCGAAACCGGCTTGCGCCCCGTTCTGCGCAGCCGGCTCGATACGGACGTACCCTTGGCGGCGTCCGAATCCGCCACGCATGACGACGTGCTGATTGTGGATTCGACCGGCGAACTCGACGCCCTGTACGCCTGCGCGGATATCGTGTTTGTCGGCAAAAGTCTGGGTCGGCAGCGCGGCGGCCAAAACGTGATCGAGCCCGCCCGGTTCGGCAAGCCGATCGTCACGGGGCCGCACATGGAAAACTTCGAGGAGATTATGGCCGAGTTCCGCGCCGCCGACGCGATCGCGGTCGCCGCGGATGCGGACCGGTTGCGCGACCGGATCGAAAACTGGCTGGCCGACGAATCCGCGCGCCTGGCTCAGGGCCAACGCGCGCGCGCCGTTGTCGAAGCCCGGCGCGGCGCGATGCGGCAAAGCGTCGCCCGCATCATGGAGCGCCTTCGTTCGCCTGGCCCTGCAACGCCGACTTGATGGCGGCCACGATACGTTCGAGCCGCTCCCATTCCTCCTTCTCGCCCTGTTCATCGCCTTTGCGGATCAGTTTCGACAGAGCCAGGGTGACGGGCCGGTCGCGATAGACGCCCTCCACAACGGCCAGGCGAACGGGCATGGCTTTCTTCGGCAGCGTGGCCAATGCGTGCAGGAGCAGACCCAGCTTCGCGACGAGACCGGAAGACGTGCGCCATCGGTTGCGGGCGGGGCTCATGAACGGCAGCAACCGCACGTCGGCCAGATCCGTCAGAAGATAGGTGCTCGATTCCGTCTGCACTCTGCGGTCGGTAACGACAAGATTGTCGTGGGTATCGTGCAGGAACAGCCGTTCCCCGGCGTCCAGGCGGAACCCGCCCGGATGTTTCTTGAGCCCGTCGGCAATTTCGGATACGGTTGACATCGGTGCGCCCTCCTTGCGGGCGGACGGCCTGTGCGACCGACCGCTTCCGTGTTGTTGACGGCTCTACGCCCGACTCGAACCCGCCGCTGCGCGGCCGCCGAAATCCAACGCCCTCGCGAGCGCCTGCCTTTTCGGAGCCGCTCGCGCCTGCCATCTTCAACCCGAAGACCGCGCCCATGATGGTTTGACTACTCTAGCGCAAGATCCCGAAACTGTCAAGACCCTGTTTCATTGTGGACTTACCCCATTATTTCTGGGTCGTAACCGTTCACGGCCCCGCCGTTTGGACTTGGCTGTATGTCCCCTCGACGACCCGAACGTCCGACGAAGCCGTTCGACGAAGCGTAAACGA
>SLKS01000041.1 GCA_007134465.1 Kiritimatiellia bacterium | reverse complement strand
CGCATGAGCGGGTCGGCGTTCGCGACCCTGTACTCGCTGGCCGCCCGTCTGCGCATGCGCTGGCCGGATGGTGGTCCCGTATCCGGTCCGGCGGCCTCGCCCGCAGGAGCGCTGGAAGAAACCGGCGCCGTATTGTAAACGCAATCAAGCAAGGAGGCGGAGATCATGAAGGCGATCGTCATGCCATGGCGTTTGGTTCTGGGCAGGCGAAGATGGCGGCCGCGTCTTCCCGCGTGGCTGTCCGGCAAACTCGCGGCGGATTACACGCTGCCGACATGCGGGTGTCCGTTGAGTCAGCCTCATTTGCGGTAAATTAAGCCTGGAATAAGCGAGGGTTTCGTCGCGAGAGTGCACAAACGTCTGCGGATGCGGCGCTTGAGGCGGGGCGCGCGATTCTCGCATATTGAAATATGGGTGAAATGCGCACCCCTCCTCACGTGCCGCAGGCGTTGGCGCCGGCGTGCTCGCAGCAGAAAAGCTCGCTTATTTTAGGATTAATGGCCGACCGGATTTCGTTACGAAACCGGCGGTTCCTCCGCAACGCACACAACCGCGATGTCATTGCATTTCCGCAGTTGCCGGTCGTTGGTGTAGAAGATGTCGAGGCGTATTCGTCAACAGCAAAATCAGGGCTTGCCTTCCCCGCCCGATTTCTGGCACTGTTCCGCGCATGAACGCATGGCGCAGAACCGTTCCCCTGCTGGCGATCGTCGGCCTGTTCTGGCTGATCGGGCTGGTCTTTCGGCTGCCGGCCCGGCCGTCGTTTCCGGACTCGCGACCCGAGCCGCCGCCGCCGGTCGAGCAGGTGCAGGCCGCCGCGCAGGCGTTCGAGTACGAACGCGGCGTTCACGGCGGCGAAATCCGCATGAACCTGGGCGAAGGCCCGCAAACCTTCAATGCGGTTCTCTCGACCGACAACACCAGCTCCACCCTGCTCGCCTGGCTCTACGAAGGATTGCTGACCCGCAACCGCGTGACCTACGAGATCGAACCGCGCCTGGCCGCCGCCATGCCCGAAGCGATGGACGAACAAGGCCTCGTCTGGGAGGTGCCGCTGCGCGAGGATGTTGTCTGGTCCGACGGCGAACCGCTGACGGCCGACGATGTGGTCTTCACCATGAACCGCATCATCTACAACAACGACATTCCTACCAGCCAGCGTTTTTCCTGGCTGCTCGACGATACCGATCCGGATACCGGCCGACCGGTTACGCGCCAGGTCAAGGTCGAGCGCGTGGACCGTTTTCGCGTCCGCTACACGCTGCCCTATTCCTGGGCCTATTTTTTCGACACGCTGTCGCAGGACATTTATCCGCGGCATGCGCTGGAGCCTGCGCTCGACGATGGCCGATTCAGTTCCATGTGGGACCTGTCCACCGATCCGCGCGAGGTGATCGGCAGCGGCATGTACACGCTGCAATCCTATCGCGACGGCGAGCGGATCGTGCTCGAGCGCAATCCCCTTTATTTCCGGTTCAACCGATTCGGCGACCGCATGCCCTACATCGAGCGTATCGTGTACAGCTTCATTCCGCAGCGCGAGATGGCGCGCGACGCGTTCAAGGAGCGGCGGCTCGATCTGACCGGCGTGCGCGGCCAGGATTTCAAGGACATGTTCCGCGAACAGGCCGTGGAAGAATACACGCTCTACCGGCGCGGGCCGGATACGGGCACGCGCTTCCTCGTGCTGAACCAGAATCCGCGCGCCGACGCGCAAGGTCGCCCCTACGTGGCGCCGCACAAGCTGGCCTGGTTCCGCGACCGTCGCTTCCGGCGCGCGCTCGCCCACGCCATTGACCGCGAAGCCATCCGCAAAGTGGTGTTCAACGGCCAGGCCTACATCCAGCATTCGCCGGTCAGCGAGGCCAACACCCTGTTCTATGCCGGCGACAACGAACGGTTTCCCGACACGCCTGTCGTCAAGTACGAATTCGATCTGGCCCGCGCGCGCGCCTATCTCGACGACATGGACCTCGTGGACCGCAACGGCGACGGCATCCGCCAGGACGCCGAAGGCCGGTCCGTCGAGTTCGTGATCAACACCTATGCCGACAGCCCGGACTACGCCGCGATCGTGAGCCTGATGCGCAGGGATTTCCGCCGCATCGGCGTGCGCGCCGAGCTGGTGCAACTGACCTTCTCCAGCCTGGTCGGCCGGCTCGTGCGCGAATACAACTGGGAAGCGATCATCATCGGTCTCACCGGCGGCTTCGGCGATCCCATGAACGGCGGCCGCAACGTGTGGCCCACATCCGGCAACCTGCACATGTGGAATCCGAAACAGGAGGACGACACGCACGCCTATCCGTGGGAGCTGCGCATCAACGAAATCTTCTCGCAGGCCCAGCGCACGCCCGACCTGGCCGCGCGCCAGCGGCTGGCCGCCGAATTCCAGCATATCGTCTCGCGCGAAGTTCCCCTTGTCTACACCGTGAACGAGGCGGTCAACACCGCCGTGTACAACCGGTTCGGCAACTTCAATCCCACCGTCTATTCCCTGCTCGACATCGAAATGCTCTTCGATCGTTCCCTGCAGGCTGTTCGGTAGGATGAACAAAAAGGAATTGAACAGAAGGCAACGAAGGGAGCAAAGAAGGGCGGACACACTTCGTTTCCTTCGTTATCTTGAGCTAAGCGGGTGTTCAATCAATCCAGAGACAAAACACGTGCAAGAACGTGTGCCTTTGCCGGAAAGGGTTAAGGCGGACACCCGACACAATATACCCGACACGCCATTTCCGACACGCGCCACGCCATACGCTCTCCGCGATCAGTCGGGACGAGTCAGGCGGCGGAAGGACCACGTGTCGCGCATGGGGGCGAAGCGGGGATCGGCCAGGGCCTGTTTGCGCGCGGGATCGTCGCCATGCCGCACGGCGACGCGCAGGTGGTTGAGCGCGGAACGCCGGTCGTCGGCTTCGCAGAGCAGGGCCGCCAGCTCGATGCGGGCGGCGACCTTCTCCTCGTTGCGGTCCAGATAGTCGTTCAGCACATGTTTGGCCTTTTCCGTTTTGCCGATGTGCCGGAAGAGACGCGCCGCCTCGATGAAATCGGCCTCGGGTCCGACGGAGTCGGCGCGTGCGACAAAGAATTCGAGTACGGACTCGACGCGCGCCGGCTGTTGGAGTTCACGATAGACATGCGCAACATTGAGGCATAGGCGCGCGGGCAGTACGTTGCGCCGCCGCAAGGCGTGTTTCAAAGCGGCATGCAGTTCGTCAAGGCTGTCGGTTTCGCGATAGACCGCCATGGCTGTTGCGGCGTTCCCGGCATGGATCGAGCCTTTTTCCAGAAGCTCGACAAAGCGCCGCTTGCGTTGGCGTTCCTGTTTCAGACTCTCGGACCGTTTCCGCAGCGACTCGGCTTCGCTCCGCCATTCATCGGTATCGGGCAGAAGCGCGATGATCTTGTCGGCTTCCTCGATGCGCCCTTCGTCCAAATGCCGGGCGGCGACCGGCAGTCTGGCCCGCAGCTCTTCGCGGCGGGCGACTGCCTGTTGGACGGCTGCCAGGCGTCGTCTGTAGCGAATGGCGGCTTCGGCCGTCCGCTCGTCGTTTGCCAGTACGGCGATCATAGCCTGAGCTTTTTCGAGGTCTTCGCGTTCCAGATACAGTTCGGCAAGTTGGGCGTGGATGTCGAGCCCGGACATGTCGGTTTCCGGCGTTTCGATGCCGAACAGCCGCGCGAGCCGGGGCGAGGGCCGGATTTCATGCATGTAGAGCTTTTGGGAAAGCCAACTGGCGGTGGAAATCAGGGCCACGCCGACCGCCAGCAGAATCGGGAACGAGGTCCGGTGCCGTTTGGACACTTCCAGAGGGCCGAGCGGCTCTTCCGCGGCGCGTTCGGGCTTCTCCGGTTCGGCTAGCTTCGGGCAAAGATTCGGGATGGAGCCCGCCCTCCGCCAGCCATCGCCCTGGGCTTTGTTCCAGACCATGTCTTCCGGGCGCAAGCGGCCTTCGGTTGCCATGCGAAAAAGCGTGGCTTCGTCCACGATCCCGTGTCGGGCCGCATCGCCCCGGATCATGTAGTGCCATTCGTTTGAACGCTTTTCGGAAAAACCAGGACTTGACATACCGGCAGAAATACTTCAAACATGGTTGCGAATCAAGAGGAATCGGGAGAAAAAATGGCTTTCGGCAAGCGAAGAAAAGCGGATGGCTCCGTTCCCGTACTGCCGCTGGAAGAGGCCAAGAAGCTCGTTCGGCAATTCGAGAGCGATATTGCCCGAAACGAAGACACCATGTACGGCGCGGCCCTCTTCTTCGAATGTCTCGCCTTGGTCCATGCGGGCCAGGAGCCTATCCTCGAAACGTATCGCAAACAGTTCCGCAACATTATCCAGGCGGGCAAAGCCGATACGGAACGCGCGGAAAGCCTGCTGGAGCAAGTGCGCAAGCAGCCCGCCCAATCGGCCGCGCTCTTGCGCGATTTTCGTTTCGGCAATTGCCGGGAACACCCGCAAGCCGAAGAAATGCTTAAACGCGCCAGAATCATGGTCCGCACCTACGAGGAAATCTTCCCGAACCGCCCTCGCTCGCGCCCCTTCGACGAGAAGGAAATCTTCCGCCTTCTGGAAACCGCCAGCGAAAAGCTGGCGTAACACGAATGGCGCGTAATTAAGGCCTTTCAAAAAGTCCAATGGCGGGGCGTCGGTCTGCCAGACGGATCGCGTCTTCTACGTCGTCCTCGTCGTTCGTTATCCGATTTCCCTCTTCAGCGCTTTTGAAATATTTGAACCAAGCAGGTTTTCATTGCTAGATGAACCAAAAAAGAACAATTGTCTCCTCTGGGGCATGTCGCTGTGAATAGCGATAATTGTTTCTTAATTAATTCTTTGTTTTTATCTTGACGCTGTCTTTGCTGCGATCTATATTGATCCAATAATATATCATATAGGAACCAAAAGATGATCGAAAAGGTAGAAAAGGGCGGGCCGCGGGTGGCGGAAGTGGCGCGGCGGATTCGGCGCGACTACTTGAACGGAACGACCGAGGTCGCGTTTCTGCCTGCGGAACGCGTATTGACCGTGCGGTACGGGGTGGCGCGCAACACGCTGCGGCAAGCATTGTTGTCCCTGTCGTGCGAAGGTCTGGTGCGTGCGGAGCGCAGCCGTGGCTACCGGATACTGGGGCCATCGCGAGCCAGGCAGGGGCTTGCGCGCATAGCGGCGCTGCAGTTTACGCGAAACGAGCAAAGCGGGCGTACAAGCGAGGAGGTTGTCCAAGCCTTGCGGCGACAGTGCTTGGCAGAGGGCCGTCAGGTTTTGAACATGGACATTGAACGGGCAGATCCTGCCGCTGTGGCGCAAGCGCTGATCAACGCTCAAGTGGATGGCGCGGCGCTTGTGTGGGCCGATGAGCCGCTGTTACGCTGTCTTGCCGAAAAAGGGATTCCTTGTGTGGCACTGGAAAATTCCGATCGCGAGCTGGCCATGGACCATGTGTTCCAGGACAATTTCGGCGGCGCGCAACAGGCGACGCGTCATTTGTTGGCGAAAGGGCATACGCGTTTGGGCTGGATCGGGCCTGCGCCGGGCACGAGCGCCAGCAGCCGCGAGCGCTGGCTGGGCGCGCAAAGCGCCCTGCTGGAAAGGGGCCTTGCTATTTCGTCCCGTCATTGCGCGGAGGCGGAAAGCGAAGCCGACATTCTCCGCATGATCGAGGCCTCTGACCGGCCCACCGCTTTTCTGGCCTTGTGGCAGGGAGCGACGATCGCGACGGTTCACGCGTTCTCGGTAACGGGTTTGAAGCTTGGCGAAGACGCGGATGCCGTTGGCTGGTGTACGGAAAGGGCTTATTCCGATCTCGGCATGCGACTGTGGTCTGGCCGCGACCGTTTGCCAATGGTGACGTGGAGTTCCGACGCTTTGGCAGCTGTTGTTCTTGATCGGTTGGTTCAACGCGAGCGAAATCCGGCGCTGTCGCCCTTGCATATCGCGATTCCGACAACGCTCGTGCTTCCGAACGGCCATGCCGGGGCCGTGAACGAGCCGGAGCGGGGGATGGGCGATCGCGGGCGGATGCCAGGTCGGTTTGAGCGAGTTGTGGCCCGCTATCGTTTGTCGGATGAAGGCGGACGCGGTTGACGACTGCTGCGGACCATCTGAAAAAAAAGCGCGAATCGAAAGGCCGACGTTGGATGGGGAACGGCGGGCATTCGGGCAAAAGCGATCCGCTTCCTCTCGGAAAAGCGTTGCCCTAAAACAACCGGGACAAAGGAGGAAACAGCCATGAAAAGAATCGGGGCAAATACAAACGCAGGCGTCAGGCACGGATTCGTCGCCCGGCCGATTTTCCGAGTGAAAGCATGGTTCGCTTCCATGGCCGCCATCGCGATCGCCCTATCTTCATCGGCACGGCAAGCGCACGGCGCCGAATACGACTGGAGCGGCGGCGTCGAGGGTTGGAATACGGACAACTGGAGCGGCGGCGCGCCGAACGCCGAGGCCGACCAGACAGGCAACATCAACAGCAACGATATCGTATATGCCGTGGCTAACACTGAGTTCGCCGGACGATTGAATCTGAATGCGGGCGGGACGCTTCGCTTCAACCAAAACAACGGCGCGGGGCCCATTTGCACGAACCTGCATGCCAACGGAGGCATGTTTCAGCCCTGGGCAGGCAATGCTTCTTTGCAAGGCAGGATTATCGTCAACGCGCTTTCCTTTCTGGCATCGGGAAACACAGGCATTGAGTCGGAGATCGTGGGCGCCGCCGATTTGCGCAAGACAGGCAGCGGCACATGGAGCGCTTGCCGCTGGGATGCTTCCGCATGGGCCGGGCGGCTTATCATTTCCGAAGGGACGGTTCGAGTGCGGAATCATGCGAGCATAAACCTAGGCACGCACGAGATCGTCATTGCGCCCGGTTGCGAATGGGCATTGTGGACGCCTCCAAGCGGCGGTTGGAAAATCCGCAACTCCTTCCTGGGCAACGGCCGCATCTCTACGATTGGGTCGGCTGCGCTGACCTTGCAGGGGGCGACCCTGCGTCCGGGCGATACGGCCGACGGGCCTGCCGTAGGGACGCTGAACGTTAGAAACAATGAAAACTACAATCTCTCGCTGGTTTTCGATTTGAACGGAACCAATCGCTGTCATATCGCGATTGACGTGACAGGCGATAGCGGTGTCGCCGGCGTGGACTACGACCAGTTGTTTGCGGATCATGCGGGCGCCTACACGCAACATATCGCTTTGGGCGAAGGCAAAACGGATTTGTCGGTACATTTTCACGGGAAACTCAATTTGAAAGGGCAAACCCTGACGGTGGTCAAGGCGGATAACGGAACCTTGACCGGCGCTTTCGAGACGGTAACGCTGACGCCATCCGACTGGCGGGCGACGGTGAACTACAATGACGACTCCGTCACGCTCACGGACGTGTTCCGCATCGTGCGCGGCACGGTGATTCTTTTCCAATAGTTTCATGAACCGAAAGGCAGGAGGGGGACAGAATGAAGGCATGGAAATGTGCGGTGGGCATGGGGTGCGCGGTGGCGTTTCTGGGTATGACGCCGACTAGCTGGGCGTTGCGGGGCCGGGCGCTGTTGACCGATGCGCCTGATCGGACAACGCCGGGCAATTTGATTCTTTGCTCGCTCTGGCCCGGCCGCGACTTGACGGTGGTCAAGGCGACCTACGGCGTCTTGGGCACGGAGGAGGTTGCCGACGTGACGGAGAAGATTCGCGGCCTGGCGACGCCCGAGGGGCTGCGCGTTCACGTGCATCCGCATCCGCGGCATTTGGGCGTCGATCCCGCGAAGGGCAAGCGCAAGGAACTGAAAGTCGAATACACCCTGAACGGACGGCCGCAGGAGCGGCGCATGGGCGACAACGGCACGCTGGTTCTGGACGGGTTCGGGCGGACGTTCGAGACGCTGGTCGAGGGGGCGGTCGTGGACGCGGGCTTTTCGCCGGACGGCAACAGCGTCGTGTACGGCATGGACAAGAGCATTCGCATCATGAATCTGGAAACGCGCGCCGTGCGCGAGGTCGGTTCGTTCGAGGCCGATTTCACCTGTTTCAACTGGGGGACAGGCGACAGAATCTACTGGTCGGACGGCGACAAGCTGCGCGAGATTTTCCGGCTGGACCTGGCTACGGGCGAAAAGACCTCGGTGCATCGGGGCAACCAGGGCCGGTCGAGCGTGTCGCTGGACGGAACAAAGGCCGCCTGGGTGCTGCCGCCGGTGGCCGCGTTCACGGGCGGCAAGCAGTTCCGCTACCAGGGGGGCTGCGGCGGCTACGTCTCGCCCAGCGGCCGCTACCTGAGCAGCAACCTGACCACTGGCCATCGGCTGCTCGGCATTCTGGAATTCGGCGAGGACGGGCCCTCGGACCAGCTTGTGGCTACCGTGACCGCGCCGAAGAACTACGCCATCAACGGCTTCCATTTCGGGCGGACGGACGAGTGGGTGTGCTACGTCACGGAGGCGCCCAAGGAACTGAGCCCGATCAGCTTCATCGTCCACTGGCCAAGCGGGCAGCATGTCGAAGTCGCGTCGCAACAGGTGATCAAGGATTTCTTCGACGATACGGATGTTGTGCCGCCCGGCGCGACGCTGGAACGGATATCCGTTTGCTCGGACGGGCCGCTGGATCGGCCGCTGGAACATGTGTGGATCAACGTCGGCCTTAGCCGCCCGCTCAAGGTGGTCGGCCATTTCCGGACGGCCGACGGCGGCCTGTACACGCCGCGCTTGCGCGAGGGGCTGCAATGGACGGCGAACGCCGCGCAGGCGGCCTTGACGCCCGATGCCGTTCGCGGCGTGGCAGCGGCCGCGCGGCAGACCGTGACGGTCGCCTATCGGGGGGCGCGCACCTCGTTCGATGTCACCGTGCTGCCCGAATTGACCGGGATCGGCTTCAAGGCCGAATACTTCGCCGACGCGCACTATGCAAAGAAAGCTCTGACGCGCGTCGAGCCGCGGCTCGACTACCGCTGGGCGGGCCGCGATTCTCCGGACCCCGCCATTGACGGGCGGCGGCCCTGGTCGGCGCGCTGGAGCGGCATGCTGGAAATACAGGTGGACGGCGACTACACCTTCTATTTCCTGCAAGGCGAAGGCAACGATGCCTTTGTTCAGAACAAGGCAGGCGAAAGGGAATCCGCCTACGGCGTCTGGCTGAACGGCAAACTCATTCTTGCGCGCACGAAAAACTGGAACGCGCCGTGGACGAGACCGACGGCCAGCAAGCCTGTGCCGCTGAAGAAAGGCCGCTACCCGATCGAGGTCCGCACCCTGAACAATTCGGCGCATCCGGTGGTCGTGCGTCTTTCCTGGTCGGGGCCGGGCATCGAGAAGCAACTGCTGGGCAAGCCGCATGTGCATGCGGAAAATCTGTAAACGAAAGTAACGGATTATGAATGTTTCCTACCATGTGTTCAAGGATTATACAGTTCGGTCGGCGACGGCGGGCAGCGACGAAGATATAGCGGCTTTGCAAGGAGCAGAAGCCAAACGTGTGCGCCGACTGCGCTATTCGTTTGTCACGTCGGTCTATCATTCCAAGCGGAAGCTTCTTTATCTTGGAGCGACCAATACGGGGGGCGACATTCTGGTTGCTTTCAACCCGAGCAGTGGAAAATTCAAATCGCTTGGCTTCGGCAAGTGGAAGGCGCGTCGCGACGGGGATGTGAAGATACACAAGGGCATGTGTCTGGATACGGACAACGACCGCCTCTATTTCGGCACGGCAACGCTCGATCCGTTGCCGAAACTGATCGGCAAACCCGGCGGATTGCTGGCGTATTGCGATCTTCGCACGGGCCTCTTTCACAGTCTCGGCAGGCCGCTGGAGGGTGTCTTCTTCCAATCTACCTGTTGGGATATCGAACGGGGGTTGGTCTATCTGTTCACGGACCGTTGCGATTTCGCCGTCTATGATTTTCGTAGGCGCGTTTTGCTTTGCCGGGAAACCATGGAATCCATTCCCCACAACAGTTGCCTCGACGATGCCGGCGGTGTATGGGGCACGTACGGGCCGGGGAAACACGGCTTCTTCCGCTATAACGGAAATAAGCGGAAGTTCGAGTTCCCGAAATGCGAGCTGCCGAACGCAATGGATGCCGCGAATATTCAGTATCCGGGCGCCGGCCCGATCGACGGCATGATTAACGGCGGCGACGGATATCTCTATATCGGAACGGCGTTGGGCGAGCTCTGTCGGCTCGATCCGTGTCGGAATAAGATCGCGTACCTCGGGAAGCCGTTTCCAACCAGGCGATTGCCCGGATTGATGGTTGGCGCCGACGGCTTTCTCTATGTGTGCGGCGGCTACCGCCCGCATTCGTACCTTGCGCGCTACGATCGCGAACGGGGCACGTTCGAGACGCTGGGCCAGATACGCCATGCGGACGGGAACTGGATTGAATATGCGCATGAAATTGTCGAGGCCCAGGGCGGCATTTACGCCCTGGAAACCGATAACATGACTCGGGGCGGCTACCTGTGGGAATGTTCGCTTTGAGCCGAAAGGATACATGAAATGAACCGCAACGCCATCGGAAAAGAAGGGGGTCGACCCGTTTCGTTTGCGTCCTTGGCTTTATGCCTCTTGTGCGCGTTTGCGGCAAGGGATGGGCAGGCTGCGGAGGCGCCCTGGCGAGGCAGGATGCTGGCCATGACAGGCGACGACCGTCGGCCGGTCGAGGTGCGGGACGCCGACGGGGAAGAGGTGCTGGCCCCCTTCTACGAGTTCGATCGGAAGGGATTGGCGCTGGTGGACGTAGACTACTCGTTGCGGTTGGAGGGAGGTTTGTTTTACGGCGAGGCCACTCGGGACTATCTGCACGAGGCATTGAAAAATTCGGGGAATGCCGTGACGCTAGGCGTCTATATTCATTCCCGAACGCGAGAGAAAGCCAAAGAGGGCCGCAGCTGTCTGGCCGCCTACGGCGATCCGGACAAAATGCCGCTTCTGGCTGTATGGCAAGATAACGATGCTCTTGTTTTTACACTGGCGGCTGACGAATCGGTAGAGATCAAGCTGTTGCGAATGCCGGATACGGAGCCGTTCCATCTGGCGGTTGCCGTTGGGCGGGACGGCATCGCCTGGTATCGCAACGGGAAACGCATCGGCGCGGCGGCCGGGTACGAGGGCGATATCGCCGGATGGTCGCCGGGCATCCCGTTTTTCGGCAACGCGCACAAGGGCGCTCATCCCTGGCGCGGACGCCTGGAGTTTTTCGAGTTGCATAACCGGACGCTCGACCAAGACGAGATTCAGGCCATGTATGCCAAGGCAAAGGAGGAAATCAAAGACCGCCCCGGCATCCCTTCGATCGCCTTCGAAGGCGAGTTGCTCGCGCGGTCGAAATATCCCAAACCGTGGGATCCAGGCTATACCTATAGCGAAGTGCTTTCCATTGGCGAATACCGTATCGTGAAATTGATTTCCGGCGAGTATGCGGGCGAAAAAATCCGCGTGGCGGAGTGGATGTATGTGGACCGCATTTTTCTGACCAACAGCCGGAAAGCGATCGGGTCGCGGCATGCGCTGACCGTTGAACGACTCGACCGGCACGCGCATTTGACCACCACCGAACGGGCCGACACGCTGGAATTGGACTTGGATGCGGTGGTCCACTATGCGCGCGGCCCCATAGAGGCGCTGCCGCCGGGACAGCAGCCGAAAGGCGGGAAGCGGGAGTGAAGGTTGGCCAGTGATCAGTGATCGGTAACCGGTGATCAGTAATCGGTAACCGGTGCAAATACCTTAAGGCGGGTTTTTGTCCGCAACCCAAATGTCAATGTCCAACAGCCAACAAGGAATATCCAATGTCCAATCCAAGTATCGCAAAGAGTCGGGAGGAACGAACGGTGAATGCGTTTCGCTTGTGTCTGGCCTTGATGGCGGTCCTGCCCGCGATCGCGGGCGCTGCGGAGAAGGAAACGCTGTTGCGCGAAATCGGCGGCCGGGCGGCGGAGCGGGAAGCCGCCGGCGAACGGGTGCTGGCCGGACGCGATGGCTGGCTGTTTTTCGTTGGCGAGCTGCGCAGCGTCTCCATCGGCCCGTTCTGGGGCGAAGCGGCGGCGGGGGTCAGCCGCGCGGCTCGGCCCGCGCTCGCCGATCCGTTGCCGGCCATTGTCGAGTTTCACCGGCAATGCGAGGCCGCCGGCGTGGAACTGATTCTCGTTCCGGTTCCGCCGAAAGCCGTGATCTACGCGGATCGAATCCTGGAGGCTGCCGTGCCGGGGCCGGACGGCAGTCCCCCCCGGCTCGACCTGCACCATCAGGCGTTCTATCGGCGATTGCGCGAAGAAGGCGTTCAGGTGCTGGACATGACGGAAACCTTCTTGCGACTGCGCGATGCGGACGAGGGAGGTCTCTATTGCAAGCACGACACGCATTGGAGCAGTCGCGCCTGCCTGCTGACCGCGCAAGCCATTCGTCAGAAGGTCGCGGCGCGCCCCTGGGTGAAAAGCGCCGTTCGGCGCGCCATCGCGCGCTACGAGGCGCCCTTGGCGATTCGCGGTGATCTGTGGGGCTATATCGAGAAAGCCAAAGCCGAAGCGGAAACGCTGCCCATGATCTATGCCGGAACGCCTCGGGAAAATCAGGCCATCCCCGCGCCGGTCGAACCCGACCGCGACAGTCCGGTCATCCTGATGGGCGACAGCCATACGCTGGTGTTTCATGTCGGCGGCGATCTGCACGCGCGCGGCGCCGGACTGGCCGATCATCTGGCGCTGGAGTTCGGTTTTCCCGTCGATCTTGTCGGCGTCCGCGGCGCGGGCACGACGGTGCCGCGAATAGACCTGGCGCGGCGCCGGGACAATCTGAAGGGCAAGAAGCTGGTGATCTGGTGTTTTTCGGCACGGCAGTTTACCGAAAGCGTAAACGGATGGATGACCGGCGTGCCGGTGGTGAAGACGGCAGACCAATAACGGAGCCGTTATGGTATTCAGTTCGCATCTCTTTCTTTTCTATTTCCTGCCGTTGGCCCTGCTGGTCTATTACGCCATGCCGCGCCGGGGAAAGCATGTTGCCCTAACGCTTCTGAGCTATGGATTCTACGGATGGGCCAATCCGTATTTCGTGTTCCTGATGCTGTTCTCCACGGTGGTGGACTACTTCTGCGGGCTGGTTATCGCCGAGGCCCCTTTGTTCGGGCGCGACCCGATTTTCGCATTGCCGAAAGGCGGCGCGCGAATCCGGCGCCAGAAAACCGCGCTGGCGGTCTCGATTTGCACCAATCTGGGGCTGCTGGGGTTCTTCAAGTACTTCAACTTCGGCGTGGACAGTTTCAATGCGCTGGCGCAGGCTTTGGGTCAGGAAGGCTGGGACACGTTCTGGCGCGTCACGCTGCCGCTCGGGATCAGCTTCTACACGTTTCAATCCATGAGCTATTCCATCGACGTCTATCGCGGCGATGCGAAGGCGATCCGCAATTTCACCGATTTCTCCTGCTATGTCGCCATGTTCCCGCAGCTTGTGGCCGGGCCGATCGTGCGCTTTCACGAAGTGGCGACACAAATCGGGCGGCGCGCGCATACGCTGGAGAAATTCTCGCGCGGCACGGCCTTCTTCGCGCTGGGCATGGCCAAGAAGGTTCTTCTGGCCAATCCGTGCGGCAAAATCGCCGACATGGTGTTCGAGGCCGGGTCGGCCACGGCGCTCGACGCCTGGTTCGGCGCGACGGCGTACGGTTTTCAGATCTATTTCGATTTCAGCGCCTATTCGGACATGGCCATCGGGCTGGGCCTCTTTTTCGGATTTGTCTTCCCAAAGAACTTCGATTCGCCCTATCTCTCGCGCTCCATCACCGAGTTCTGGCAGCGCTGGCATTTGTCGCTGTCCAACTGGCTGCGCGACTATCTGTACATTCCGCTGGGCGGCAATCGCAAGGGCGCGCGGCGCACCTATGTCAACCTGGCGCTGGTCATGCTGCTGGGCGGGCTGTGGCACGGCGCCGCCTGGAACTTCGTGCTGTGGGGCGGCATTCACGGCGCCATGCTCGCCTTCGAGCGCGCCCAAGGCAAGGACAGCCCGTACCGGAACCTTCCGGCGCCGTTCCGAACCGCGATCACTTTCCTGATCGTGACGCTAGCCTGGGTTTTCTTCCGTGCCGCCGATCTTCGCTCCGCGTTCGCCTTTATCGCCAACATGTTCGGCGCAGGCCCGCGCCAGGACGGCACAGGCCTGGTCGGCGGCCTGATCTATCAGCCCTACTACCTGCTATTCTTCGCCGCTGCGGCGCTGGTCGCATGGCGGGCGCCCCAAACGTGGGATTTTACGCGCCGCCTCACCTGGCCCAAGGCGGCCTACTGCCTGGGCATGCTCATCCTGTCCATTGTGGTTCTGACTTCGCAGGCGTTCAACCCGTTCATCTACTTCATGTTTTAGGCAGCTTATGAACAGCAGCAGCGAGACATCGGGCTCCGGTTCCGGAGCGAAGCCGCGTCTGTCGCGCGAAGAGATTGCCGCGATCGAAGTGGGCCATACGGAGATTCGGCGCGGGCCGGCCTTGTTCCTCGCGGCGACGTTCCTGCTGCTGATCGGCGGCGTGCCGCTGGCGCAGACGGGCTTCGAATGGAGCGCATGGCGCCGGCAGAGACAGGCGGGCGCGCTGCCGAACGACACGCCGCTGCGGCAGGCTACGAGCGCCTTGGCGGCGGCCGACATCTGGCCCGGCGTTCACCGCTTCGCCTCCGTGCGCGGCTTCGCCGATCTCGGCTCGCTGAACGCCGGCATGCTGGAGGAAATGGACCGTTTCGAGACACGCCTCGAGAACGATTCCCTGCTCCAGAAGGCATTCATTCCGCCGGTGCAATGGGCGCTCACCGGCTGGTTGAAAGCAGGCAACGAGAACGCCTATTGCGGGCGGGACGGCTGGCTGTTCTTCCGGCCCGGCCTGGATTTCGCGACCGGCCGCGGATTCCTCGATCCGTTCGTGCTCCAGGCGCGCGCGCGCTCGGGCAACGAATGGACCGCCCCGCCGCAGCCGGACCCGCTGCAGGCGATCGTGGATTTCCGCAACCAGTTGCGCGCGCGCGACGTGGCGCTGGTGGTTATGCCCGTTCCGGTCAAGCCCATGATCTATCCCGAAAAATTCTCCCGTCGCTTCGACAGGAACGACCGGCCGTTGCGCAATCCATCCTGCGCCGCCTTCCTGGCGGCGCTGCGGGCGGAAGCCATCCCCGTGTACGACGCCGCCGATCTGCTGTTCGCTCTCAAGTCCGAACTGCCGGACGGTTCTTTCCTGCGCACGGATACGCACTGGACGCCCGCCGCCATGCGGCGCTGCGCCGGCGAATTGGCGCGGTTTCTCGAAGACACCGTCCCGTTTGCGCAACCCGCCGACGACGAGCCAGTGCGCCAATCCGTTTCCGTTACCCGTCACGGCGACATTCTCGACATGCTCAAACTGCCGGGCGGCCAGACGTTCTATGAGCCGCAAACCGTCGGGATCGAACCGGTATCGAACCCGGCCCACGCGCCATGGACGCCCGATCCGGCGGCCGAAATCCTGCTGCTGGGCGACAGCTTTTCCAACATCTACTCGCTGGAAGGCATGGGCTGGGGCGCAAACGCCGGATTCGCCGAACAGCTCGCCGCCGAAGCGAGACGGCCCGTGGACAGGATTGCGCTCAACGACAACGGCGCGTTTGCCACCCGGCAGGAGCTGGCGGCTGACTTGGCGCGCGGAAACGACCGGTTGGCAGGCAAGAAGGTGGTGGTTTGGCAGTTCGCCGCCCGCGAACTGGCTGTCGGCGACTGGAAATTGATCGAAATGCGTTTGCCGCAGCCCTCGGCCAGGGAGAAGCCGCAGCCGACGGCGGGCGTGATTGTCGAAGGCGTCTTGAGAGCCATGCCCGCGCCGCCTGTGCCCGGCGCCGTTCCCTACCGCGATGCGATTGTCGGCATGCATCTGCAAGTCGCAGCGGTTAAGCAGGGCGATTTCGACATCGTCGCGCAGCCGGACATTCTCGTCTATGCCTGGGTGATGCGCGACAATGTGCTAACGCCGACAGCTCGCTTCCGGCCCGGCCGGCGGCTCACCCTGAGCCTTGCGCCCTGGGAAGCGGTCCGCGTCAAGCACGGCGGCTACAACCGGCTCGAACTTGACGACCCCATGCTTCTCCTGCTCGATCCGTACTGGGCCGAAACGGTGAAATGAGAAAGGTGCGCGCATGAGAACTGGAAGTCGCCATGTTGTCCCGTGCGCAATGCTTGTCGGCATGCTTGCTTTTGGCGCGGCGCTGGCCGGTTTCGCGCCGGGCGCCCGGGCGAGCAGCCGGGAAACGCCGCCGCGCACAACCGTGCCCGCGAGGCGGAACGATCCTCTTGCCGAGCGGCGCCGGACGGAAATCCGCGAACGCCGGGCGGCCGGCGACATCGGCTGGCTGTTTCTGGGCGATTCCATCACGCAGCGCTGGGACCCCGAAATCTGGCGGCAGTCGTTCGACGGCCTGAACGCGGCCAACTTCGGCGTAGACGGCGATCGCACGCAGCATTTGCTTTGGCGCATCACAAGGGGCGGGGAATTGGACGGTTTGTCTCCCCATACTGTCGTCGTGCTGATCGGCGTAAACAATATCGCGACAGATCCGCCGTCGCACATCGCCGCCGGCATCGGGAAAATTGTGGATGTCGTCCATGAGAAATTGCCGTCCGCCCGCATTCTCCTTTTCGCCATCTTCCCCGCCGGTTTCGCGCCGGGCCCTTTCCGCGAACGCATCCGCAACACGAACGATCTCGTTGCGGATATTGCCCGACGGCCTTATGTCCAACATCTGAATATCGGCGAGCGGTTTCTGGATGCGGAGGGCCGCATCCCGCGCGCGCTCATGCCGGACGCCCTGCATCCGAGCCCGGCAGGGTACCGGGTGTGGGCCGACGCGCTCGGAGAGCACATGCGCGAATCGCGCAAGCATGAAGAACGGCAAAAGAACGGAGAACCCATCCCATGACCGTCGTGCAATGCTGGGACGATGGCGTAACGAGCGATCTGCGCCTGATCGAAATCCTGCGGCAATACCAAGCCCGGGCAACGTTCAATCTCAACGCCGGTCTGCACGGCGAACAACGGCAAACCATCATGCGCCACAGGGAAACGGACGTGGTGCGGCTCGCGCGCGGAGAACTGAACGAAACCTACGACGGCTTCGCGATCGGCAACCACAGCCTGACGCATCCGCGACTCGACAAGCTGTCGCCGGACGAGGCGCGAAGGAATCTCGCGGAGGGACGCGACCGGCTGCAACAGCTTTTCGGCCGGCCCGTTGTCGGCCTGGCCTATCCCTTCGGCTCGTTCAACTGCACGGCGATGGAAGCGGCTCGCGAGACCGGGCACCTCTATGCGCGCACGACTCGCTCCGCGGAACAGCCGTTCCCGCCCGAAGACCCCATGGCCTTCCATCCGTCCTGTCACGTTCTCGCGCCGGATTTCGGCGCCCGATACGAACGGGCGCGCGCCCGGCCCGATGGCCTGTTCTATTTCTGGGGCCATGCCTACGAGCTGACCACGGAACGCATGTGGGCCGATCTCGAAACTGTTATCGCCCGTATCGCCGCCGATCCTCTAGCGCAGTGGGGCGATCTCGCCGCGCTTTTCGAGCCGAACGCACGATAAGCCATACTGTGGCCGCGTCATGTCGCCCGTCCAGGCCCGGACCAAGCGACTTTTTCGTCGCGAGAGTGCGCAAACGTCTGAGGATGCGGGGCTTGGCGTTGGCGTGCTCGCAGCAGAAAAACTCGCTTGTAGGTCTAGGATAACCTTGTGCCGTTATTTTCTCTCTTTCGCCTTTGAGTTAATTGATGGGACCAATATGGAACCTGTTGTTTGAGTCTGTTATTTCGAGAAGCATGTTGACAGTGCAGGAAAAATGTGCTTTATTCATCAGCATATCGAGAATAGTTCCTTTACAGGCGGGAACCATGTCGGGAACCATGTAGTGGATGAATGCAATGGTTGCAAAAAGGCCCTGTCGTTTCCATGACCGAACCGGAGCGGGAAAAGCAGGATAGAGACAAGGAGAACGCATGATGGCACGAACGGTAACAATGGCGGCAGTTCTTGCGATCGGATTCAGCGTGGCGGCGCGGGCTGCGGCGCGGGACATGCCGGTCAACACCTGGGTGCGCGTGGCGGACACGCCGTCGGATGTGCTGGGCCGCGAGGTTCCGCCGGGGCGCAGCGCGAACTGGGCCTACGTGCCGGACACCGGAAAATTCTACCGGTATGGCGGCTATACGCCGCGCTACAGCAATGCGCTGGACGAGTTCGATCCGAAAACCGGCGCATGGCGGCGCCTGTT
>SLKS01000310.1 GCA_007134465.1 Kiritimatiellia bacterium | reverse complement strand
CGAAACCGCGAGCAGTAGGACGAAGAACGTGTAACGTGCGTTCGTGGAAGTCGGAAGTCAGGGTTTGACTCGCAGAATTGAATGTGGCATGGGCGTCCCGCCCATGAAACACGGGCAGGATGCCCGTGCCACAGTGACAAACAGAAGGTGTTGCAATAACAGCAGACAATTTGTTGTTTTCCAGAAGAACAAATCGCAACAACCGCAACCATGGCAGATATGATCGGACAACGAACAGTCAAACGCTGCGCCCGGAATAGCGACAATTCGCATTGCCGACCGCTGCCCGCCCGGCGCGAGGGGATGTCGCTGATTATCGTGCTGGGACTGCTGGCCCTGCTCACGGGACTGGCCGCCAGCTTTGCGCTGATCATGCGTTCCGAACGCGCGGCCGGCCGCGGCATGCTCGATCAGACCCGCGCCCGGCACCTGATCCCGGTCGCGCTCAACCTCGCGCTGGACGACATCCAGAACACCATGGTCGCCTATCGCCATGACAAGGGCGAAACCGCGCTGCTCTATCCCGACTGGAGCGACTACGGCTGGCCCGATGCGCTGGCCTCGACCAACCTTGTCGCTTGGGCGGGATCCGCCATGGCCAACCCGATCGGCACCCTGCTCGGCGGCACCGCCTCAAACGCCATCCCGCGCAGTCTCCGGACCGACGCCACGGGCGCCGTCAGCCGCGCGCAATGGATTCCCGTCCCCCACGGCGGAACAAACCCTCCGCTCGGACGCGTCGCCTACCTGATTGTCAACGTCTCGGGTCTGCACGACGCCAATGCGCTGCGCAATCTTCAGCGTGGCGTCCACTACTGGGCCGAAAGCCCCGTGGCTTGGGACGATGTCTGGCTCGGATCGTCCAACATCGTGGACGGGCTCTACTGGGAAGGGGAAATTGACGAGCCAGACGATTTCTTTTGGGAGGAAGGTTTTCACTACGAAACGCTACCCGAGCTGCTCAAGCACAACCCCGCCTTCGGAGTCATCCCGGCCGCCTCGAACCTATTCGTCTTCTCGTTCGATCCGAATCCGGACCAATACTTCGAAGATGCGGATACGAACCTGCTGGGCACGGCAGCCATGGGGACCCATCTGTTCGACAAGCTGAATGTCAACAGCGTGACAAACACGCAGTCCGACTTCGTTCCGTTCACCAATCTGGTTGCGATCCTCGAACAGGCCGGCTTCACCAACAACGCCGAACAGGTGGCGGGCAATCTGGTCGGGTACCTCGACCGCAATGCTGCAGCGCCGGATCATCCGGACGGCGGCCCATGGACGGATCGCGTAGTCGGCTACGGCGGCCAGGCCGTGCCGCTGATCAACGAGGTGGCCTGGCAGGCAACCTCCGGCGCCCACGAGTTCGTCACGGAACTGTGGTTCCCGTTCCATCCGCCGTCCACCAACACGTACGAATTCCGGCTCCATGTCTTCACCAACGCCAATGCGCCCGGCTCACTTGCGAACGCAGCCTGGAGCGCCACCAATACGATCGAGGCCATGGATTTCGAATCAAATCCGTTCGTTTGCTTTACGAACAACACCGGCATCTCGACCACCAACCATCCCACCGTCCGCTACTGGGGCCAGGTCCTGCGGCAGCCGGGCAACATGCTGGTCAACGAAGCCATGCGCGGCGAAATTGCGATCGGGCCAACCAACCGCTATTATTCCGCCATTGACCCGCGCGCCAACCGCCGCAAGGAAGACTGGCAAGCCATGGCGACCAAAACGTTGGGCAGAATCAACGACAATTTCCCCTGGACGAACAGCGGCGCGCGGCTGCCTCTGTTTCAGCGTGGCGGTCCGATGCGCAGCATCGCCGAGCTGCGCCACATCTATGCCGGCCCGGAATGGCGGCACATTGACCTGCTCGATCCCGATCAGGGCGGATTCCTGATGGATCGTCTTTCGGTGGGCCTGAACATCCCGTCCTACGGTAGAATCCATATCGGCACGTGCCAGGACGTGTCGTTACGCGTCCTGTTCCACAAGGCCGAGAAGGGATTCAAGAATACCGTTGTCTCAACCAACCGCGCATTGGATGTTGGCTTTGACTGGGAGGACATTGACGACATTCTGCTATGGGCCGATCGCCAAGCGCGCAATTATCGGGAATTGCTGGCCGCCTCGACGAATTTTCCGCATTTCGCCGTGGTTGCCCATACCAACCGCATGCTGACCGCCGATCTGTTCGACGAGATTCCCGAGCGGCTGACCTTTCGGCAGAACGTGTTTCTCGTGATTCTGAAAGCCGAAGCGCTGGCGCCGCCGCGACCGTCGGCCTCGTTCGGGCTCCCGCTTGCCACGAAGCGGGCCTATGCCATTGTGATCCGCGACGCCTACACCGGCCGCGCGCATATCAGGAGAGTTGCCGGACTGCCGTGAACGCGAGAGGGGTTCGAGCGTTCATTCTTTTTCGTCGCTCGCCGTATCGTCCGCGAATGCGATGCGCGTGGCCCTCAGAAGCTGTTCGGCTTCCCGGATCGGGTTGCCGGCGCCGGCCAGCACATTGTCGGTGGCGGCTTCGATGCGTTCGTCGAGCCGCAAGCCGTCGCGCAAGCGGGTGGCGATGTCTTCCATGTAGAGGTCGGATATCTGGCGGCGGACCCGCCGGCGCTTGGCGGCGTTGGCGGGTTCGCGTTCGGCATGGGCGCGATGGCGGGTCAGCGCGCGGCAAAGGTCTTCCACGCCGCGGGCGCGATCGGCCTGAACAGGGATGACGGGCTGACGCCAGGCGTCGGTGGCGGCAGGACCAAGCATGTCGAGATACCCGTTCAGGTCGTTCGCCATCTCGTCGGCGCCGGGCTGGTCGCACTTGTTCAGCACGAACAGGTTGGCGATTTCCATGATGCCGGCTTTCATCATCTGGATGAAATCGCCGGAATGCGGGGCGAGCACAAGCACGGCGCTGTCCACGGCATGCAGAATGTCCTTCTCCGCCTGTCCCACCCCTACGGTTTCGATAAAGACAATGTCCTTGCCAAACGCCTCCAGAATGTCGGCGGCCATGCGGGCGGCGCGCGAGAGGCCGCCGATGATTCCGCGGGTGGCCATGCTGCGGATGAACACTTCGTCGTCCATGACCAGCGCGTTCATGCGCAGGCGGTCGCCCAGCAAGGCGCCGCTGGTGAACGGACTGGTGGGATCAATGGCCACAATGCCGATGCTGCGTCCTTCGCGCCGAAAATACTCGGCGAGCCGCGCGATCAGCGTGCTTTTTCCGCAACCGGTGGCGCCGGTGATCCCCACCCGCCAGGCCGGTCCGCAGCGCCCGTACAGGCGTCCGTACACCTCGTAGCCGACCGGATCCCGGTTTTCGACCAGCGAAATGATGCGGGCCAGCGCGGCATGGTCGCCCTGCGCGAACCGTTCAACAAGCGTATCGGCGTTCATGAGCGACATAGCGCCTTTTTCAAAAAGATACACGCTTTTGCGTGTATGTATTCCGTGCTTGCCTCGCCGTAGGCTTTGCGAAGGCGGGTATTCCGCGTTTTCCGTGGTAGAACAACAAATTGGGTTGCGGGCGAAGCGCGTCTTAAAGCCTTTCCGGTCAGAATTCCACTCCGGGCCTTGCGGCGAGCCGACGCCGCCAAGGATGCTTGACTTCCCGAATTTCGCTGACGAGATCGGCCCGTCGGCGTATGCTCGGCGGCGCATGGCGGCCCGTGAGCACGATTTCAGTCTCTTCGGGTTTGGCGTCAAGCAGAGCCAGCACGTCTTTCGAATCTATCAGCCCGTAGTCCATGGCCACATTGATTTCGTCCAGAACGATCAGATCGTACTGGCGGCCGAGAACGGCTTGCCGGGCCTTGCGCAAGCCGCGCTGGGCAAGAGCGACGTCTTTCGGATCGGGCTTTTCGCGACAGACGAAGCAGGTTCGGCCGTATTGCAGCACATCGAGCCCCGGCAGATTGCGGGCCATGCGGACTTCGCCATAGCGGCGGCTGCCTTTCATGAACTGGAGGAACAGAACTTTCCGGCCATGGCCCAGCGCGCGCAAGGCCAGCCCCAGAGCGGCAGTCGTTTTTCCTTTTCCGCCACCTGTATAGACTTGAACGGTTCCAACCGTTTTCTTCATGCGCTGGCTCCCCAAAGCGGGCGAGAGCCCGCATCTCAAGGCGTTAGTCCTTAGTCGTTAGGCGTTAGCCACTAACGCCTAGCGCCTAACGCCTGCGTTGCCCTGCCCGCACGCTCGCAAACCACATGGATAACATACACTACAAGGCGGGCTTCGCCCGCAACCCAACTTCAATTAATTGTCACCATGAAGGGCATGAAGAGCGTGAAGGTAGCCGAACGAAGAAATTCATGTCTTCATGTCCTTCATGTTCTTCATGGTGCGCATTCAGAAAACATACACGCAAAACGTGTATCTTTCCGAAAAAGCCTCTACCCTTTGGCGCCGCCCGCGCGCAGCCATGCGTCCATTTCCTGGGCGGCGCGCATGCCCTCGAACACCGAACGGACCGCCGTCGTGCCGCCGTTGACGGCGTCGCCCGCCGCGAAGACGTTGTCGAGATTGGTGCGCGAAGAATCCGGAGCGGCCGTTTCGATCAGGCCGCCGCGCGTGAAGGCCAGCCCTTCCAGGTTGTCGGCCAGTTCTTGCGAAAGCGTTTGCCCGATCGCTTCGATGGCCAGATTCGCAGCCAAAACGCTTTCCGTTCCCGACACAACTTGCGGTCGGCGCCGACCCGATTCGTCGGGCGCGCCCAGTTCGGTGCGGGCGATACGGACGCCGGTCAGCTTGCCCGCATCGTCGAAAACATAGCCAAGCGGCTGGGTCAGGATGAGCGCATGCCCGCCCGATTCCAGAAAAGCCTCGCGTTCGGCGGGCCAGGCGGGCATTTCGGCGAACGAGCGGCGATACAGCAAATAGACATCGCGCGCACCCAGCTTGCGCGCGGCAACGGCGGCATCCATGGCCGTGTTGCCGCCGCCCAGAACGGCAACGCGTTCGGGTACGGATTGGAGATCGTCGCTTTTCGCCTGTCGCAGAAACGCCAGCGCGTCCACCACCCCTTCGCCCTGACCCAGGCTGGAGGAACCGAACAGGCCGGGCGCCAGCAGAACGGCATCGAAATCGCGGCGCAAGTCGGCAAAGGCGATGTCGCGTCCCAGCTCGCAGCGAAAGCGAATGTCGAGCCGGCCGGCCTTGCGGGCGGGAGCGAGAATGGCTTCCGTTTCCGTCAGGGCATTGCCGTAGCGGTCGGGCGGAATCAGGGAGTCGGGCGTGCCGCCCAGCTTGTCGCCGCGATCGAACATCGTCACGCGATGGCCCTGTTCCAGCAGCGCGATCGCGGCCGCCAGTCCGGCCGGACCGCCGCCGACAATGGCCGCCGTCCTGCCGCTGTCCGCCGACGGCAGGCGCACGCCGGTCCATCCCTTGCGTCGCGCGATCTGGCAGACGACAAGCTGAATGTCGCGTATGGGAATGGGTTTGGCGCAAAACGCCTTTTCCACGCAGGCGCCTTCGCACTGCACTTCCGAAGGGCAGACATAGGCGCACATTTCCGGCAAAGCATTGGCGCGACGGAGAATCTGGTAGGACTTGGCGATATCGCCATCGGCAAACGCGCGAACAAAGGCCGGCACATCCACGCCGGCCGGGCAGCCGCGCACGCAGGTGGGTTCCTCGCAATCGCGGCAGCGGCGCGCTTCCTCCAGCAAATGATCCATGGCGAAGCGACGGGCCAGCCGATACTTTTCGGCATAGATTTCGCCGTCGCGCACGACGCAACCGGTATGGATGCCGTCGCGCATGATCTGCGTGCAGCCGGAACAGGCCACGCAGCAGCGGGCGGGGTCCATCTTGCCGTCGGTCAGCACATCGCGCGGCGTGTCCGGATAGGCGAACGCGCCGCGGCCAATGCCGAACAGAGTCGCGTTCCCGTTGCCGATCGCGCCGGCGGCCGCATAGGGCGCCAGATGGCGCAGCCAGGTATAGCCCGAACCGATAATCGGAAGACCCGGGTAGGTTTTCTGCAACTGCCGGGTGATGCCCATGAAACGGGCAATGCCTTCGAGCGGATGCTCGGAAGGCGTCTCCGAACCCTTGATTGGAAAATCGAAGGGACGGCCGAAATGCGGATTGAAGTAAGGGTTGCCGATCGAAATGTTGAGCAACGGAACGCCGAGTTCCTTCAGTTCGCCAACCAGGCGCAACGGTTCCGCCAGATCCGGCACGCGATAGTCTTCCTTGTCCACGCCGAACCCGTAGGGATAGCGGATGGCGTCGAAGGCATTCATGCGTGTCGTGACGAACAGGCCCTTCTCTTCGCGCGCGATGCGCGCCAGCGTCTCGCGCAACATGCGCGTACGATTCTCGAAACTGCCGCCGTATTTGCCCTCGCGCGTGAACGAGGCATGCAGTTCGGCCAGCAGGTAACGATGGCAGCTTTTAATGTCCACGCCGTCGAATCCGGCTTGGGCGGCCAGTTTGGCGGCACGCGCAAAGACATTCTGCAGCCGGTCCAGATAATCGTCGGAGACCAGCGGATAGTCGGCCGGCAGATTGTGCTTGGGATCCAGCACGGGACTGCGGTGCGCAATGATCGGCGCCGGGATGCCGTCCGGACGGCTGTAGCGGCCTGAATGCGTCAATTGCAGGACCATCGCAATCTCGTGTCCGTAGCGCTCGCGGGCGGCGGCGCGCGTTTCCTCGACCAGCCGCGCGAACACGTCCACATTCTTTTCGTGCATAAACAACTGGCAGGGGTTCGAACGGGCCTCGTGCAGAACCGCCGTCGCTTCCATCCAGATCAAGCCGAACCCGCCGCGCGCATAGCGCAGATAGCGCCGGAAACTCAAGGGGCCCGGGGCGCCGTCCGGTCCCGAATCGAACCCTTCCATGGGATGAACCGCGAAGCGGTTCGGAACGGTCCTGCCGCCCAGAGTCAGCGGCTCGCCCAGCACGGACAGGTCTTCGCCCAGCGGAATGTCCAACCCTAGATCGCCGATCTTTTCCCGCAACTCGTCCAGAGTCTTGATGTGGAACCGTTCGTGCCGAATGCCTTCCATGCCATCTGCCATGCTCTTCTCTCCCGCCTTGCCGACTGAAACGACCGAAAGGCTCAGATATACCGGACGACAAAGGGAACCGCAAGACATTAAAGACTTTGTGTCGAAGCCCGGACGCAAAATTTCCTTCTGGACATCGGGATGCCATCCCGTATGGTATCCCGCCTTTTCGCCAACCGAGAGCGGGTTGGCGCAAACCGCGGCGCGAGCCGAGGCAGACGGGTAACGGAACGATTCGGGAAAAGAGGGTGACGATGAGCGGACAGGCGCTGCGCAATGTGGCCATTATCGCGCATGTGGATCACGGCAAGACAACGCTGGTGGATGCGATCCTGAAGCAAACGCGCGTATTCCGGGATTCGGCGCAGGTGCGGGAATGCTTTCTGGACAGCAACGAGCTGGAACGCGAACGCGGCATCACCATTCTGGCCAAGAACGCGAGCGTGCAGTATCGAAACGTCAAGATCAACATCATTGACACGCCCGGCCACGGCGATTTCGGCGGACAGGTCGAGCGCGTGCTGAAAATGGCCGACGGCGCGCTGCTGCTGGTGGACGCTGCCGAAGGGCCCATGCCGCAAACCCGGTTCGTGCTGCAAAAGGCCTTGGCCACCGGCCTGGCGCCGGTGGTGGCGATCAACAAGGCGGACAAGCCGGCCGCGCGGCCCGACGAGGTGCACGAGGAAGTGTTCGATTTGTTCGTGGCGCTCGGCGCCAGCAACGAGCAACTGGATTTTCCGCTGCTGCTGGCCAGCGGCCGCAACGGCTGGGCCGTGCGCGATCCCGCCGACGAACGCGTCTCCATCGCGCCATTGCTGGACGCCATTGTCGAACATGTTCCGGCGCCGCCCCGCATCGAAGGTCCGGCCCAAATGCAAGTGGTGACGCTGGACTACAACGACTATGCCGGCCGGATCGGGATCGGCCGCGTCTATCGCGGCACGCTGCGCGCGGGCACGCCCTGCGTTGTGATCGGCAACAACGGCAACCGCCGCGCGGCCGTCGTCCGGCAACTGCTTTCGTTCGAGGGCGTGGGCCGCGCGGAAACCGACCGCGTCCCTTGCGGCGATCTGTGCGCGGCCATCGGGCTGGAACAGGTGGAGATTGGCGACACGATCGCCGATGCCGACGTCCCCGAGGCCCTGCCGCCCATTCTCGTGGACGAACCGACCCTGACCATGGAATTTCGCGTCAACGATTCGCCGTTCGGCGGGCGGAGCAGCCGGTTTTCCAGCAGCCGCCATTTGCGCGAACGCCTGTTCCGCGAAACGGAACGCGACGTGGCGTTGCGCGTCGAAACGCTGGGCACGGAAGCGTTCGTCGTGAGCGGTCGCGGCGTGCTGCATCTGGCGATTCTGCTGGAAACCATGCGGCGCGAAGGGTATGAAATGCAGGTGTCGCAGCCGCGCGTCATCTTCAAAACCATAGACGGACAACGCTGCGAACCGATCGAGATCCTCTCCGTGCAAACGCCGGACACCGGCGCGGGCCGCGTGATCGAACTGACCGGTCAGCGCGGCGGCGAGCTGACGCGCATGGAACAGCACGGCGCCTTGCGTTTCCTCGAATTCCACATTCCCACGCGCGGCATGATCGGCCTGCGTACGCAACTGGTTTCGGCCACCGGCGGGGAAGCGGTGGTTTCCCACCTGTTCTCCCATTATGCGCCGGAACGATCGGCGGGGCCGCGCCGTGTCAATGGAGTTCTGGTCAGCCTTGCCGCAGGCGCGGCCAACGCCTACGCGCTGGATGCGCTGCAATCGCGCGGGAAGTTCTTCGTGGATGTCGGCGAGCCGGTCTACGAGGGCATGATCGTCGGCGAGCATTGCAAGGAAGGGGACCTGGCCGTCAACCTGCAAAAAGGCAAGCAGCTGACCAATGTCCGTGCCGCCGGCGCCGACCGCAAGCTGAAAATCGCGCCGCCGGTCCGGCCGAGCCTGGAGGAAGCCTTGGAATACGTCGCCGACGACGAACGCGTGGAAGTCGCGCCCGACGGCATTCGCATGCGCAAAACATTCCTGAAGGAAAGCGACCGGCGCCGCCTGCGCCGCCAAACGTCGCAAGGTTAAGGGCTTGAACCGCTCGCGGAACGGCGCTAGATTTCGGTTATGTGGAACAGGACCTTTTTTTCCCGCCAAACGATGCGAGGCGAATTCTTGCGGTCGGAATACGGCTTGATTTTCGGCTTGGGATGCCTGGCGCTGATCGGATCCGTCGTTACGCTTGCCGTTCTGGCCTATGCCGATCACCCGAACTGGCAAGGCATCTTCGCCATGGCGGCGGCGCATTGGGTGGCGGGCAAAGGTGTAAGCGTCATTCAGGGGCTCGCCATGGGCCTGCATCCCGTCGTCATTCTTATCCTCGCTACCGTTAGCGATCTTGTGCTGATGCTGCTGGCCTACCCCGTTCTGGTATTCGCCTACGAGCATTTCTTTGAAACCCCTTTGTTTCAGCGGCATATGCGACGGGTTTTCGAGTCGGCACAGCGAGGCATGGATCGAGTCGGGCGCTTCAAGGCGCTGGGCGTGTTTCTGTTCGTCTGGCTTCCGTTCTGGATGACCGGCGTGCTGGCCGGCAGCATTCTCGGCTATTCCATGGGACTGAAATCCTGGGTGACTCTGCTCTCGGCGACGCTGGGCACCTTCACGTCCATCGTGGTCTGGCTCCTGTTCACCAATCAGATTCTGTCGGTCTTCGATTGGATTGACGACAAGATGGTCGGGCTAGCCGTTCTGGGCCTGCTGGTCGCGATGCTGGCCTGGCGCCGGACCCGCCGCCAAAGACTGGCCGCCCGCCATCGCTTCATGCGGGGAAAGCGCTAGCCCGAAGGAAATCCTAAATCCGAAATACCGAAAAATGCGTGTTTCTCCTTGCTTTTGGCTTAGGTGTTTCGGACTTCTTTCGGGCTTGGGTACTTGGGTGCTTCGTCATTGAACGGCACGCCAAAATGGTTTTGTTTGCGAAGAACAGGCCTTATCTAAGCGCCGTTCGCCTTAAGGGGCTTATGCCAGACGTTCATGCTTTCGAGTCGGCCGCAGATTTGCGTGTTGTTGATTAGCGTTCCGCCAAAAGCGTAGCCTTGCGAGGCAAACGTTCTGTTCATGGGCGCGGAAACGGCGCGCGCGATGGTGAAGGCGGTCCGAACGCCTTGTCCGGCTATGGCCTGCTCCATGCGGTGGAGCAGAATGCGGGCCAGTCCCCGTCCGCGCCAAGCGGGCGCAATGGCGAAATCGCTCATTTCGGCGGCGCGGGCGGGCGCATCCATTTCGGCGGAGGACACCGCCACGATCTCTCCGCGGTGGCGAAGACAGCCATACACGGCATGCTCCTTCATGCTGCGGCGAAGAAAGGCGGGGTCGTGAACGGGAAACGGGTAGGTTTCAAACACGGCGGCGAACAGACGCGCCAGCGGTTCGGCATCCGCCGAGCCCGCTTCGCTCCATGTCAAGGTTGACGGCAACCGCTTCACGGGCCGATCGGCCGCAGACGCCGCGCCGGCCAGCGCGGCGGCCAGCGCCTCCCGGCGGCGGGCGTTCCGCCTCGGCACGGCACGGTCGGGATCCAAGTATTTGCCCAGAAACACGCCGTCGCGTTTCCCGGAAAAGTAGCGGGGCACGCGCGCCTCTTCCCGGTAGCCCTCACGACGGAAGGCTGGCAAGGCGGACGCGGGCGCCTTGGCGAAGATCTTGCTGTAGCCATGGCGCAAGGCCAGCGCGTCGAGAGCGGGAATCAGGTCGGGCAAACCGGCCGGTTCCAGCCGCATGAGATAGACGCGGTCGTTGGATTTCCCGTGCTGCACAAGCGCGCCGTGCAGCGTTACGATACGGTCGGTTCGGCCGGCGCTCATGAGCCGGGCTCTTCCGCCCGGCGATCCATGCGCTCGTTGTTTTCGGGCGTGAGCGCCGCCGTTTCGTCGTAGTCCGCCAGCAGTTTTTCGATGCCGACCGCCTCGCGTTCCTCGCTGCCTCCCAGCTTGAGCTGCAGATGGCAGTCGTCGCAGTTCCGGTCGCAGAAATACTGCTCGTAGGAATCGGGTTCCTTGTAGGTGGTGATCACCCCTTCGTAATTGCGCAGAACAACTTTGTTGGTGGACCACGAGATGAGATAGGACGGCATGACGGGGATTTTGCCGCCGCCATGCGGCGCGTCTATCACATAGGTCGGCACGGCCAAGCCGCTGGTATGGCCGATCATGCTCTCCATGATTTCGATGCCTTTGCCCACCGGAGTCCGAAAATGGCTCAGTCCCTCGGACAAGTCGCACTGATAAAGATAGTAGGGCCGCACCCGGTTCTGCAACAGGCGGTGGCAAAGCTCGCGCATGATGCGCGGACAATCGTTCACGCCGGCCAGCAGCACGGACTGGTTGCCAAGAGGAATGCCGGAGTCGGCCAGTCGGGCCAGCGCGGCGCGCGCCGGAGAAGTGAGTTCGCGCGGGTGGTTGAAATGGGTGTTGATCCAAAGCGGATGATGCCGGCTCAGCATGGCGACAAGTTCCGGCGTGATGCGGTAGGGCAGCACGACAGGCGTGCGCGTGCCGACGCGCACGATCTCGACGTGCGGGATGGCGCGCAGCTCGGTCAGCAGCCAATCGAGCCGGTCGTCCGAAAGCAGAAACGGGTCGCCGCCGGACAGCAGCACGTCGCGCACGACCGGCGTGTTGCGAATGTAGGCGAGCCCCTGCTCCATGGCCGCCTGATCGGGGATCGAATCGCGGTCCCCCACCTTGCGCTTGCGCGTGCAATGGCGGCAGTACATGGCGCATACGTTGCTGACATGAAACAGCACGCGGTCCGGATAGCGATGAGTGATGCCCGGCGCCGGGCTGTCCGATTCCTCGGCCAGCGGATCGTCCATCTCGTAAGGCAGTGTGGTAAGCTCCCCGGTCATGGGAACCGATTGCTTGAAAACCGGATCGTTGCGGTAGTCTTCGCGGTCGATCAGCGACAAATAATACGGGGTCGCCGACAGCGGGAATTTCTCGAGCGTTCGCTTCAAATCCGCGGCTTCCCGTTCGGGGAAACGCAGGTTCAGAACCTTCTGCAAGGTTTCCATGTCTCGGACGGCATGCCGGACATGCCAGCGCCAATCGCTCCAGTGAGACGGGCCGTAATCCGGGCCGACACGTTCGGCAATGGCCTGATGGGCGGAGGAGTAGTGTTTCACGCGGCTTCCTTTCGCGAGGAGGTTGGAGGAACGCACAGCGACCCGATAACGAAGGCGATCGCGGAAAACGCCATGCCGTATACGACCGGGGACAGGCCCAGCCCGAAGAAAAACGATTCCAGCCCCGAAGACAGCCAGGGCCGCACATGCGGAAGCGCCTGCGTGACCCCGCCGCCGATCAGAATGCCGAGCAACGCGCCAACGGCGCTGGAGCGCCGCCAGAAAAAGGCGCCGAGCGTGGGAACGAAAAGGCCGGCCACCATGAATCCGTAGGCGTCGAGAACGCCTTCCATCACCGTGCCGAAGCGGACCGCATAGGCGATCGCAAGAATGCCGAGCAGCAGCGTCACAGCCTGAGACCACAGCACCAGCGCGCGCGGCGACGCATTCTTCAGGACATGCCGCTTCAGGAAATCTCCGACAATATTGCCCGAGGAAGCGACCAGACAACTGTCGGCCGTGGACATGATGGCCGAGAAATAGGCGGCGATGACGATCCCGGTGACGCCGATCGGCAGCACTTCGTTGATCAGCCTGGGCAGCCCCAATTCATGCCCCCCCTCCACCTCGACCAGTTCGGGATACAGGACGCGCGCGCACATGCCCAGCAATACGCCGGTAAAGGCCATGATCGGATATTCGAAGACACCCGCGATGTACCATGCCTTGCGGCCCTCGCGGACGCCTTTGCAAGCGTACATGCGCTGATAGAGCGTCATGCCAATCAGCCAAATGGGCAGGATGGCCACCATCCAGTTCATGAAGGTCGCCGGCTCGATATTGCGCAGGGAAAAGAACTCGCGCGGCAAGGCGGCGCGAAAGGCGCCCCAGCCGCCAACGGCGCGCAAGGCCAGCGGCAAAGCCAGCGCGATCAGGCCGAACAGCAGCACAAGCCATTGCGCGAAATCCGTGTAGATTACCGCTTTAATGCCGCCCATGACCGTATAGACAACGACAATGAACGCCATGGCATAAAGCGAAAACACGAACGGATCCCACCCGAACGGCGCCTGGCGGAAGATGGTCTCCGAAGCCAGCGCGGCTCCGGCGCGTATCTGGCTGCCGGTAAACATCAGGTAGCCAATGGCCGACACGATGGCCGCCACCAGCGCGACTCGATTGTCGTAGCGGTAGCGAAGAAAATCCGGATACGTCAGCATCTTCCGTTCGAGATCCGGGCCCTTGATTCTGGGAATGACAAAGACGGCCGTCAGCCATGCGCCGACCAAGCCCGTGAACAGAAGCCAGGAGCCCGACAGCCCCATGAGAAATCCGACCCCGCCAAGGCCGATCGAAAACCCGCCGCCAACGTCCGTGGCCACGATGGACAGCCCCAGTGCGACCGGCGGAATCTTGCGGCTGCCCACATAATAGTCCTCTTCCGACTTGTTGCGGCGACAATGCCAGTATCCGATCGCCAGAATGCCGACCATATAGATTCCGAAAATGCCATAGTCCAAGCCCGACATGCAAACCATCCTCTCCTGATTGAACCGTTCCGCCAACGCGCGAACCCCAATGCGGTCAGGGCACAAGACCGCCGGACAAACCCGGCAAGGGCGCGCAACCCGCAACTCTTTTTGCCCCTTACGGTTGCGAAAAACATGCCGACACCCCACCCTCGGGTCCATCCTTGGGCATATCCTTTGTCTTACATGATTCCGCTTTCGATGTCAAGTTTTCACGTATTTTCTGCGATCCGGGCTTGCCGACGGACACGGCATAGGCTATTCTTTCGTCTTTTTGGGTAGGGAAAGGAAGAGCCATGCCGCCGGACGGACGCCTGTTTCTGATTTCGCTGATGGCCAGCATCGCGACGGTGCTGCTGATCGTGTTTCAGACGGCTTGGATCGTCCTGACATTCGCCTTGCGCAAACGCGGCAGACGCGTGACGTATCTGCAGCACGACTGGCGAAAAATGCAAGACGAAATCGCGCTGGTCGAGTCGCCTGCTCAGCGCGAGAAATACGAACGCTGGGCACGCACCCTCCGCTATACCTACGGCGTATGGGCGCTGACCATGCTGACCTTCGTGCTGCTGGCATGGTTCATTTACCGAAGCTGACCCGTGCAATGCTGAAACGTTTCCTAGCCTATTATCGCCCCCATGGCCTTCTTCTCGGCATTGATCTGGGCGCCGCGCTAGCACGCGCCGGCCTCACGCTCTGCATTCCCCTGCTGACCACACGCATGCTGGAGGAAGCGCTGCCGGCACGCGATGTGGACGCGACAATCCGGACGATCGCCGCCCTGTTCGCGCTGGCGGCCGGGGTTGCCGTCTTCACCTATGTCAACACCCGGTGGGGCCACATTCTGGGCGTGCGCATGGAAACCGACATGCGGCAGGACTTGTTCGGGCATTTGCAGAAACTTTCGTTCCACTATTTCGACAAGACGAAAACCGGACACATCATGTCCCGCATCTCCAACGATCTGTTCACCATCGCGGAAGTGGCCCATCACGCGCCGGAAGACCTCTTCATCTCGTTCTGCCTGCTGATCGGCTCCTTCACGCTCATGCTGCGTTTCAACACGACGCTGGCGCTCGTCGCCCTAGTCCCCGTCGCGCCCATGATCGTTTGGGGCGCAATTTTTCGCAAACGCATGCGCGCCGGTTTCCGGCGCGTACGCAAGCGCATCGCCGACATCAACAGCCAGGTGGAAAACTCGATCCAGGGCATTCGCGAGGTGAAGTCCTACACGAACGAGGATTACGAAATCGAGCGCTTCGACGGCGTCAACCGCGAGTTCCGCTTCGCCAAGGAAGGCATGTACGGCATCATGGCCGCCTTCCACAGCGGCATGCGGTTCCTGTCCGAGGCCTATTTCCTGGTCGTGCTGGGCGGCGGCGCCGTCCTCATGCATTTCGAACGCATGACGTTGCCCGTTCTCGTTGGCTTCATCATGTATGTGCGTTTTCTGATCCGCCCGATCGAGCGGCTGGTCAATTTCGTGGAGCAATACCAGCAGGGCGCCGCCTCGTTCGAGCGCTTCACGGAAATCATGGACATCGAGCCGGACATCGTGGACCGGCCCGATGCCGTTCATGTGGATGCGCTGCAAGGCCGGATCGCCTTCGAGAACGTTTCGTTCCAATACCTTTCCTCGCCCGACCGGGTTCTGCAGGACGTTTCCCTCACGATCGAACCCGGCATGACCGTGGCGCTGGTGGGCGAATCCGGTGCGGGCAAAAGCTCGCTCGTTTCCCTGATCCCGCGCTTCTACGAGCCTCAGGAGGGGCGCATCCTGATTGACGGGCACGACGTGATGGATTTGACGCAAAGGACCTTGCGCCGCCATATCGGGCTCGTACAGCAAAACGTGTTTCTGTTCGACTCGTCCTTGCGCGACAACATTCTGTTCGGCAAACCGGACGCCGACGAAAACGAGCTGATCCAAGCGGCCAAGGACGCCAACATCTACGCGCTGGTCCAGTCCCTGCCCGGCGGGTTCGACAGCCGCGTCGGCGAGCATGGCGTGAAACTGTCGGGCGGCGAACGACAGCGGGTCTCCATCGCGCGCTGTTTTCTGAAAAAGCCCTCCATTCTCATCTTCGACGAGGCGACCTCGTCGCTCGATACCGAGTCGGAACAATTGATCCAGCAGAGCATGGAAAAGCTTCGCAGAGGCTTGACGACCATCGTGATCGCGCATCGGCTCTCCACCGTGAAGAAAGCCGACTACACCTACGTGATGCGCCGCGGCCGCATCGAGGAGGAAGGGAGGCACGAGGCCTTGCTGGAGCGCAAGGGCTACTATTGGGAACTGTATACGAAGAGCATGTTTTAGGAGGCACAAACATGGCGAAAACACCGAACACCGACCAAAACGACCGAACGATTCTGCGCGAGCTGGCCCGGCGCTATCGCGACATAAGCGAGAAGCCTGTTCAGGACGAACGCCGGCGGCTGTGGACGCTCAAGAACAGTCTCAAGCCGGTGCGGCCCCTGATCTACGTGCGCGCGTTCGCCTGGCGCGAAATGCCGGACAATATCGTGCGTTGCGAAGATCCGCTGTTTCAGACAGCGGAGAAGCATTTGCGCCAGATGATCTTCGCCGACTCGTTCGGCGACGACACGATTATGGAGCCCTGGCTCCCGTTGCGCGCCACCCATCGCAACGAAGGCTGGGGCCTGCAAGGCGAACGCCGCTATTCCGGCGACCCGGAAGAAGGCGCCTACAAGGAAGACTATCCGCTGCGCGATCCGGCCGACATCGGAAGCATGCGGGTTCCAAGCCATGACATTGACGAAGAGGCGACGGCTCGCAACCAGGCGCGGCTTGCCGAGGCGCTGGACGGCATTCTGCCGGTGGGCCTGAACCGGGGCCCGGCCCGCGGCTTGTGGGCGATGGACATTTCTACGGACCTCGGCCATTTGCGCGGCATCGAGCATTTCATGATGGACATGATGGACCGGCCCGAATGGCTGCATCGGCTGCTGGCGTTCATGCGCGACGGCATCCTCAAGGACCATGCGGAAACCGAGGCGGCAGGCGATTTCGGCCTGATCAACCACTTCAATCAGGCCATGCCCTATGCCGAAGAGCTTGAACCGCCGGCCGCGAACACGCGCGGCGTGACGCGCAACCGGCTCTGGTGCTACATGGCCGCCCAGGAATACACCGGCGTATCGCCGGCCATGCACGAGGAGTTCCTGTTGCGCTACCAGATGCCGATCATGGAAAAGTACGGACTGGTCGCCTACGGCTGCTGCGAAGATCTCACGCGAAAAATCGGCATGCTGCGCCAGATCCCCAACTTGCGCCGTATCGCCGTATCGCCTTTCGCGGACGTCGCCCGTTGCGCGGAACAAATCGGAACCGACTACGTGATTTCCTATCGGCCCAGCCCGGCCGACATGGTCAGCTACAGATTCGATCCCGATCGCGTGCGGACCATTCTTCGGCGCGATCTCGAAGCTTGTCGCGGCTGTCATGTGGACATCACGCTCAAGGACGTGGAAACCGTGGAACGCGATCCCAACCGCATTCGCGTCTGGACGAGCCTGGCAAGGGAAATTATCGAGGAGACGGCATAAGGCGGGCTGCGCACGCAACCCGAAGGAATTGAACAGAAGGCAACGAAGGGAACAAAGAAGGGCTGGCACACTTCGTTTCCTTCGTTATCTTGAGCGAAGCGGGTGTTCAAACAATCCAAGGCCAAAAGATACACGCAAAAACGCGTATCCTCACAGGAAAGGCTCTAATGGCGAAGTCAATCGAAACGGTTCTGTTCGATCTCGGCGGCGTGCTGGTCGAGCTGGGCGGCATGGGCATCATGATGGAATGGACCGGCGGCCACTGGACGGAAGGCCAACTGTGGCGCAAGTGGCTGCTTTCGGGCGCCGGGCGCGCGTTCGAGTCCGGAACGATCGGCCCCGAGGAATTCGCGCGCCGCATGATCGAAGAGTTCTCGTTGCCGATCGGTCCCGAAACCTATCTGGACGTCTTCGCCCGCTGGGTGGTGCGGGCCGTGCCCGGCGCGCACGAACTGCTGGACCAGCTGGCGGGCCGCTGCGTTCGAGCCTGCCTGTCGAACACCAATGTCCTGCATTGGTCGCGCATGGCCGACGACATGGGCCTTGGCGCGCGGTTCGAACACGCGTTCCCCTCGCATCTCACCGGCCGGGTCAAGCCGGATGCCGACGCGTTTCTCGGCGCGCTGCGCGTCCTGCGCGCGGAACCGGAGCGCGTCCTCTTCTTCGACGACAGCCCCGTCAACATCGAGGCGGCGCAAGCGCTCGGCATTTCCGCGCGCCTGACCCGCAGCCTGGACGATGTGCGCCAAGCCCTGACCGAGGCGCAGCTGTTGGATTGATCGGCGGCGGACGCCTTCTCGTAATCCGTCCCGACCGCGAAGATCGTCGGTTGGCGAAAGAATCCGAAATGAAATGGCGAGAGACCATCGTGATCCGCACGCGTCGCCGTACGCGTCGACCGAAACGAGGGAAGATCGGTTGACGCGTACGGTTGACGACAAGAAAGACGCGAACCGACAGGGGCCGCTTCCGCCAGGTGTAGACGAAGCAATAAACCTGGAAAGAGCAGATAACCGCAAAGAACACAGAGAACACAAAGATGGAGAACAGCTTGCAGAGATGCGCCCTAACACCCGATTGGTGTGGCCATAAAACTGCACAACTGTCTTTCTTT
>SLKS01000383.1 GCA_007134465.1 Kiritimatiellia bacterium | reverse complement strand
TGGGGCGTCCAGAACTCGATCCCGTTTTGCTGGCGGGCGTTACGATTCTTCAGGCCATGAACCGTCTGCCCGACAGAGCCGCTGTCGCGGCATGCCTGTACGACGCGCGGTGGCGCATGGCTCTGAACCTTCCCCCCGAATGGACGGCGTTCCATCCGACAACCCTAGTCTACTTCAGGAGTCGTCTTGCCGAACACAGCGCCGGAAAGATCGCTTTCGAGGCGGCGGAAAAAGCGGGGTCAGTCCGAACATATTGTCAATTTGAGGTTGACGAGAGGGGGTTGTCTGGAGTAGAGAGGGGGTATGGCGCGATCAGTCAGAATAGAATACGAAGGGGCGGTGTATCACGTGATGTGCCGCGGAGACCGAGGCGAAAGCGTGTTCCCTTCGGAAGGAGACCGGGAGACGTTTCTTGACACGCTGGCGGAAGCGTGCGGGCGAACGGGGTTCCTGGTTCACTCGTACGTGCTGATGACCAATCATTACCATATGCTGATCGAGACGCCGGAAGCGAATCTTGTGGAAGGGATGCGGTGGTTTCAGGGCGTGTACACGCAGCGTGCGAACCGTCGGCGGGGAGAGAGCGGCCATTTGTTTCAGGGCCGGTACAAGGCCGTTTCGGTCGAGGCGGAAGATGCGGGGGCGTTTTTGCGGGTGAGCGACTACATTCATCTGAATCCTGCGCGAGCAGGGCTGCTGGCGGCCGGGGATGCGGAGTTGGGCGGGTACCGATGGAGCAGCTATCCGTCGTTTGCGCGGATTGGGAGTTTGCCGGCCTGGCTGAGCCGGGAACGCGTGTTCGGGTGTTGCGGGCTGCCGGACGAGCGAGCGGGGAGTCGCCGCCGGTACGCGGCCATGATGGCCGAGCGCGTGCGCGAATGCCTGGAGGAGAGCGGATCGGGGCGAGAGAACCAGGCGTGGACAGGGCTGCGGCGCGGCTGGTATGTCGGGAGCGATGATTTTCGGGATCGGTTGCAGGATCTGGCGGCGGCGAGGGCGAGCGGAAAGAAGCGAGCCTCGTATCGGAACGAGGGTTTGCAGCGGCATGACGAGCGTGCGGCGGAGCGTCGGCTGGAGCAGGCGTGCGAGGCGCTGGCGCTGACCCTGCCGGAACTGAGGGCGTTGCGGCAGTCGGACGTGCGCAAGCAGGCGGCGGCTTGGTGGGTGAAGACAGGCAGCGTTGTCGGGGACGAATGGGTGAGTCGGAATCTGGACATGGGCAGTCGCGCGAACATTTGCCGCGCCGTGCAGGCGTATCGCCGCCCGAAGGACAGGGCAAGAATCATCCTGAAGAACAAAATGACGAAATGTTCGGACTGACCCCTGGTTCCCCCTGGTTCCCTGCCGGCCCTGTTGCCGGTGTGCCTGTGGGCGGCCATCGGACTGGACAAGTGGAACCCCGTCCGGACGCCGACGGCCGATCCGCCTATGCGCCGCGCATCGTTTCGCGCGCGCATGACAGCAGCCTGGCTGGTTCTGTGCGGCGCGGCCGCGCTCGCGGTTGTCGTGCGACGCCATGCCGACGCCACACCGCGCCGGGTTCGCGAAGCGGCGCGGTTTCTGGACGCCTACGATCCGCACGGCCCCTTTATGCTGCAGGCGCCCGAACGCGTGCGCACAGCCATGCAGGCCTATGTGCGCGGCTGTCCGCGCCCGGATTTCCGGTCGGTTTCCCTGCCGCGTCCCGCGCCGCCGCCGCGCGTGCCATGGCGGCAGCCCCGCCGCGCGCTCGCCGCCTGGATCGCGTACGGACGCCGGCTCGTTCGTTTCGAAGACGAACCGGCTGGCGCGTATTACGGCGAGAATCCGCGAGTCTATCGCGTGCTCCTCGATCCCGCACTGGATACGGATGTCCCGAACAGCCACCGAATCTACAGCGAAAACGGAATAGATATCTACGAGCTAATAATGCTTTAAGGCGGACTGCGCCCGCAACCCAATTGTTTTGCAACTACGAAAGGCGCGAAATACGCGAAAACATTTTCAGGCATGTGCCTTTCGCGCTTTTCGCGTGTTTCGTAGTTCATCTTCTGTGAAAGATACACGCAAAAAAGTGTATCTTCACCGGAAAGGCGCTAAAATGACGATGCTAATTTTCCTGACGCTGACGTTTCTGGCCGTCTTCGGAGCCGGTATCCGTTTGTGGACGTTGCTGGCCGCCGCATTCGTGTTCGCCCTCGGCCTGTGCCTGGCTCCGGCGAACCGGTCCGAATCCGCCGTGGCGCCGCCGCTCGGACAACGCTTGCGCGGAATCTGGCGCGAAGCGACGGGTCCGGAACGACTCTATGCGCTGCTGCTGGCGTTGATCCTGTTTTCGCTGATCCCGCTGCCGCTCCCGGCTACGGTCGCGCACGGACGCGTCCGTTACGAGCAGAATCGCGCCACAGTCCAGTTGCTTGAGGACGGCGCGCGACTGGATGCGATCGCGCCGCCTGCCAAACGCTTCGCGCTCACGCGCAACCGAGCCGGAACCTGGCGCATGCTGGCGCTGGCGCTGGCCGTCGCGGGAGCCATGGCCATGTCCGCGCGCATTCCCGGGCGCGGCAAGCCGCGCATGATCCGCCTGCTGACGCTGCTCGGCGCGGGCGTGGGCGCCGCCGCCTTGCTGTCGCTGTTCGTCTGGCCGCAAGGCGAAACACTGCTCTGGTTCCTGCCCGTAGCCGAATCGCCCAAGCCGCCTTTGGCCAGCTTCGAGAACCGCAATCACCTGGCAGGCTTTCTGGCCATCCTCTGTCCAGCCGCCCTTGCCCTCATGCTGCGCGACGCGATGGACCGGCGCCCGCTGCGCGCGGCGTTGTCGGCCGCCGTCCTGCTGATCATGAGCGCGGCGGTATTCGCTTCCTTCTCCCGCGGCGGCATGGTTTCGTGGCTGATCGGACTGGCCGCCGGCACGGTACTGTTGCTGGTCCGCGGCCGGTCCCGGCCGGCCATGTGTGCCATGGCGGCCGCGCTTGTTGTTCTGTTGGCCGGCACGCTGCCTGCGCCGGCGCTGCGCGCGCGTCTGCGCAGCGTCGGTTCGCCCGAAACGGAAAGCAGCGCGCGGACGCGCATGGAACTGTGGCGCGACGCCGCCGCCGTATGGCGACAGTATCCGGCGACCGGAGCCGGACTCAACGCCTTCCGCGTCGTCCAGCCCCAAGTTCGCCGCGATTCGCGCAGCGGATCGGTCTTGCATGCCGAAAACGAATACATTCAGACCCTTGCCGAAGTCGGGATCGTCGGGACGCTGCTGATCGCGCTGCTCTGGCTGGCGCTGGCCAAAAGGGCAGGGCCCAGAATACTGGATGTCGCGTCCGACGATTGGGTCGTAATCGCTGCGGTCGGCGCCGTTGCCGCCGCCGCCGCGCATGCGACTGTGGATTTCCCCGCGCGCATTCCCCTCTACGCCTTGACCCTGGCCGCGCTTGTCGGATTGACGCTGTCGGATGCCGACACGATCTTGGTGGCCATTGGCGGACACACCCCCTTGCTCTCCCGCCATGCCCGTAAGCTGGGGCTGCTCCATCTTGCCATACTGGTTCTGGCGCTGGCGCAATACCGGGCCATCGCCGAATCGGACGATCCAGTCCGGCTGACCCGGCGTTCCGCCGACGATCTGGCGCAGGCGACGGTATGGGCTCCTTCTTCCTGGCATGCCTGGTACTCGCTCGGACGGCGGGCCTGCATGCTCAATACGAGCGAAACTGTCGCATGGGGCGAACAATGCCTGACCCGCGCTTCCGAGTGCGACCCGGAAAACTACCGGCTATGGTATCAGGCGGGCATGCTGCGCATGAAACTGGGCGACCATGCCGGAGCGCAAGCCGCCTTCGCGCGCGTGCGTGCCCTGCGCGCATGGGTGAAAATCCCGGACGTTGCCGACGAATCTGACCCGGCCAACGAGTAGCCGACATCGCCGACGCAGGCTTCCCCCCGCCAGCCTTCAGACGTCCTGAATCCCGACATGGATTTGTCCTTGGTTTCCGGAAAATACTTTGGTGCCATTATTTGTGGCATGGGCGTCCCGCCCATGGTGAATAACGGGAAAATACGGGCAAGACCTGCCGCCGAAGCCTTTCGGCGTAGCGTGTGCCCGTGCCATGACATGAATGAACGCCAAATCATTTTCCAACGGGGTCAAGAAGTTATGGAAATTAATTGGCAATTAATTGGTTGACTTGCCAGAACAAAGACGCTATAGGCCCTGCTTTGTTTTTAACGGGAGAGTTTCATTCTGCGGAATTTACGCCATGAACGCATCGTCTCATCGTCCCACTCACTCACTCACTCACTCACTCACTCACTCACTCACTCACTCACTCACCTCTCTTCCCGTTCGCTGACTGTCGCGCGCCGGCAAGCCCGCCGCCCGTTTCCCAGCCCACCGCCTTCCAAAGTAGCGCAAGCATCCTGCTTGCCTTCGCAAAAACAATCGCAACCTTATCGAACGATAGGGCAGGGCGGGCGTTCGCGTTTCGGCCTTTCATTCTCAGCGCCAATCCGGGAGGCTGCTGAATGATTGTCCGCCTCCGTTTTCTTTCCGGTCCGTTTGAAGGCCAGTCTCTGGACGTTGCCGAAACCCTCGTTCTCGGTCGCCAGCCGACCTTCGGCCTGGCCGTGCCCGACCCTGTCGTTTCCTCCGAACACTGCCGCATCGTCTTCCGCGACGAGGGCATTTTTCTCGAAGACCTCGACTCCACCAACGGCACCGAACTTGACGGTCGCCCGCTTTCCGTTCCCGCCGCACTGGTCTCCGGCTCGCAAATCCAAATCGGCGACACCCGCATCGCCGTGGAATTCTCCGAAACCGAGCACGCTCCGCCACAACCCGCTCCAAACCGCACTGTCATTCCGAGCACCCTCTCTGTCATTCAGAGCGCAGCGAGGAATCTCGCCGAAGGCGCGCCCCCCCGCACCAAAATCAAACAACCCGATGTGCCGCCCGTTTCTTTGGAGGGACGACCTCCGTGTCGTCCGCCCTCCAAAGTAGCGCAAGCTTCCAGCTTGCCTTCGAAACCGTCGCAACCTTCCCCTGCATCCTTCCAGGCTCCGCTTTCCTCGTCGGACAAGTCGGACCTGTCCGACCCGTCCGACAAACCCGCCGCCTCTTCCCTCAGCCATCAACCATCACCCATCAACCATTCTTCTTCCTCCCCCCCTCAACCATCACCCATTAACCATAAACCATTCCTCTTCGCCGCTCTCGCCCTCATCCTCGCCGCCCTGTTCCTGCGCGGCTGCGGCACCGGCACACCCGCCGCCCGCAACATGCTCGATCAAAACGCCCTGGCCGCCGCCCGCCGCCAGTTCCTGGCCGAAGGCGTCGCGCTGACCATTCGCG
>SLKS01000144.1 GCA_007134465.1 Kiritimatiellia bacterium | reverse complement strand
TATTTCATGGGCGAACAGCCAACGAGTCGAACAAACAACGCATGAAACCGGGCTGGCGAAAGCCCGGTCTCGCGAGCCAGTTGCGCGACGGACAGTCGCTCCGCCAGCGCGGTCTCCATGCGCAAGAGCGCCGGTCCGATTCGATTCCGGTGACGAAGAAGATCCGCCGCCCCGCTTTTGAGCGGAGCCAGCGCGCATACATGGCGCAAGGCGCGATAGGCCAGCTCCTGGCGGCGCGCCAACGCGGCCAGCGACCCGCATTCGTTCGCCGTCAGCATCTCTTCGGCGATGGCGCCCAGCGCAGCGCTGTCGGCTTCGGAAACCCGCAACGGCAATTCGAGAAAGGCCGTGACGTCCGGAAAACCGCGCATGGCGTAGCGCGCGTGCAACCAGCGCGCCCGCATGCGATACCCATCGCGCGGATCGCCATGATGCGCGATTCGCAGCGACAAATGGGCCGGCACAAGAAACGCTTCGCCTTCCGCAAGATCGGCCCGCCATCCGTCGCCGCATTCGATTTCGTAACGGCCCTGCAACGCCTGCGCGAAGATGATGTGCGCACACGTTTTGACATGCACCCAGCCGCGCTTGACGGAATCGAACTGGCCCGCGTCGAATTGAACGACCCTCACTTCGTCCGGCGCCAAAGATTCCCAAAACGAACTCGTCGGCATAGCCTCCCTTCCCCGAAAAGATAGCTTTGTATATGAAATAAACTAGATTGTCAATGGAAATAAGACTGCTTTCATGCAAATGTTTAAGAAATGGAGTTCATAGTTCCTTGTTCTTGGTTCTTTGTTAGAAGGGTTGCGCATCCAGCGCCAAGCGACAAGGCCCACAAGGAGTTTGACATGAACAAAGGCGGCGGGTTCGTATCGGAGTCTGTGCGCAGGCTGAGCGAGGAGACGCGTCGGCTGGCGGAGTTGTATATGTCCGGCGAGGTGGGGCGGAGCGTAAGGCCGGCCGAATTCGGTTTGTCCGCCGATTTCGTTGACAGCGGACCGACCCCCGACCGGCTGTATGCGGAGGCCGTGCGCCGGATTGCCGCGTGCGCCCCGCTGCGCATTCTGCCGGGCGAGAAACTGGCAGGGGCGGCGACCGTGAGCGAGGCGATGCGGCATGAAGTTCCGTTGACGCCGTATCGTTCGATCAGCCACACGACGCTTGGCTTCGAGATGGCGCTGCGGTTCGGATACCGGGGGGTGCGCCGCCGAATCGAGACGCGTCTGGCCGACAACGGCCTCGATGCTGGCGAGCGCGATTTTCTGGAGGCGATGCGGCTTTGTCTCGAAGCGGCGCGCCATTGGCATGCGCGGCATGTGGCGGAGCTGGAACGGCGGATGGCTGCGGCACGCGACGGGGAACGCCGTCAACTCTCCGCTGTGCTGGTGGCCTTGCGGCCCGTGCCCGAACATCCGCCGCGCACGTTTCGGGAGGCGGTACAGGCCTTGTGGTTGCTGTGGAATTTCCAGCGGCTGTGCGGCAACTGGAGCGGCATCGGGCGCATGGACAAGATGCTGGGGCCGTTTCTCGAGCGCGATGTGGCGGCCGGCCGCACGACACTGGACGAGGCGCGCGAGCTGCTGGCGCATTTCTGGATCAAGGGCTGCGAATGGATCACGGCGGAAGGACGGGGCAGCGGCGACGCCCAGTACTATCAGAACATCGTGCTGGCCGGTGTGGACGAACAGGGCCTGCCCGTGCTGAATGCCGTCACCGATCTGGTTCTCGACGTGGTCGAGGAATTGCGCATAGCCGATTTTCCGATTGCCGTCCGGTTGTCCTCGCGGACGCCGGAACGGCTGCTGCGGCGGATGGCCGATCTGCAGCGGCTGGGCGGGGGCATTGTGGCGGCATACAACGACGATCGCATTGTGCCCGTGCTCGCGCAGTTCGGCTATCCGCTGCCGGAGGCGCGTAACTATGCCAACGACGGCTGTTGGGAGCTGCTGGTTCCCGGCAAGACCAGTTTCGGCTATCAGCCGTTCGACGCCTTGCTGCTGCAGGAAACGCTGGGGCTGACTCGCCCGGAGCCGGACGAACGGCGCCGCAAGATCGAATGCGACGAATGGGCGCCGCATGCCCGCCCGGACGGCGCGCGGCGCGACTATCCCGATTTCGAAGCGCTGTATGCCGATTTCCATCATCGGCTCGAACGGCAGATCGAGCGACTGACGGATGCGTCGGCATTTTCCGATACGCCCTGCCCTTTGCTTTCCTTGCTGGTGGAGGATTGCATCGGCCGCGCGCGCAGCTATCTGCAAGGCGGTCCGGTGTACACCGTACGTTCGCCGCATGCCGGCGGCCTGCCGGATGTCGCTAACAGTCTGCTGGTTGTACGGCGGCTTGTCTACGAGGAGAAGACGCTGCCCCTGTCCGATCTGGTTGCCATCGTGCGATCCGATTGGGCGGGCCAGGAAGCCTTGCGTCGGCGCATTCTGACGCGGTTCGAGTTCTACGGAAACGACCGGGCCGAGGCGGATGCCATGCTGGCGCGCGTCTTCAACGACTACACGGATCTGGTCGGCGCGCGGCGCGAGCGGCACGGCGTGTTGCGACCGGCAGGCGTGAGCACGTTCGGGCGCGAAGGCTCGGTCTTTCTGCCGCACCGGACGGCCACGGCCAGCGGCCAGAAACGGGGCGCGATTCTGGCGCCCAATCTTTCGCCAACGCCCGGCGCCGACCGGCGCGGTCCGAGCGCCGCGATCCGTTCGCATTGCTCGCTCGATTACAGTCGCCTGCCGGGCGGAACCGCGCTCGATCTGAAAATCCATCCGTCGGCCGTTGCCGGAGAGGCCGGCCGAACGGCGCTGGTTGGACTCCTGCGCGCCTTTGTCCGCCTGGGCGGCATGTTCATGCAAACGGATGTGGTGGACAACGACGTCCTGCGCGATGCGCAGGCGCATCCGGACCGCTATCCGAACCTGTCTGTGCGAGTGTCCGGCTGGTCGGCGCGTTTCGCCACTCTGTCCAGGGAATGGCAGGACATGATCATCGCGCGTACGGAACAGGGCCGGTACGGAGAGAGGCCATGACCGGCACGGTGTTCGATGTGCAGCGGTTTTCGGTTCACGACGGACCGGGCATCCGGACGGTCGTGTTTCTCAAGGGTTGTCCGCTCGATTGTTTCTGGTGCCATAATCCCGAATCGAAATGCCGGGTGCCGAACATCGGATACGCACCCGGCTTGTGCCTGAATTGCGGGGCATGTCTGACCGCTTGCAAGATGAACTGCCACCGGATGGAGAACGACCGCCATGTCTACGAGCGCGCGGGCTGTCGCCGCTGCGGCGCGTGCGCCGAGGCGTGTCCGGCCGCCGCGCTGGAAACGATCGGGCGCGAGACCAACGTGGAGAGCCTGATCGCCGAAGCGGTCCGCGACCGGCCGTTTTACGAAGCCACGGGCGGCGGCCTGACCTTGTCGGGCGGCGAGCCGTTGGCGCAACCGGCCTTCGCGGCGGCGCTCTTGCGCGCGGCGAAACAGGCGAGTCTGTCCGCCTGCCTCGAGACGAGCGGCTATGCCGATGGGTCCGTTTTGCGCGAGGTGGCCACGCTGGCCGACAAGGTCCTGTTCGATATCAAGGAAAGCGATTCGGAACGGCACCGGGCGGGGACCGGCGTGCCGCTGGAGCCGATCGTAGCCAATCTGTCGCGGCTGGCCGCCGCCGGCGCGCGTCTTGAATTGCGCTGCCCGATCGTTCCCGGCTGGAACGATCGGGACGGGCACTGGCGCGGCCTCGCCGCTCTGGCCAGACGCGTACGCGGAATCGAAGGAATCCGACTCATGCCCTATCATCCGATGGGCGTGTCGAAAGCCGAACGGATCGGACTCGATTCCGCGAACATGCCCAGGGAATTCCCCGAACCGGATACGGTCGCCCAATGGGCGCACGCCGTGCAGGCGCTCACCGATATTCCCGTCGGCGTCGGCTGACAAACCACGGAAAACAAAACAGCTCTACTCGGATTCCGGAGGCAGGGTTTCGACAAAGGCGCGGATCTCGTCGCGCACGCGCCGGTAATGGACAAGCGCCTCCTCCTCGCTGCGCGCGTTGCGGGCCAGCGCGGGCGGATCCTCGAAGCCCGCATGCACGACCTTCGCCTTGTCGCCCAGCCAGAGAGGACAGGTCTCGCGCGCGTGCCCGCAGACGGTCACGACATAGTCGAAAGGAACAGCCTTGACCGCTTCGGTCGTCTTGGATTCCTGCCCGGATATGTCCACGCCCGCCTCGGCCATGACCTTGACCGCCAACGGATTGAGCCCATGCGTCTCGATGCCGGCGGACCATGCCTCGATCGTATCGCCCTTCAGCGCGCGCGCCCAGCCTTCCGCCATCTGGCTGCGGCAGGAATTGCCCGTGCAAAGAAACAGCAGTTTCGTTTTCTTGTGCTTCATTCGTCTCATGCCTTTCGCGTTACGCCGTCCGAAAACTCGCGCATGGCGTTCATGGAGCCCTGTTCGACCAGGCGCCCGACAGCGATCGCTTCGCGTATCTCCTCGTCGGTCAGCCCAATCTCCCTCGCTTTGTTCGCATGAAACGTCAGGCACGGCTGGCAATGCGCCGTGATGGCGGCGCCGATGGCGATCAGTTCTTTCGTTTTTTCGTCCATAAAGCCTCCGATAATAGTGGAGTTGACGGCTAATTAATCGCGTTAAATATGGAAAGCAAGCAGAATTTAACGGGGGAATTCCCCCATGATTCTGTCCTAAATGATTCTGTCATTCTCCTTGATTCAGCCTGCCCGCGCGGAACCAACCTTGTCGAGTTTTTTATGACAGAATCATGGAGGACAGAATCATTTTGTCATGGAAAGCAAACAGAAATTAACGAGCATGCTCACCCCATGATTCTGTCCTAAATGATTCTGTCCTAAATGATTCTGTCATATCCCCTTGATCCAACCTCCCCGCGCGAAACAACCTTATCGAGTTCTTTGTGACAGAATCATTTTGTCAAGGTTTGTAGGGTTACGTTGCGATGGTCAAGATTGATCCAGTGCATCCTTTCGAGCGTGGTGTGGCATAGAAGACGCAGAAGATGCGTCTCGTACCCGCATAAAGATTCGCGAAGAGAAGAAATGTGCCAAGCAGAACCGTTGCGCAACATATTCATAGGGTGTGTGCCGACGATACGGTCGTTGACACGGATTTCGACCGGCTGAACGCATCCGTTCGCGCCGATGGTCAAGTGCAGCAGCGCATCCCGGTACAGGTTCACGTCCAGAAAAACACCCCAATCCGCAAGCAGAGCGATCAGGTCTTCCCGCAAGCGGATATCCGCATCGTCTTGCCCCATCCAATTGCGATCATCGATGCGAAAT
>SLKS01000231.1 GCA_007134465.1 Kiritimatiellia bacterium | reverse complement strand
CGCAGCGTCGGCCTCGGCCCACGCCGGGGGCCTGGTCTCCGCTCTGCCTCGGAAGTCTGTGTTATGAAAACCATCTCTATTAACAACCAAAAAGTGTCAAACGGAAATCAGGACGTGACACACCCGCTTCGCTCAAGATAACGAAGGAAACGAAGTGTGCCCGCCCTTCTTTGTTCCCTTCGTTTACTTCTGTTCAATTCTTTTGGGTTGCGGGCGCCGCCCGCCTTAAGATGAATGCTGCTCGACGCGAACTCTGGGTGTCCGCCTTGCTGCGCTGGTTCGACCGCCACCGCGAGCCCATGCCCTGGCGCAGCGCCCCGACGCCCTATCGCGTCTGGATCAGCGAGATGCGCGAAAAGCTTGGCGTCGAAATCGAACCGCTGGAAACCATCGCAACGGTCCGGCACGCGTTCAGCCATTTCGGCATCGTTTTGCGCGCGCTGCGTTGCCGGCTCGTCGCCGGCCGCCCGCTTCTTCGCGCGCACGAGGCCGTGCGCTGGGTCCGGCCCGCGCAGCTCGCCGATTTCCCCATGCCCGCCGCCGACCGGCGCATCGCCCGCCTGCTCGCCCGCGATCCCTCGGTAAGCTCGGCATGACGGTTCTGGCGCCGCCGTCATCCTATGGAACAGTGGAACGGGATGGCGCGGATAGGCCCCCTGCCGCCTCGTGCGGCAGGAGCCTGAGATTGGGGTGGAAAAGCGCGCCTTTCCACCCCAATCTCCCGTTCCCGCGACGCCCGCCTTCGTTCGGAAACTACGGCGGACAAGTAAGGTCGCGGGGGACGGCGTCATAATGGGGTGCATCCGCGATTGCCGACCTATCGTCCTCGTCGTCGTTCTCGTTCTCGTCCTCGATTTCTCCCGTCAGCTTTGTCGAGGACGAGAACGAGCGGCGTTCGCTCCGCTCACCGAGGACGATTCTCCCGTCATCCTCCATTGTTGGTCAATGAATCAGGGATGCGCCCGTCATAATGCGAATGGCTGTTTTTTCTTGTGCATCTCGCATCATACAGGATAGATTCTTTCACCGTCCATGATTTCCAATGACCGCACATTTCCCGCCGCGCGCGTTGTCGCGCTGGGCACGGCGACCAGCAAGGCGCTGGGCATGGCGCGCAGCATCCTGATGGCCTCGTTTTTCGGCACGTCGCTGGCGCAATCGGTATTTGTGCTGGCCTTCAAAGTTCCCAACCTGTTCCGGCGCCTGTTCGGCGAGGGCGCCTTGTCGGCCGCGTTCATCCCGGTCTTCGCCGAAACGCTGGAAACCCGGGGCAAGGAAGAGGCCGACCGGCTGGCCGGGCGAATGGGTTCCTTGCTGGCGGCGACCCTGGCCATGCTGGCGGGCGGCGGCATGCTCGTGCTGCTGGCGATTCGGTTCGGCGCGGCGCCGGGCGACAAGGCCGCCCTGTTTCTTTCGCTGTTGACGATTATGCTGCCCTATCTGTTCTTCATCTGCCTGTTCGCCTTTTGCATGGCGCTGCTTAACACTTTCCGTCATTTCGCCATGCCGGCCTTTTCGCCCGTGCTGCTGAACATCGTCTGGATTGCCGTCCTGCTCTGGGTTTGCCCGCGGTTCGGGGACGCGCCGGAGGAACGCATATTCGGCGTGGCCTGGGGCGTACTGGCGGCAGGCGCGCTTCAGCTTCTGGCGCAGCTTCCCGTGCTGGCCAAGATCGGGCTTCGGCTGCCGGTCAAGTTTACCCTGCGCGACAGGCAGGTGCAGGCCGTTCTTCGCGCCATGGGTCCGGCCGCTCTCGGCATGGGCGTGTTTCAGATCAATGTGCTTGTAGATGGGTTTCTGGCCCTGTGGGTCGCCGAATGGGCGCCGGCCGCCCTCGATTTCGCCGTCATTCTGGTCTATCTCCCGCTGGGCGTATTCGGCACGGCGCTGGGCACCGTGCTGCTGCCCGTCTTTTCGCGACAGGCGGTTTCGAACGAACGCGACCGCATTCGTCATACGCTGGGCCATTCGCTGGCCGGCCTGTTCGCCGTGCTGATTCCGGCGGCCGTCGGGCTCATGGTTCTCGCCCGCCCGATCGTGCAGCTCGTGTACGAATGGCCCGGTCGCCAATTCGATTCCGCCTCCACGCTGCAAACGGCGCGGGCCCTGCTGTTCTACGCGCCCGGCTTGCTTGTGTTCGGCGCCTATAAAGCCTTGGTCCCCGCCTTCTACGCGTTCAAGGACACGCGCACGCCTGTACGCGTGGGCATGGCCGCCGCCGGCCTGAATTTCGTGCTGAACGTGTTCTTTATCCTGACGTGGCCTGCCGACTTCCGGCATGCGGGCCTGGCTTGCGCCACCGTGCTGGCCAGTGTGGCCAACTGCGCCGTTCTGCTCTGGCTCCTGCAACGCGGAATCGGCTCGCTCGATTGGCGCGCATTCGCGCGCACGGCGCTGGTATCCTGCCTGGCCGCCGCGCTCATGGCGCTGGCCGCCGCCGGCACGCATGCCAGCCTCGAAGCCTGGAGCGTTGGTGGCGAAGGTGCCGCTTTGAAAGCGCGGCAGGCCATCGCCGTCGGCGCGGCCATCGCCGCCGGAGCCTTGACCTATGGCGGCCTGCTGCTCGTCTGGCGCCGCAAGATTCTGCTTGCCAACGCAGGGGCGAATAAGCCATAGCGGGCCATCTCCAATTTCCCTTGCCTCCCGGCGAGCAACATGGCAGGGTATGGGCCTGTATTCCTCGCATACAACCATCGGAAAGGCTTCGCCATGTCAACAGCCGCAAAAAAAATCGCATTCTTCGCCGTCGCCATCGTCGCTGTATTGTCGTCCGGCTGCGCCACGCCTGACCGTACTCCGCTGGACACCATCCTGAAGAACACCGAGCCGAACCGATGGGTTCTGCTCCACCGCCAAAGCGAGGGGGACGAGGTGCGGTTCACCCGCCAGCGGCATGGCGGCAGCGCGTTCGACTGCCGGCGCGGCCGCCTGATTCTGTTCGGCAGCGATACGCACGACAAACTCCCGGACCCGGCGCCCAAAACGCCGGACGGCGTGGACTGGAAGAACAATCCGTTCTTCTTCGACATGAAGTCGCTGACCTGGTCCACGCCCTATCCCGAAGACGACTGGACTACCTATCGCGCCAACGACGACGGGCTGCCGGTTGCCGGCCCCGATGGACGAAACCCGTGGGCCATGCACACGTTCGGCGCGCTCGTGTACGATACGGCGCGCGACGAGATGGTTGTCTGCTCGTGGCCCGCGCACATGCGGCCGGGCCGTTTCACTGACGTGCTCGAGCCTGTCTGGAACGATGTCCAGCGGCATCCCACGTGGATATACTCCCTGGCAACGGAGGTTTGGCGCCCGCTCGACGGCAAGCCCATGCATTTCTTTCCGTACGCCGCGGCCTACGATTCCGACCGGGGCGTCGTTATCGGCTATGGCGGACCGGGCATCTGGGAATTGCGCGGCGAGCCGCGCGCATGGCATCGGGTGGACGGCAAAGCCCTGTTCGGCTGGCACAACAACGCCGTGTACGATTCCCGGCACAAGGCCCTGGTCGTATTCGGCTCGAACCAGAACGCCAACGACATCGTCGTCTATCGGCCCGCGACCGGCGAACATGCCATGATGCCCACGCCGGGCTTGCGCCCGCCCAAGGATCAGCATGCCCCCATGAGCTTCGACCCGACCGTCGGCCGAACCGTGGTGGTCGTGGACCCGCGCACGCCGGACGACAAGGGCGCCCGGCGCACCGGCGTGGCCGAAACCTGGCTCTACGATATGGGCGCCGACGCCTGGACGCCGCTTCCCGACGCCACGCTTCCCTTTCCCATGGGCATGAACTACAATCTGGAATACGATCCCGTCCACAGGCTTAACGTACTGGTCGCCGACATGCCCGACGAATCCGGCCAGGTCGAAACCGCCGTCTTCGCGCTCGTCATCGATCTGCGCAAACTCGCCCGCCAAATCCGTGAATAGGCGTCCCCGCATTCTTCCGCTGGAGATGAACAACCGCTACCCCATGGGAAAATGACTTGTCGAATTTTTCGTGGCATGGGCGTCTCGCCCATGGTTAATGCCGAGAAAACACGGGCAAGATGCCCGTGCCACGGTCTAAAACAGTGCCAAGTCATTTTCCCGCGAGGTCGGGAAGTCTGAAATTGGAGGCGGCATTGTTTGTGAGCGTGTGAGTGCGTGAGTGTGTGTGGGAAACTCGCATACTCCCAAACCCACATACCCACACACTTGGGTTGCGGGCAGCAGCCCGCGTCTTAAAGCCCTTCCTGAACGCTCATGAGAAGCTGGCCGTAGCGGCCGTTGAAGGCATGGATTTTCGGGAGGGACAGGAATACGGAGCGCCGATTATGATAGCCCAGCGGTGTGCGCGCCTCGCGCGGCACGCCGTCCGCATCTTTTCCGTAATAGAACATGTATTCCCGGAACAGTTGCCGGGCGAAATCGCGATGAGCGCGGTCGCGCAGCACATGCCCCAGATAGGCGTAGCCGTCGCTGAAGGCGATGCTGTAGTGAATGTGCGCCGAGTCGGCCGGTTGCGTCTCGTCCGGCGGCTCGGTCCAGACGCCCGACACCCAGATTGTCGGCCAGTAGAGCCCGTTCTTCTCGAACCCGCGCGACGAGCCTGCGGCCCGCTGCCAGCGCAAGACCCGGTCCAGAAACAGGGCCGCGTCCTTGCGCCCCGTCCAATGATGCAGGCGGCAGACCGGCTCGACGACATAGCTGACGAATTGCGCCGTCTGGCGGCCGCCTTCGAGAATATGCCCCTGTCGCCCGTTCGCCTCCTCCATGGCCAGCAGCGTCTTGCTGAAAATCTCGTTCGCCCGCTCCAGCCATTCGGGCTCGCCCGTGTATTCGTAGAGCGCCAGCCAGTTGTCCATGGCCCAGGCCGGCGTACGGTATTCCGGCCAGGGCAGCTCGTCGCGCTCCCCCAGCCTGTGCTGAACGTAGAAGAAGCGGTAGAAGGCCCGGCCGTTCTGGCGGGCGGCCTCGATACTGCGCGTGTCGCCCGTCAGCGCCCAGTGCAGCAGCAGCCCCCGGTTCCAGGTGTGGCTGGGCCGGGCGTTGCCTTCCCAGGACGTGTTTCGGCCCCGAATTTTCTCCTGGCGCGACAAGTGCCCGTGCTGACCGCGTTCCAGCCGCTGGAACCCGCCGAGCCAGGTCGCCGTATCCTCGACATGGTACTGGTCTATGTCGTACCGGTGCCGCACCATGTCCTCGGCAACGTTCATGAAGGCGCGGTCGCCCAGCCGCAGCCAATGCGTCAGCATCGCGTACGGCCAGCCGTAGTAGAGGGAGCAGTATCCGAACGTCCAGATCAGGTCCCCGTAGTTCATCCAGCCCATGAAATCGTCCGGGGCCGTTTCCCACAGATGCGG
>SLKS01000120.1 GCA_007134465.1 Kiritimatiellia bacterium | reverse complement strand
CGAACTGCTTCGTCCAGCGTGGTTGAGATCGTGCGTGAAATCTCGCGGTATGGCTGTCCAGTCTCAGAAATCTCAGAACCAGAACACGCAAAACGTTGCGCTTAGCTTAACACGTATGCCCGTGAACGGTTGCCACAGACATGCGTGGAAACTCTGCCTTTTCGAGTTACGCTTCTCGCCATTGAGCATAACAATGCCAAGCCTCGACGACTTCGGGTTCCGCGCAAAGCGCTCCACCCGAAGCGCCTCAAGGCTGACGTTCGCAAAAAAAACGTTTTTCCGAGCTTGCGTTCCGGCAGGCGAACCTCTACTATCCCAGCCTTTGTTCGAGTAATACGGGAGAACTTTATGGCGGTCAGAATCAGGCTCACGAAGAAAGGAATGAACAACAGCCCCTGCTACCGGCTGGTGGCGGCGGACGCGACATCGCCCCGGGACGGGCGTTTCATCGAAATACTCGGCTGGTACGATCCCCGGCGCAAAGGCGAGACGTTCAAGCTGAAAACGGACCGTGTCGAATACTGGCTTGCGCAAGGCGCCCAGTTGAGCGGAACGGCCAGGACGCTGGTGAAACAGGCGGCCAAGTCCCGGGAGCCTGCGCCGACCGGCGCTTGAGAACAGACGCGCTTCTTGTGTCGGCTCCGTCCGTTGAACGGACGCGTTCGGCCGGGTGCGGACGGGAACATGCCATGGTTGCGCCGTTGCGGATCGATGTCGTCACCATATTCCCGGGGATGCTCGATGGATTTCTTCGGGAAAGCATTCTGAAACGCGCGGTTGAAAAGGGGCTGGTGCGTTTCGGGACAGTTAACCTGCGCGATTTCGCCACGGACGCCCGCCGCAGCACGGACGACCGACCGTATGGCGGCGGACCGGGCATGGTGATGATACCCGGCCCCATTTTCGATGCGGTCGAGTCGGTGCGCACGCCGGAATCGCGCATTGTGCTGATGACGCCGCAGGGTCGGCGCTTCGATCAGGAGGTGGCCGCGCAACTGGCCCGGGAACGGCATGTGGTTTTCATTTGCGGACATTACGAGGGTGTGGACGAACGCGTGCGCGAGGGGCTGGCCACGGACGAACTGTCCATAGGCGACTATGTGCTGACCAACGGCGTATTGCCTGCCGCCGTGGTGATTGACGCGACCGTGCGCTTGCTGGACGGCGTGTTGGGGCACGAGGAGGCGACATGCGAGGAATCGTTCTCGCGCGGCTTGCTCGAATATCCTCACTATACGCGCCCCGCCGAGTTTCGCGGGCGCAAGGTGCCGGATGCCTTGCTGTCGGGCGATCATGCCGCGATCGCTCGCTGGCGGAACGAGCAGGCGTTGTGCCGGACGCGCGCGCGCAGGCCGGACCTCATGGAGACAAACAACGGAAAAGGAGAATGAGCCATGGTGGCGAAAGGCATACAATTGATTGAAGCCGAGAACATGCGGGCCGAAGGCCTGCCTTCGCTGGCGATCGGCGATGCGGTCAAGGTGCATCAGAAAATCAAGGAAGGCGACAAGGAGCGTATTCAGGTGTTCTCGGGTTCCGTCATCGCCATGAACAGTGGCGGCGCTCGCGAAAGCTTCACCGTGCGCCGCGTTTCGCACGGGGTCGGGGTGGAAAAGGTCTTTCCCTTGCATTCCCCGCATATCGCCCGCGTCGAAGTCGAACGTTCCTCGCATGTGCGCCGCGCCAAGCTTTACTATTTGCGCGAGCTCGTCGGCAAGAAAGCGCGCCTGAAGGAAAAGGCGCGAGAGCCCCGGTCGAAAAAGAAGGCCTAGCGCCGACAGTCTCTCGCCTGGAGACCGAGGAGTCACGTTTGCTCGAATTCGAACGCGCATACTGGGAAGCGGGCGTGACCCGGCTGGCCGGCGTGGACGAGGCCGGGCGCGGGCCGCTGGCCGGTCCCGTGGCGGCGGCGGCCGTCGTTTTCGATCGCGCATTCGCGGAAGCCGAGCGGCACGGCGTGCTGGCCGGGCTGACGGATTCCAAGCGCCTCTCGGAAAGCCAGCGCGAGCGTTTCAACGATGTGCTGTGTCGGTCGCCGCATGTTCATGCCGCCGTCGGCCTGGCCGAACCGGCCGAAATTGACGAGCGCAACATCCTGCGCGCCACCCATCTGGCCATGCGCCGCGCGCTGGCCGGCCTCCCCTTCGTTCCCGAACGCATTCTGGTGGACGGCCGACCGGTGCCCGACCTTCCGGCTCCGTCCGACGCCATCGTCGGCGGAGACGGCAAAAGCCTCTCCATTGCCGCGGCCAGCGTTGTGGCCAAGGTCGCGCGCGACCGTCTCATGCTCAAGCTCGACCGCCTGCATCCGCGCTACGGATTTGCCCTGCACAAGGGGTATGGAACGCGCGCGCATGTCCGGGCTTTGCTCGAATACGGGCCGTGTCCCGCGCACCGCCGTTCGTTTCGGCCGGTACGCGAGGCGTTCGATCTGCGCACCCGCCATGAAAACCGGATCTGACAGAACGGCCGCCGCCACCGGACTGTGGGGCGAACAGGAAGCGGAGCGCTTGCTGAAACGCAAAGGCTGTCGCATCGTGGATCGCCGCGTGCGTGTCGGCCGCCGCGACGAGCTCGACCTGGTCGCGCTCGACGACGACACGCTCGTGTTTGTCGAGGTCAAGTCCCGCGAGCAGGAGGATTTCGGCCGGCCGGCCGATGCCGTGAACCGCGCCAAGCGCCTGGCCATGTCCCGCGCGGCCGTCCGCTATCGGCGGCGCTTGAAACAGCCGCCGCCCTATGTCCGGTTCGACATTGTCGAAGTCGTGGGCAGTCCCGACATGGGCAGCCCGGAATTGCGCCATACGGAGAACGCCTTTTCGCTGGATCGCCGCTACAATCCGTTCTGAGGCGATCGTTCTCTCCGATCCCGCCGGTTTCGCTGCAGCCATTCTGTTTATGGCAACAAACTGTATCTGCCGGGAGCTAAAGCCCCGGAGAGCTTCCGCCTAAAGGCGGCACTCCGGCTCGTTTTGTCAGAGTCCCGGCTTCAGCCGGAAGCTATCACGCCGCTTCAGCGGCGTGTCCTGATGTCATAATGCGAATTGCCGGCCTCGCTGTTTCCGGCGTTGACAGACCCCGGCGATTCGTGTACGGTTTGGCAGCATGGAGGAAAGGAGTATGCCCATGTCCCGCATGAAAACAAGAATGGTTGCCATTTCGCTCGCTCTGCCGGTTTTCGCGCTTTCCGCCGCGGCCGCCTTGCGGCACGAGGATCTGTCGGACGAGGCGCGCGCACTGGTTCCCAAAGGCGCGGTGGCCGTCATCGAGCTCAAAGACGGAACCCGTCTGCAGGGAACCGTAACGATGGAGACGCACGATCAAGTGGCGCTTCGCGTGCAGCAAACGGACACCATTTTTGCGACCCGTCGCATATTCCGCAGCGACATTCGCGAGATGAAGTCGGCCGATGTCACGCCGTTCTTCGCCGCCGAGTTGCTGAAGTTCGAGACGGAAACCGCCGCCAGTCGCACGGCCGAGGAATATCGGCGTATCTTGCGCCTGTTCGACGAATTTCTGGAAAAGGCCAAGGGGGCCGAACAATACGACGAGATTCAAAGGCGCCGGAACGCTTTTGGGGAAGAGCTGGCCAAGGTGTCCAGCGGCATGGAACGGGTCGGCGACGATTGGCTGCCGCCGGTTTCGGCTTCCATCAGGAATTTCGAGCAGTTCACAGAGCAGATGGATACGCTGCGCAAGCGCAAGGATTTCCGGACGAACGAGAAGGTGCAAGACTTCTACAACGGGCTGGTGGATCAGCGGCGCGAAGTCGCGCGCCAGGTGCCTCAGCTTATGCAGGACCGGCTCCCGACGCTGCTCGACGAGCAGAACTTCGACGAAGCCGCCTTCGAGGTCACGGCGTTCCTCCAGTTCTGGATCGCGCAGGTGGTACGCACGGAAGGGCCGGCGCACGAGGTGTTGAGCAAAATGGATTTCCACTTCATTCTGCGTATGATGGAACGCACCATGGAGGCCTACCGCCGTGCCGAACGAGGCGCGGACATTCCGGCCGACGCGCCAAAACGGGACGAAATGGTTTACATCCCCGGTGGCTATTTCCTTATGGGCGAACGCGGCGCCGATCCCAAAAGGGACACGTTCCCGATGCGGCTCGTGTACGTGAGCCCGTTTCTCATAGACAAATATCAGGTGACGAACGAGGAATACCGAAAGTTCGTGGATCATGTGAAAGCGACGGGCGAATCCTGGTTTCAGCATCCCGATGCGCCGCCGCTCAAGAAGCACGATGCGCGCGGCTGGGCGCACTCGCATTTGAGCCGCGACCGCCAGCCGGTAATCGGCGTGGACTGGTTCGACGCTTTCGCCTACGCGCGCTGGGCGCTGGGCCGGCAGGATTTCGAACGCGGCCGCATGAAGCGCTTGCCCACCGAAGCGGAATGGGAAAAGGCCGCGCGCGGCATGGATGCCCGCACGTATCCGTGGGGCGAAGAGAATCCGGACCGCGTCATGGTCAACTGGCCGGAATTCCGGAGAATCGTCGGGCAGGAAATGGACCGCCAGAATCCGCCCCGCCATCCGGAACCGCCCAAGCGTTTCGGCTGCGGCGGTTGCGTGAAGAAGGCGGATTTGCCGCCGCCGCCGCCGACGGTCATTCCCAACGAGACGTGGGATGTGGACCAATTGCTGCCGAACCGGGCTTTGCAGGCCAAGGCGAAGGAGCTGTTCGAGCCGCCGTGGAAGGAACGGGACGTGAGCCCGTACGGGGTCTATCACATGTCCGGCAATGCCGCGGAATGGGTCTACGACTATTACGATCCGGAATACTACTGGACCTCGCCCATCAAGGACCCGCAGGGACCGGAAAAGACCGAGGACAGAAAGAAACGTCAGGTCCGCGTCTATCGCGGCGGCTCGTATCTTGACGCACGCCAGAACCTTTCTGTTTTCCGGCGCGGCAATCCGCGCAATGCGGCCTTGCAAGCCGGTTGCCGGCCCGGTCGCCGCCGCGGCGAAATCGGCGCGCCGTTTATCGGCTTCCGTTGCGCGATGTCCATCGAGCTTGTCCAGCCGGCCGATCTCGATCGAAAAACCGCCGTGCCCGACATCACCTTCGAGGAGCTTATGCGCCAGCTCCAGGAACAGGACGAGAAAACCGGGCGGAGACGGGGCCGGCGCTAAGGGCCGGCCGGGCTATTTCCCGGGATCCCAGCGACCGACCAGTTGTTCGAAGCTATCGTCGGGGAAATTGTCCTTGAACAGTCGGTAGTACCATAATTCCTTGGGCGAATTCAGGGTGTACCCGCCCGGCGTACGGCGGCTCTGTTCGTTGAAGGCGTTCGGTTCGAGTTTCTTTTCGGCGATCCGGTCCATGATTCCGTCCACGCCGGTCCCGCCCGAGAACCGGAGTTTGTCGCGCCGATAGATCGGTTCCGGCAGCAGGTCTTTGAACGCTTCGCGCAGTATCCATTTTTCAACGAGCTTTCCGTTGCCGACATCGCGTATTTTCCACGGGACGGGCACATGCGCGGCCAGCGCCATGACTTCGGTATCGATGAACGGCGTGCGATAGTGGATGGAATGCGCCATCATGGAGCGGTCCAGCCTTTGCACGGCCGTATTGTATGCGATGTCCACCAGGCGCTGCATCATGCGCTGGCGGGCCGAGTCCGAGGGCAGGTCCTTGAGCAGGTGGTAGCCGCCGAACAGTTCGTCGCCGCCTTCCCCGCTCAGGATGCACATGCTGTGCTCGCGCGCCAGTTTCGACGCGAAAAGATTGGCGATCGTGCCGCTCACGCAGTCTTCGTCGAACGATTCCATGGTGCGCACCGCCTGCGGCACGATGGCTTCGATGTCGGCTTGGCTGAATTCGGCGATGCGATGTTCGAAGCCGAGATGCTCGGCCATGATTTTCGCATTCTCGACATCGGAAGAACCGCCTTCGAAGCCAACGGTCAGCAGCGGCATCTTCGCGCCGAGCGCCTTGACGGCGGCAGCGATGATGGAACTGTCGAGCCCGCCGCTGAGCAGGCACGCGCCGGCGCCACCGTCGGCAAGTCGCCGCTCGACGGCTTTCAGGAGCGTATCGCGCACCAAGCCGATGGCTTCGGCGGAATGGCGGGGGACGGCAACAGCAGGCGTTTGCGGAAGATAGCCGGCCACGCCGGATTGCGACGAGAACGTTGTGCCCGGCAGCAATTCCTGCACGTTATTCGCCAGCCCCGCAAGCGCTTTCATTTCCGATGCGAAGCAAAGCGTGTTGCCGTTGGCCGTGCCCCAGTACAAGGGGCGCACGCCGACGCTGTCGCGGGCGAGAACGAGTTCGTCGCCGTCCAGAACGGCGCAGGCGAAGACGCCGTGCAGATGAGCGGCGAAACAGCGGCCGCGATCCCGATAGATGCGCAGCGCCGTCTCCGCGTCCGATTCGCCGCTTCCGCGCTCGTTATGAATTTCGCCGTCGAAGAAAAGCAGCACATCGCCGTCCGACGCGAAGCCGTCGCCGCGTTCCGGCGAAATGCTCGCGGCGCCGACGCCGAAAGCGCCGGCTCGCCCGCTTTCCAGTTTTCGGGTGTCCGGTCCCCTGTGGCGCAGGGTTTCCAGCATGCCGGTTACGCAGTCACTCGGATTTCCTTTTCCCATGCATCCCGCAATGGCGGCCATGATCGTTCTCCTTTCCGTTATTCCTTCGTAATGATTCCTTGCGACAGGAGGAATTCGCGTGCCACGGCGGCCGGTTCGCGATTCTTCTCGTCCACCTCGCGGTTGAGCCGGCGCATGGTCGCATCGTCAATCAGTCCCCCGAGCATGTGCAGCGCCTCGGCCAATGGCGGATGGCGTTGCAAGATGTCGGCGCGCACGACGGGAGCGGCGTCGTAGGGCGGGAAGAAGGCGCGGTCGTCTTCCAGGACGACAAGATCGTAGGCGGCAATGCGGCCGTCGGTGGCGAAGGCGCAGATGACATCCGTCTGTTTGCCGGCAACGGCCCGATACATCAGGCTCGGGTCCATGTCGCGCGCGGAGCCGAACTCGAATCCGTAGGCCTTTTTCAGGTCCGGATAGCCGTCTTCGCGCACGGCGAATTCGGCGGTGAAACCGGCGCTCAGCGTGTGCGCGATCGGCGCGAGATCGCTTATGGCGGCAAGCTTGTGCTCTTCCGCGAAATCGCGGCGAACGGTGATGGTATAGGTGTTGTTGAATCCGAACGGCGTCAGCCAAACGAGATCGAAATCGCGGCGGTAGGCGTCTCGGACCGCCTGGAGAATATCGGCCGCATCGCCCGTTTCGGCATCCAGCCCGAGAATGTTCTTGAGGGCGGTGCCCGTATATTCGGCATACAGGTCTATGCCGCCCTGGCGCAGGGCGTTGTGGCAAATCATGGTGCCGCCCAGATTCGTCCGGCGCCGCACTTCGAGACCGGTGCGCGCTTCGATCGTCTGGGCCATGAGTTCGGCGACGATGAACTGTTCGGTGAAGTCCTTGCTGCCCACCGTCACCGAGTCTGCGCGGCCGCGCGAACAGCCCGTCAGCGCAGCCAGCGTTGCCGCGCCGATTCCCGTCCGCAGCAGCATTCGAAGGGTATGGTTTCTCCAACGTGTTTTCATGCCTGTCGCAACCTCCTTTTGAGTGTTCGTTCCATTATGCCGATCATACCGCCCAGCAGCAAGGCCATCAGAGAGGCCGTGAGGACGCCGAGCAGAAGAGGGCGAGGGTTTTGCGGCGTTTGAATGCCGCGCCAAATCAGTTCGCCCAAACCGCCCGCGCCAATGAATGTGGACAGCGTGGCAATGCCCACGGTCATGACCGCCGCCGTGCGTATGCCGGCGATGACGACCGGCGCGGCCAGCGGCAGCTCGACCATCCATAGCTTTTGGCTGGCGGTCATTCCCAGTCCGTCGGCGGCCTCCAGGATGTCGGGGTCGACCCCGCGCAGGCCCGTTAGCGTATTGACAATAATGGGCAGGAGCGCGTAAAGGATGAGCGCCGTCACGGCCGGGGGCCAGCCCATGGTCCTCATCAGGCTCATCAGCAGAGCCAGCATGGCCAGGCTTGGTATCGTCTGCATGATGCCCGCCGCGCCCAGCGCGACTCCGCGCAGGGAAGGGCGGCGGGCGATCAGGATGCCTACGGGAACCCCGATCAGAATGGCCGCCAGCGTGGCTACGCCGGTCAGCAGCGCATGCTCGGCAATCTTTTCGAGCAGATAGCTTCGCTGGGCCAGCGCATAGGCGAAAAAGCTCATGAGGCGCCTCCTTCGAGCAGGCCAAGCTGGCGCGCCGGCTTGCCGAACAGCTCGCGCACGAACGCGGTCGCTGGCCGCTTCAGAATGTCGTCGGGCGCGCCGATCTGCTCGATACGGCCCCGATGCATGACGGCGATGCGGTCGGCCAGCGTCAGCGCCTCGAAGATGTCGTGAGTAACGAAGATGATGGTCTTGCCGATGCGCGCCTTGATGTCCAGCAGTTCCTGTTGCAGCCGGTCGCGCGTGAGCGCGTCGACCGCGCCGAACGGCTCGTCCATCAGCAGGTATTTCGGGTCCGTCGCCAGCGCGCGGGCCACGCCGACGCGCTGGCGCTGGCCGCCGGATATCTGGTCGGGGTACTGCTCGGCATAGGTCTCGGGCGGAAGGTCGACCAGTCTCAACAGCGCTTCGGCGCGGGCGCGGCGTTCTTTCGCGGGCGTACCGCGCAAACGCAAGGGGATTTCCACGTTTCGCGCCACGCTCAAATGCGGCATGAGCCCGACTCCCTGGAACACGTAGCCGATGGAACGGCGCAGATCGATGGGGTCTTGCCGCATGATGTCGAGCCCGTCAACGGTGATCGTGCCGGACGAAGGCTCGACCAGACGGTTGATCATCTTGAGCGTGGTCGTTTTTCCGCAGCCCGAAGAGCCCAGCAGGACAAGCGTTTCGCCCTCGGCCACCTCGAGCGAAACCCCGTCTACGGCGGGCGCCGAACCGCCGTCGAACGTTTTGCTGACCTGCTCGAGAACAATCACGGCGGCGTCCCGTCTATTTTTCGATTTCGAAAATGCCCACCAGGCCGTGCCCGCAACCCTGACCCTGTTGCAGCTCGGTGACGACATGGCGCAAGGCGTATCCCAACTGCTGTTCAATGATGTTCTCGCGCGGCAGCCCGCGGCCGTACCAGCCGGTGCCTTCCACGACCTTTTTCATGCGGATCAGCGCCTTGCGCACAGGCTCCGGACAGGCGACGGGCGGGTCGGGAATCGGGCCGGAAAATTCGCGGGATTCCTCGTCGAACAACTCGAGGAGTTTGGCCACATGCTGCACGACAAAATTCCAGCAGGCGGCCAGATGCTCGTAGTATTGATTCAGAAAGGGGAATTCCGAGCGGGGCACGTAGTCCACCATCAGCGTGCTCAGGTCCGTGCGCATATTCATTTCGTGCAGCGAATTGACGGCGGTGCGAATCGGCTGGGCCTGCCGGTTGTAATCGCCGGTATCCATGTGGCGGCCCGTGAAGACGGAACGGTCGTAGTAGCGGAGCGGCCGGATGCCGACCCCGCTTCGCCGACTGGCCTCGGCCACGATGTTTTCGGCTTCCTGACGGCAAACCAGGCGCAAGTTCAGGTGCTGCAATTCGTCGCGGCGCGCCTCCCGTTCCGTCTTGTCGTAAATGTACGAGACCACGTAGTCCATGTTGCGATGTTCCGACAGATCGTGCGTCCAGAGCGATTGCCACTCGTACGAGTAGCGGCCGAGCCAGTCGCAATGGACAATGCTGTAGCGTTTCGTGCGCTCGGCGATTTCGGTCAGCAGCCGAATCATGCTCTCGTCCTCGTTATGGTGCGAGCATGTGCCGAAAGACGAGAAGTAGAGGTCGTAGGGCTCCTCGGAAGGGGCGACCGGAAGCCCTTGCGTGAAATCGGCCTGCTCGAAAACCATCTTGGGGTTGGCGTCGTAGAGGTCGGCGGCCTGGCGCAGAAGATCGGCGTTGAGGTCCACGCCCTTGTACAGGCCCAGAATGTCGGGGGTGAGCAGATCCACCTCGAACGCCTGGAGACTGGCGTCGCGGTCGCGCACGCCGGCCAGCAGCTCGTAGCCGTCGGCGCTGCCGCAGCCGAGATCGAGGATGCGAATGCGGCGCATGGATTGCCGGCAGTTTTCGATGAGCTTCTGCAGGTGCGGTCGCAAATGCTCGCGCGTTATCTCGTCTTCCCAGAGTCGCCGCACATTGTCGTATTTGCCGGTCAGTCCGGATTTCTTGGCGTACAGCCCGCTTTTTACCGCCTCGCTGTAGGCGGGCATCTGATCGTTGGCGTTGGTGGTCATGTCAGTCTCCATGGTTCAGGGTTTGCGGAAGAATGCCGGGCACGGCGGCCATGAGTTCGCTACGGATTTCCCGCGGCAGCGGGTTGCGGGGCCCGGCCATGATCTCCTGGCGGCGCCGATGCGCGGCCATGAGCGCGCCGTGCTCGTCGTCTTCCAGAGGATATCGCACATACACGGCATCGCGCGTGGGCAGAGGCAGATGATAGATGAAGGTGCGGTGATCGGACTCCATGACCTCGCGGATCATGGACAGAACCTTGGGCGCGTCGCCGTCGGCGATGGCCGGCTCGGCCAGCGTATGCTTGACGATGCCGATGTGGGCGTCGTCCAGAATCGCCTGCTCGGGACAGAAGACGTTGGTGCGCTCCAGCAGGCCGAAGGCGTAATGGATGTACTGGGCGCCGCCGCGCGGCACGGACATGAGCGTGAGCATTTTTTCGGCCGTGGCCTGAATGCCCGGCAGCGCTGTGTCGCCGACGCCCGCCGTGGAATAGCAAGGCAGTCCGTAATGGCGCGCCATTTGGGCGCAATCGATGTTGTAATGGCCGAATTCGGGCGCGCCGTACATGTCGTTCAGGTTGTCCAGGCGAGTGCGAACGGGTACGGCTCCGTACAGAACGGGCGCGCCGGGCGAGACAAGCTGATGGAGCGTTACCCCGACCAGCAGCTCGGCGTTGATGAGCGAGACCATTCCGAATTCGTCGAACGGACCTGTCGCGCCGCCCATCGGGCAGCTCGAGATGACGACCGGAACCCGGCGTTTCGAGATTTCCATGAAGGTTTCTGCCGTATCGTCCACGATTTGCAGAGGGCTCTTCACCGTGCAGCAAATGAACGACAGCACCGGGTTCTCGACAAACGCGTCCTTGCCGCCGGCAACGATCTCGCCCGCGCGAACGACGTTGTCCAGTTGGCCGAGGTCGGTCAGCCCGGCCTGCACATGCTTGGAGATGTTGTCCAGGCTGGCGATGAACTTGTTGACATCCTTGTTTTCGGGTGTGACTTCCGCGTCCTGAATATTGACGCATCGGATGAAGAAGTCGAGGTTCTCGAGGCGCTCGCTCAGGTGCGCGGCGGCGCGCAACCGCTCGATGGACCCCGGTTGCCGTTCGAAAATCGGCGCTCCGTTCTCGAATCGGACATCGAGCCAGACATTCGTTTCCGAACCGCTGCCGAATCGTACGCGCGGTTCGGCCGCATCCAGCACAAGCCGATTGTCCGGGTTGCGCGCGCCGAGAACAAGGCGGGACGGCGCGCTTTCCAGCGCCCGGTCGACAAGCGCGGAGGGAATCCGAATGTACGCGTAGTCGCTCTCTTCCTTCACCGTCGCGCCATGCTCCTTGAACAGGCGGGTTGCAGCGGCGTTGTAGCAATGGATGCCCTGCTCTTCCAGGATGCGGCGCGAAACGCCGTCGACAAGCCCGATTTGGGACTCGGACAGCCGCGCGTACGGTTTGACGACAATGCCTTCTCTCTGTTTTGCCATGTCTCTTTTCCCTTCCGGTTGTTTTTCGCGATTACGACGACGAATCCGGCAGGCGAATGCCGGGAAAAGCTTTCAGCAGTCCTTCCCGCAACGGCTGGCCGACAAGCGGTTCCGGATCCGATTCCGTCAGGAGGCGCACGGTCGCGCGCGCTCGGGCGAGCGCATCGGAATCGGGCGCGGCCGACTCTCTCGCGTCCCGATTGGCCAGCGGCGGGTCGAAGAACTCGCTTCGCATGTGGCGGACGGTATGGTCGTCGGCCATGTAATCGCCGCCCGGTCCTTTTTCGATCATCAGCTCCGTGGCCAGCGTTTCGTCGTTCACTTCTATGCCGCGCAGGGCGCGCTGGCACATGCCGAGGATTTCGTTGTCCATCACCAGCTTCTCGTACGACACCGTCAGGTCGGTTTCCATGAGGCCGGCGATGTCGTGAATGTAGTTGGCGCCGCTCATGGCCACGAGCAAGCTCGACATGGCGCTTTCGTAGGCTGCCTGCACATCCACCGCTTTCGCGTCCGTGGTGCCGCCCGTCGAATAGAGCGGGATGCTCGCATGCTGGGCCACTTGCGCCACCGCCGCGTTGATCATGGCGCGCTCGATGGCGCCGGCGACATGATTCATCGTCCGCAGATTGGTGATCGAGCCGACGCTGCCGCAGATGCCCGGCGCGCCTTTCTTCACCGATTGCACCAGCGCGATGCCGCCCAGCGTCTCGGCCACGTGCGCGAGCACGTTGCCGGCCAGCGTAACCGGCGCGGTGGTCCCGCAGATGGGTTCGGTCGGCACGACGACCGGCAGCCCTTTCTCGGCCAGGAAACAGGTCATCTCGCCGTAGGTATCGTCTATCTTGAACGGACTGATGATCAGCGTGATGAACGAGACGAACGGCCGCTCGCGCAGGGCCTGTTCGCCGCCGGCCAGCGTTTCGGCCATGCGGACGACATCCGCGCAGCCGCGCTGCGAATAGATGCCGCCCATGACATGCTTGTTCGTGTTGTCCAGGGCGTGAAAGAACCGGTTCACGTCTATGTCGTCCCGGTTCTCGACATCGTTCGGGAACACGTTGATCGTGAAGACGTGGATGTTCTCGAGCCTGTCCGCCATGCGCGCGTTGAGCGCAACGTCCGCGACCGTCGAGGGGCGGCGTTCGCCCGTGCGCGGATCGAGCACGTAAATGGCCGTGCCGCCCGTGCCGTAATGCACGCGGTTCCTTTCCAGAACGCAATCGGTATTGCCGTCGCGCGAAAACAGCGTCACCGACGAGGGCGTGGACGCGATCGCATCCTCCACAAGCGCGCGCGGCAGCCGGCAGCGGCACGTGCTTTCTTCGACCGTCGCGCCGGCGCGCCGAAACGCCGCGCGCGCCGTTTTCGAGTAGACATTCATGCCCGACTCTTCGAGAACGCGCAAGGCGTCGTCGAATACCCGTTTCACGGCGGACTCGTTCAGTGGCCTGTAGAGCGAGGCCGTCAATCCGCCAGGCAAAGATTCTGTTCCCTTAGTCATGTTGTTCTCCTTTCCCGTTCGTTTCATGGCATTCCGCATCTCGCAACACGGGGAAGCGGGCGAAAATCTTTTCCTTCATGGCATCGGAAACATACGGGGCGGCCGGTTCGTCTGTCATCTGCGCGGCAATGGATTCGGCCCGTTCGCCGCTGCTCGTCCCGCCGGTATCGAGCCAGTTCTGGTAATCCAGGCAATGGCTTACGCGCGGCACGTAGCGTTCGTCGCGCATATGCTCGATGGTATGCTGTTCCGCGAGGAAATTGCCTCTGGGTCCCACGCGGGCGATGACGTCCAGCGCCAGCGTTTCCGGCGACACCTCGATGCCTTTCAGCGTTCTCAGGCAACTCCCGACGATGTCGTGGTCAATCATGAACTGGCCGTAGGAAATAGTTAGCGAGCCGTCCAGGAAGCCGAACGCCTGATGAATGAAGTCGCCGCCGGCCAGCGCCGCCAGCATGCTGGTGGTTGCGCTTTCGTACGCCGCTTGGGCATCGGGCGTTTTCGAGTCGGTCACCCCGACAGTGATGTAGCACGGCACGCGGTAGAAGTGCGCCATTTGCGCGATCGCCGCGTTCATCAGCCCGGACTCGATGCTGCCCATCAGAAAGGACCCGTAGCGCATGTCCATGGTGCAGGGAACCGCGCTGTAGAAAACGGGAGCGCCAGGATTGACGACTTGACTCAATACGATGCCCATCAGGGCCTCCGCATTCTGCTGGGCCAGCGTGCCCGCGAGCGTAACCGGCGCGGTCGCGCCGGCAATAGGGGCGGTGGAAACCACCAAGGGCAAGCCATGGCGGGCAATCTCCCACAACAGTTCGGCCCGATCGTCTTCCAGAGCCAACGGACTGGCAATGGACGTGATGAATCCGACAAACGGCTTGTCCTGCAACGGCTTCAAGCCGCCCGCCAGCAACGCGGCCATTTCGATCGTATCGTGCAGGCCCTTTTTGCTGAATACCCCGCCCATCACCGGCTTGCCGGTTGCGCATAGCGCAGCATAGAATTCGGTGATGTCTTGCGCATGGATGTTCACATCGTGCGGTTGCACGGGTATGATGAAAAAATCAACGTGGTCCAGCTGGTCGGCCAGCCGTCCGAAACGGACGATATCTTCGAGCAGCGCCGGACGTCGCCGGTTGTTCACGTCCTGCACATACAGCGCCTTTCCGCCCGTCCCGAAGTGGACGCGGCCTCTGCCCACCGTGATTTCGCGCCCTTCCTCAAGTCCGTAATAGACAAACTCTTCCGGCGCTTGTTTCAGGAAACGGGTGACCAGCTTGCGCGGCAGGTACACCCGCTTGCTTTGCCGATCCACGCGGGCGCCGTGCTGTTCGAGGCAATCCATGATCGGGGGGAAAGAGATTTCAAACCCCACATCGGCCAGAATCTTCTCGCTGGCCTCGTGAATCCGCTCGACATCCCTGTCGGACAGCGGCCGATAAGATCCGCCGCGATACTGGTCGCGCATCATGTTTTTCGGTTGCTCTTCATCCATTTTTCAACCATCTTAAGCAGATCGGTTTTTGTCACGATGCCCGTGAGCCGGCCGTCGGCGTTCACGACGGGCACTCGGCTGATCTTGCGCCGATTCATGGTTTCGATCACGTCCAGAACCGAGGCCGTCTCCTCGGCCAGAACAACGTCTTTGCTCATCAGCGTCGCCACCGTCGCGGACGCGACGAATTCGAGCACGTCCAGACCGCGCTGTCCGCTTACCTGCACGCTTTCGTCCTTGTCGTCCAGAAGCTTGCGGGGATTCCGTATCGGACCGCCGATGATGCAGCGCGTATAGCTCAACACGTCCTTTTCGGATACCATGCCGACCACTCGCTTCTCCTTGTCAATCACCGGAAACCCGCCGTAGCGGGTTCGGTCGAGAACCTTGACCAACTGCCGCAGCGACGTGCGCGCGCCGACGCTGACCACGGGCGAGGTCATGACTTTCTTCGCCGTAATGCTTTTCATGCCGATTCTCCCTGCTCAATATGGGTTAGCACGGCGCTCAGCGGAAGCACGTCTCCGATGCGCGCCTGTATGTCCATCAGGTTGACTTCGTGAGGGATGCGGGCGCGGTCGCCCACGCATTCGCGGGGCAGCATCGGCCGAAATCCGTGCTGCAGCGCATCGTGAGCCGTCGCCCGAACGCAGCCGCTGGTGATGCAGCCGGTCAGGATGACGGTATCCACGTTCAGCGCCGTCAGGCTCGATGCCAGCGGCGTGCCGAAAAAACAGGAACCGTACTGCTTGGCAAAAACAGGTTCGTTCGGGCCGGGCGTCAGGCGCGGGTCCAGTTGAACATCGTCGCTGCCGGCGACGAAACGAGCCAGCGTGGGAACTTTCTTTACCAGCAGCCCGCCATCGAGCAGGCTGCGATCGTAGGCAATCACGAAGAAAAAAACAGGAACGTCTTTTTTGCGCGCCACGTCCAGTAGCCGGACGGTATGTTCGATCTCGGCATCCAGATGGCAGCCCGCCGGCCGTTCCGGGTCTGTGATCCCCTTTTGAAAATCTATGACCAGCACCGCCGGCCGTTTGCCGAATCCCAGCGCGCGGGCCATGCCCTGGGTCCGATAATAGGCTTCAATGTCGCGCAACGCCTTGTCCAGAACCTTGTCTTCCACGCTTCGCCTCGCTGAATTATCTCTGTTTTCCTCGAAAAAACGCTGTATTTAGAAGCTAGCACAGAAGGATTCGTCTTGTCAAAGCATGGGGCAATGTTTTTTGGTTGATTCCCTCCGGTTTTTCTGCCACAGTGGTTTCCATATTGCATGCGATCGGCTTTCTCCCGGCGATTCTGTCCGTCTGTTCGTCGCCGGGCGCCATGGTGGGGTACTCAAGCGGTCAACGAGGGCAGACTGTAAATCTGCTGGCAATGCCTACGAAGGTTCGAGTCCTTCCCCCACCACCACCCCTTGAAATCAAAAAGAAAACAAGCTTTTCGCGTTGTATTTCAAGCACTTGTGACGACCTTTTCCCCTCGCGATCTTCCCGATTCCGTGGTTTAAGTCAGAGATTGTCAGACGCTGTCATGCTCTGTCAATCGGCTGAAACGGATACAGTAAACGGATACAGTTTCGGGTAAAAACGGGCGGGTGAATGGGTGGCAATCGCGCCGTTTCATAATCTTCTTGGATGGAGCAGTCATGAAGCATATTGATGCCCTTTTCGACAGGATGGATGCATGGCGTCATCTGCCAAGCTACCAGCTTGAGCGCCGCGCAGACCTTTTCTTCTCCTTGTATCTGCCCGAGGTGCTGGAGACTAAACTCGGCTTCCCTGTAGCGGAAAGGGTTGTCCCCGAATTCCCCGTTCGCATTGGGACCATCTATCCCGATATACCCATAGATAAATCCTACAAGATCGATTATGTTGCCCTGTCCGCCTGCGGTGAAAAGGCGATTCTCGTCGAACTCAAAACGGAAATCCGGTCGATTAATCAGAAGCAGAACGAATATCTTGCCCATGCGAGCAAAGCCGGATTCACCGCCTTGCTGGAAGGCGTGCTGAAAATATTTCGAGCCACCAATTCAAAGCGCAAATATTTTGCGTTGCTCGAACTGTTGGAATCCATGGGGCTCCTTCGGATTCCCGGAACGTTGAAAGACATTATGTCGAGTTCAAGCCTTCAAGGCGCAACGGAGGCGTCTCGGGATGTTGAGATCGTTTCGAATGTGAAAGAATGTGTTGTTGTGTATGTGAAGCCCGGCATATGCGAGGGTAACGACATCTCGTTCGAGGAATTCAGCGATGTTGCGGGGAGGCACGACGACCCGCTTTCCAAACGCTTTGCCCGATCGCTCCTAGAATGGGCAAGCGTAGAGGCAGGGCACAGAAAGTCCTGACCGTCTATTTCGTTGCATAATCAACGGCTACCAATTAGCCAATATCTGGCGTACAGGCACCGTCATGCAACCCGCGTCCCCATGAACCTCGGTGGCTGGCATCCTGTCGCTATTCGCCCGCAATGCGAAGCGTAAAGGCGACCTGATTTTCGCCGACCAAAACAGGCGCGCCGGTTCTGAATTCAAACGGACCGAAACGCTTGGTGTTGTCCTCTGCCGCCGTCAGCACAAGCGCTGGACGATGATTCATCTCCAAGGAAACGACCTCGATGGAAACCAATAGTTCTCCGTCTCCGCCACCACGGTACTGCCGATTGTCTATTATGTTGGCATCGACCTGAAGAACCCCTTCTTCGTCGGCGTTGGTAGATACGCCGTTTGTGCCGACCAGTCTGGGTGTGCCGTAATCCCCTATCCTGTAAATCAACGCGGCGTATCTGAACTGCTCGTATTTCCGGCGTGATCTCCGATGCCCCGGGGTTCTGCCGCCAGAGTTGTAGCCGTCAGCGTTGCTTTCGCCCCTTTCTCTCGGCGCTCTCCATGTGCCCTGCGCGCTTATTTTCAAGACATCGCCTGGATTGACCCTAAACCCTGTTGATTGCCACCCTCCGTCCCTCATGCTGCCTCTTACCAACACTTTGCGACCCATTCTGCCCGTCTCCCTTTTGTTTTCTCTGGCGTTGGTTCGCAGCACAAACGCTGTGCCTGCAACCTGAATCTCGGCTCCATCCTTGTACTCGAACGGTCCGAACTCCCGACGTGTATCGTCATGGGTCAAAAAGAACGTCGGATATTTCAGTTCGCCGGAAAAACTCTCTTGGGCAACGAACAGCCCCGCACACAAACAGATCATCGCAGCTTTCGCTCTCATAACAGACTCCCCTTTCGTCTAGGCTGATTCGGAACACATGCTCGTTCGACCGATCAATTGTTCATCCGGAGAAACGGGGGGTTCGGGATTCCGCTTGTCTTCGTGCTGCCCTTGTGAGTCCGGTAGCGATTCAGGCGCAGATGCGAACAATCGTCGGATGCATGGCTTACGGACGGCGACGGCAGGAGGGATGTTGATTCATGCGCCCGCGTAGGTTGCAAAGGCGATGACGGGGCTTTGGGCTGCTGGCAATGCGTAAATTCAATCCCGATGGTATCGGCGCTCATGGCTCCCCCCTGTTCCGTTTTCCGTGTCTGCGAAACGGCAAGGGATGCTAACGCCGACAAAAAAAGGGGCGCTAACCCTCCTGCGTTTCGCATGCCTCATCTGAGGGCCGCCAAGCCCTGCAAGGAAACACGGAAACCGGAAAGGCGCGCCCCCGACAGGGCATACGTGTTAAGCTAAGCGGCCATGATTTTGGTGGCGGACTCCTTGATATCGAGCATGGGATCGCACTGTGCCTCCAAGCATTCGAGGGTGGTCAGCCGTGATAGTTGTCGGTCCTT
>SLKS01000016.1 GCA_007134465.1 Kiritimatiellia bacterium | reverse complement strand
GCCTCGATCATGACCGCATGGCCCTGAGCGTCCATGACGGGGAAACAGCCCGAGATCCACACGTGATCCGGATGATCGGGCGGCAACTCGACCAGGGCTTCAAGATGGGCTCGCGCCTCCTCGGCAGTTCGAAACCGGGACAGTGCCTGAATGCCGACAACGCCATTCCGGATGTAACGGCCCGTGTCGTCGCCGCGGGATTGTCCCCAAGCCAGTCCGGCTTCGTTCAGCCCCATGGTGCCGAATTCCGCGTTGGCGGAACGCACGGCGATAAAGGCCAGCGTGCCTTCCCGGGTTGCCGGATAACGGCTCAGCCGCTGCTGCGCCACCGGCTTGTTGTCCCGGTTCTTGAACAGAACGGGGCGGCCATCCGTTGTCGCTACGCCATGCATGACGCCAACCGTACAGGCCATGACCTCGGTTGCCGCGGCCATGATCAGGGCGAAGGAAAGAAGTTTGGCGCTAGAATGCTTTCGGCGTATCGTCATCGTTGCCTCGCGTTCTCTTGCTGTCCAGCTCGTTCGCGAATACCGCGAATATATCCATGCTCCCATTCGCGCATATTGGCGTGATTCGCGGGCTTTCCGTTTCATCCGGCGGCAGGGGCCTGCCGCCCTCCAGATTTCCCGGTATGCCCCTGTCTTTTTTCCTTCGTTGTCTTCTGTTTTGAATTTTCCGGAAGAAGGCGTCGGTCAGGCTTCGTCGAGTTCCCGCAGATGCTCGAGCGCGCGCAGCGTGGCATCGGCCGGCGCATACTCGTTGCCTTCGTACTCGATATTGACATAGCCCTCGTACCCGGCTTCGCGCATGGCGGCCAGACAGGCGGCATGCGGAACCACGCCTTCGCCGATGAGCGCGGCCTTGTAGAATCGGCCGTCCAGCATGGGCCGGTACCCTTCGCGCGGCTCGTCCGAAACCAGCCAATCCTTGAAATGCGCATGCGCGACAAAGGGCGCGCACGCGCGAAACGATTCCGCCGGATCCTCGCCGGACGCGGCATTCCCGTTGTCGTACGTCAAACGCAAACCAGGAATGGCGGCACGGGCTTCCTGAAAATCCGACGCAAGAACAAAGGGGCTACGGTCGCCCGGAAAATTCTCGACCGTCAAGGTTATTCCTGCCGAATCGGCAAACCCGATCGCCTCCCTTAGCCCCTCGATCCAAGCCCGGCGCCGGGCCGTCCGATCCAGCTCGTCGTGCGTCATGGTCGGAATCATGGCCACCAGCGCGCCCAGCGCGACAGCCGCCTCGACCCCGCGCTTGGCCTGATCCAGCGCCTGACGCCGCTTCTCGGGATCCGCCGACGGCAAATCGCCGCAGAAAAACGTGTGGCAGACGATAGGAATGCCGAGATCGTCCGCCCGTGCGCGCCATTCCTCCGCAGGCGTATCCTGCAGCCCGACCACATCCATGCCATCCATGTGCCGGGCCGTGAACGCCAGCATGCGGTCCAGATCGTAACGATCCTTCTGCCTCGTGAACGTATACGTCATCGTCGAGTATTTCATGCGTCGCTCCATTGAACCAGAGATTAACTGCTCATCGTTTCGGCAAGCTTCCTGACTTCGTCCATGCTGCCGAACACCTTCACAAAGGCGTCGGCCACTTTCTCCGCCACATCGGTCCGGTTCGGCGCGCGCAACGGCACGGTCATGCCGAAGTGCGTGTCGCAATGGCGCTGCGCAACCGGATAGTTTTCCGGGTTGTACTCGACCCCGTCCCCGGCGCCGCGACAACTCCACGGGCAGCCTCCACCATAGGCGTTTTTGGCGCGAAAAACGGTCATGGCCGGCAGAATGAAGCTTTGCCAGACGCCGACCGGCGCGCCTTCGGCCTGCAAGGCCTTCATGACCGCGTTGCGCATGGCAACGGGATTCCCGCTCCAGCCCAGCGCCGCCATGTCGAGCCGGCAGGTATAGTTGTACCAAGTGTGGGTATGCCCCTCGGGCTCGGTCGGGAGAATCAGGCCGGGAATGTCTTTGAGCCGCTCGTTCAGCACGGCCCCGTTCTCGCGCTGAATGTCGAAATATCTGTCCATCTTTGCCAACTGCGCCCGACCGAAGGCCGCAGTCATGTCGTGGCCGCGATACATCCAGCCCAGGGCATAGGCGTGATAATCGCGATCCTCGTGGGGCGTGCTGGTCTCGCCGAAGCTCCACAGCTTCTTGGCATCCTGCCACATCGCCTCGTTGTCGGTCACGAACATGCCGCCCTCGCCCGTGCACAGACACTTGTTCTGGTTGAAGCTGAAGGCCGCGCAATCGCCCGTCGTACCGACTTTCTTTCCCATGAACAGCGCGCCATGGGCCTGGCAGGCGTCCTCGATCACTTTCAGGTTGTGCTTGCGGGCCACGGCCATAATCTTGTCCATGTTCACGGCCAGCCCATGCAAGTGGACAACGACCATCGCCTTCGTGCGCGGGGTAATGGCCGCCTCGATCTTGTCCACGTCCATGTTGATCGTGTCGAAATCGAGGTCCACGAAGATCGGAATCGCGTTGTGATGCAGGATGCAGGTCGCGCTCGACGACCAGGAATAGGAAGTCACCAGCACATGATCGCCGGCGCCGACGCCGGCGGCGAAGAGGCCCATGTGCAGCGCCGCCGTGCCGCTGTTCGTGAATACGGCGAAACGGTTGCCGTTCCAGGCGGCGAACTCGTCCTGAAACGCCTTGCAATTGGGGCCGAACGCATGATTCTCGCCGTACAGCGATTGCAGGACAAGATCCTTGTCGCTGTCGTCTATCGGCGGCCATTTTTGGATGTTCCCCTTTTCCACCGTCCGTGTTCCCCCGTGAATCGCCAGTTTCGACATGCGAACCCCCTTCCCTTTCGTTTGGCAGCGAACGCCACACGCGTTCCATTTGCCATAAGAGTAGCGGGTCCACGGAGGCGAAGGCAACAGGCAAGACATGCCGTATTTTGCGAAAACATGACGTTTTTTGCGGAAGGATGGCATATCGGACGGAAGGAGCGGGCGACGCCTGCCTCGAAACGCGGGCCAGACCCGGAATATACGAGTTTTTCGCAGCGAGAGCGCGCAAACGTCTGCGACATATCCATCGCTCGCCTTGACATGACGGCCCTGTTTCTGTTACCTGTTTCGCTGTCACGAGTTAACCTGGAAAGAGCAGATAACCGCAAAGAACACAGAGAACACAAAGACGGAGAACAGTTTGCGGAGATGCGCCCTGACACCGGCTTGGTGTGGCCGTGAAACTGCACAACAGTCTTTCTTTGCGATCTTTGCGCTCTTTGTGGCAAATCAACTGCTCCACTTAGGGTTAATTGACCCGTCCGTGAACAGGACCGTTGGATATGATCAAGCCCATCGCGCGTATTGGCCAAGTTGCGGATCAGGAACGATTCCGACGCGAAGATACGCTCGGCATGAGCCCCAGCGAGCGTGTGATGTGCCTGATTCGCCTGCGAAACCGCCAGTTTGGCCCGGTTTCCCGTCCGATACGTGGATCCGGTATCTTCTTGTGCCGCACACTGCCTATGCACGGGGAAACGCGCACGCATGAATAGGGAACGAAACTCGTCGGAACCGGCGCTCAAAGATGGCGCCATGCAGGACATATCGCCTGACATGCGCGATTTTTTCGGCCTGTTGCTAAAGCATCAGGTTCAGTTCGCCCTTTGCGGCGGTTTTGCGGTAACCTATTACGGATTCATCCGCACGACGATGGACATTGACATTCTCGTATACCCGTCCGTGAACAATGCCGTTCGCCTGATGGCTGCCCTGGGCGAATTCGGATTTGGCCAGGCAGGCATTCCCCAGTCGTCGTTCGAATCGCCCGGCACGGCCGTAACGCTTGGCGCACAGCCGAACCAAATCGATCTGCTCACGTCCATGTCATCGGAAAATGCCGACACGGTTTTTGGCGAGTTGCACGTCGCCGATCTCTGGGGGATGCGCATCCCTGTTGTCAGCCGTCGTTCACTGTTGCGGGCCAAGAAAGAGGCCGGTCGTCCGAAAGACAGGATCGATCTGGCCGAATTAACGGCCATTGCCGCTTCGCTCAGAACCGGTGCAGACGGTTCTTGACGACGCGCGCCTTGCGTTTGCGCCAATCGGCCTCGTCATGCCAGGCGATATTGACCAGCGTTGCCACCTGAGCAACCGATACGACCAGGCTGGTTCCCCCGTAACTGATGAACGGCAACGCGATGCCGGTTGTCGGCAGGCACCCGGTCACCACGCCGATATTGATCATGGCCTGCAGAGAAAGCGTCATGGTCAATCCGAACGCGAGCAGCTTGCCGAACGGGTCCGCCGTTCTCAGACCGATGGCCAGCCCGCAAACCAGCAGAGTCGCGAACAGCAGCACGACCAATACGGTGAAGACAATGCCCATTTCCTCGCCGATGATCGCGAAGATGAAGTCCGTGTGCGCTTCGGGCAGGTAATGCTGTTTCTGCAAGCTATTGCCGAGTCCCACGCCGAATGGGCCGCCATACCGAAACGCGATTTTCGATTGCATCAGGTGATAGTACACGTCCGGGTGTTTGTCGGGAAACAAAAAGGCCGCCAGCCTGGCCCAGCGGATCGGATCATGCACGGCCGCCACCACGAACGCGCACAGCCCCGCAAAGCCTGTTGTCGCCAGATAGCTCAAGCGCGTACCCCCCGCCCAGAGCAGCGCGCCGCCGACCAGCCCCATGAGGAATGTCGTGCCGAAATCTGGCGATAAAAACACGAGCCCCACCGGCGCGCCCAGCAGCAGCAACGGGACAAGCAAACCTTCCCGAAATCGCTTGACCCGTCGCCCGCACCATGCCAGCCATGCGGACAGCGCAACGACGGTGGAGAATTTGGCCAGTTCCGACGGTTGCAGGCTCATTGGCCCCAGGTTCAGCCAGCGTGCGCTGCCTTTAATGCGAACGCCAATGCCGGGAACCAGCGTAAGAATCAGCAGCAGAACGCCTGCCGCATAGACCGGCACGGCCATTCGTTGCCAGACATGGTAGTCGCACCGCGCCAGAACCAGTCCGGCAAGCAGAGCGATGCCCGCCCAAACAAGCTGCCGGTTGATAAAGTAGTTGGGATCGCCGAAGGCCGCGCCGGCCCGTACGTTGCCCGCGCTGGCCAGCACCACCAAGCCAAGCGCCGTCAGCACAAGCGCAACGCCGATCAGAACCTTGGCGTAGAGACGCATGTCACTCGTATCGCGGAATTCTCAGTGTCTGCCCCGCCGTCACCTCGGCCGTTTCCGACAGGCGGTTCAGCCGCCGCAATTCGGAAACGCCTACGGCATGATTCATGGCGATCTCGCGCAACGTCTGGCCCGGCTGCACCACATGGGTGGTATAGGCCGTCGCGCCCGGCACGGGTTCCACGGGCAGAACCGCCGGCGCGCGCCGTTCGTCCGGCAACGGCACGAACACATCGTCCTCGGGATCGGCCGTCATCGGCGACGGCGTTGGACGCGGATCGG
>SLKS01000301.1 GCA_007134465.1 Kiritimatiellia bacterium | reverse complement strand
TTTCGATGCGGTTGACGGAACAGTTTACGGAACAGACGAAATTGCCACGCCTCTTCCTCCAACGCAAACTGCCTCGTAAACACCGCCGATTCTAACTCCGTCGTCACCTTTGCCGTAAACTCCGACACGGCTCACTGCTGATCACTGATCACTGATCACTGATTACTGCTCACTGGTCCCCGCTCACTGCCCCCCCCCTTCGTTCCCGCGCCTGCGCGACGAAACCGCGGAATAGCGGGTGGGAGTGCAGCGGCGTGGATTGAAATTCCGGATGGAACTGGCAGGCCACGAACCAGGGATGATCGCGCAACTCGACGATTTCCACCAGTTGCCCGTCCGGAGACAGCCCGGAGAAGACCAGACCTTTCTCCTCCATGTGCGCGCGGAAAGCGGCGTTGAATTCGAAGCGGTGCCGATGCCGCTCCTTGATTTCCTTCGTTCCGTATGCGCGCGCGGCCAGCGTATCCGGCGCCAGGCGGCAGGCGTAATGGCCCAGTCGCATGGTGCCGCCCTTGTTCGCAACCCGTTTCTGGTCCTCCATCAGCGCAATCACCGGATGCGCCGTATCCGGCACGAACTCGGCGCTGTTGGCGTCGGCCCAGCCGCACACATGGCGCGCGAAATCCACCACGGCGCATTGCATGCCCAGGCAAATGCCGAGAAACGGAACCTGGTTCTCGCGCGCGAAACGCGCGGCGGCAATCTTGCCTTCGATCCCGCGCTCGCCGAACCCGCCCGGCGCCAGAATGCCGTCCGCATCCGCCAAATGCCGCTCGGCGCCGTCGCGCTCGATGTCCTCGGCTTCGACCATGTCCACATTCACCCGCACGTCGTTGGCGATGCCGGCATGGGTGAGCGCCTCGTACACGCTCTTGTAGGCGTCGCGCAAGGACACGTACTTGCCAACCACGGCAATGCGCGTTTCGCCGGAGCCCGGCGCGATCAAACGGTCCAGCATGGCGCGCCAGTCGTCCATCTCCAAGGCGTTCACATGCAAGCGCAGCTTTTCGAGCACATACACGTCCAAATCCTGCCGAGCCAGCTCCACGGGCACCTCGTAGATCGAGTGGTCCACATCCTTCTCCTCGATCACCAGATTTCGGTCCACGTTGCAGAACAGCGCGAGCTTGTCGCGATGCTCGGCCGCCAGCGGCTGCTCGCAGCGACACACCAGCATGTCCGGAAAAATGCCGATGCTGCGCAGAATGCCCACCGACTGCTGCGACGGCTTGGTCTTCAGTTCGCCGGCGGCGCGAATGTAGGGAACCAGCGTGATATGCATGAACAGCCCGTTGTCGCGGCCGATCTCGTGTCGCAACTGGCGAATGGCCTCGAGAAAAGGAAGCGATTCGATGTCGCCGACCGTGCCGCCGATCTCGGTGACGACCACGTCCGTTTCGTCGTCCGCCAAGGCGAGAATGTTGCGCTTGATTTCGTCGGTGACATGGGGGATCACCTGGACGGTCTTGCCGAGATACTGGCCTTCGCGCTCGCGCGCGATCACGGAGCTGTAGATGCGGCCGCTCGTGCAGTTGCTGCCGCGCGTGCAGGGGATGCCCGTGAACCGTTCGTAATGGCCCAGGTCCAGATCCGTTTCCGCGCCGTCGGCCGTGACATACACTTCGCCATGCTGATAGGGCGACATGGTGCCCGGATCCACGTTGAGATACGGATCCAGCTTTTGCAGCCGCACCCGGTATCCGCGCCGCGAAAGCAACAGGGCCACCGAAGCGGCCGTGAGTCCTTTGCCGAGCGACGACACCACGCCGCCCGTCACGAAAACATGCTTGCTCATATGTGCATTCTCCTTCGCCGATCGGCCGTCACAGCTCCGCCATGAATTGCGACGTTTTCGGGGCTCGCAAGCGGCCGTCCATACGGCCCCGCTCGCGGCGTTGCGCGGAGATGTCGCATACCAAGAGTATCGCGACACCCCCGCGCGCCTTGCGATCAAGGCCGTCTGAACAGCCGCCTGCGAGGGGCTTCGCCCAACCCCGAATCCGCCGCAGGGGCGCCTGCCGCATCGCCCTTCGGGACGAATGCGGCAGTTTTTCAAAGGAAACCGATTGTCAACTGCCTCTTCCCCGTCACGCGACACGCTTTTCCCGACACATTTCTACTGTCTCGCATCTGTCATCCCATGTCCAAATTCAATTCCGGTGTAGCCAATGCGTGATCTTCCCATTTTCTCTTTGTTTGCGCGCCTTCGATGCCGACGGCATAGTTCCCGGAAAAGCAGGCGTGGCAATAGTCGTTCGGTTGCGCCAAGGGTGCCAGCAGGTTTTCGATGCTCAGATAGCCCAGGCTGTCGGCGCCGAGCCAGACGCACGTGTCTTGCGGACTCTTGTCGTGAGCGATCAGCTCTTCGCGCGTGGCGAAATCAACTCCGTAATAGCAGGGGCTGACGACGGGCGGGCAGGAGATGCGCACGTGCACTTCGCGCGCGCCCGCCTTGCGCAAGGCCTGCACGCGTTTGCGGGCGGTATTGCCGCGCACGATCGAATCGTCCACCACGACCACGCGCCGGTCCCGCACGGTTTCGGCCAGAACGGACAATTTCATGTCGGCGCCGCTGCGCCGCTGATCGGCGCCCGGCATGATAAACGTGCGGCCCACGTAATGGTTGCGGATGAATCCGTAATCGAGCGGCAAGCCGCTTTCCATGGCGAAGCCCAGCGCCGCCGAATTGCCGCTGTCGGGCACGGAGGCCACGAAATCGGCTTCCACAGGATGCTGCCGGGCCAGCAGCCGCCCGTATTCCAGCCGGATACGATGAACGCTCTCGCCGAACACGCTGCTGTCGGGCCGCGCGAAATAGACCAGCTCGAACACGCATTGGGCGAGCGGATCGGCGCGTTCGGCGAAGAAGACGCTGCGCATTCCGTTCTCGTCGAAAATCACCAGTTCGCCCGGCTCCACATCGCGCACAAAACGCGCGCCCACCTGCGCGAAAGCGCAGGTCTCGCTGGCCACGACATGCCCCCCCTCCCCCAGCGTACCGATCGCCAGCGGCCGGAATCCGTGCGGGTCGCGCGCGGCCATGAGGCAGGACTTCGTCATGAGCACGAAAGCGAACGCTCCGCGCAGCTCGCCCAGGGCGCGCGCGACACGCTTGGGCCGGCGCCGGAACATGGGATCGGCCAGCAAATGCAGCAGCACTTCGCTGTCCGTACTGGTTTGAAACAGCGAGCCGGATTCCTGGTACATGCGCCGCAACTTGTCGGCATTCACCAGGTTGCCGTTATGGGCCACCGCCCAGAGGCCGTCCACGCATTCGGCCACCAACGGCTGGACATTGTGAATGCGGGTGGAACCGGTGGTCGAGTAGCGAACATGGCCGATGCCGAGATGCCCCTGCAAGTCGCGAACCGGCTTGCCGGCCAGCGCCTCGCCGACAAGGCCCAGGCCTTTGACCGAACGCACGCGAACGCCATCGGACACCACCAGTCCCGCGCCTTCCTGGCCGCGATGCTGCAGCGAGAACAAGCCGCGATAGATCACGTCGCAGGCGCCGTCAGCGCCGTACACGCCAAACACGCCGCATTCCTCGCGCGGCTTGTCGTCGCGACGGCATCCGTCAGAACATGATGTGCAAAGCATGCCATTCATAGCCTGAAACCTTTTTCAAAAAAACACTCGTTCTTGCGCGTATGTTCTGTCCCCTGATTGTTTGAACACCCGCTTCGCTCAAGATAACGAAGAAACGAAGCGTGCCCGCCCTTCCTTGTTTCCTTCGTTGCCTTCTGTTCAATTCCTTGGGTTGCCGACAACGCGCCATTCGGCGCTCACAAATCCACGCGCAGGGTGCTGTCCCGGCGCGGACCGACGGAGAGCATGCCCAGTTTCACGCCCGTCAGCTCGCACAAACGGTTCACATAGGCGCGCGCGCGTTCGGGCAAATCCTCGAAGCGGCGGACGGCGCTCGTCGGGCTCTGCCAGCCGGGCATGTCCTCGTACACGGGCACGCACCGCGAAAGCACGCGAATGTTGGCCGGCACGGTATCGTACCGGCGCCCGTCGCACTCGTAGGCGGTGGCGATGCGCAGCGTTTCCAGCGAATCGAGCACGTCCAGCTTGGTCATGGCCCAGCGGTCTACGCCGTTAATCATGGCGGAATAGCGGGCGACCACCGCATCGAACCATCCGCAACGGCGCGGACGGCCGGTCGTGGCCCCGAACTCCGCGCCCTCGCGACCGAGCAGCGCGCCGATCTCGTCCTGCAATTCGGTCGGGAACGGGCCTTCGCCCACGCGCGTGGTATAGGCCTTGATCACGCCGATCACCCGATCAATCCGCTGCGGCGGAATGCCGGTCCCGGCACAGACCCCGCCCGCCGTGGTGTTGGACGAGGTCACGTAGGGATACGTCCCGAAATCCACGTCGAGCATGGCGCCTTGCGCTCCCTCGAAGAGAATGGCCTTGCGGTCCGCCATGGCGCGATGAACAAGCGAAACCGTGTCCGCCACCAGCGGCGCGATCCGGGCCGCCGCCGCGCGCGCTTCCTCGACCACAACCGACAAATCAACCGGCTCGGCGCCGAGCGCGTTCAGCGCTCCGTTCGCCTCGCGCACGTTCTCCGCCAGACGCTCGGCAAAGGAATCGTCAAGCAAATCGGCCATGCGCAAGCCGATGCGCGACACCTTGTCGCCGTAGGCAGGGCCAATGCCGCGCTTGGTGGTGCCGATTTTGCGGCCGTCGGACCGCACGGTCTCGCGCGCGGCGTCGATGGCGCGATGATACGGAAACACCACATGCGCGCGGTCGGAAACGAACAGGCGGCCGTCCACCGCCACGCCCTTGGCCTGCACGCCCTCGATTTCGGCCAGCAGCGCGACAGGATCCACCACAACGCCGTTGCCGATCGCGCAGACGGCGGCATCGCGGAAAATGCCCGACGGAATCAAATGCAGCACATGCTTGTCGTCGCCGATTTTGACCGTGTGCCCGGCATTGTTGCCGCCCTGATAGCGAACCACCAAGTCAACGTTTTCGGTGAGCACGTCAATGATCTTGCCTTTGCCTTCGTCGCCCCATTGGGCGCCGACAAGTACCGTATTGGGCATGGTGCCTCCTTTAGGCGGGCTGCGCCCGCATCTCGCATTGCTGCGTCAAAAAACAAGAGGTTTCGGTGGACGACTGCGGATTACGAGTGACGGAAATCGTCACCCGTAGTCGTCGCCGTAGTCGTGTTCCGTTTTTGCGACCGCCGACATCTGGGTTGCGGGCGAAGCCCGCCTTAATCATCACTAATCCACCGGCTCTGCCGGTGAGAATGGAAGAGGTTCTACCGTTTCGAGCGATAGGGACATGTGCTTTGGCTAGAAATGTCGTGGGCCGCCGTTCCGGCGTGTGTCGTGTTCGCGGCTTGCAAACGGGCGGCGATATTGCCCCGCTGGCGGCGTTGTCAAGGGAGTCGCATACCAAGAGTATAGCGACAACCCTTG
>SLKS01000058.1 GCA_007134465.1 Kiritimatiellia bacterium | reverse complement strand
GGTGTAAGAGTACGTGTTCCTTCGGCTTTGCCCGACTTCTTGCCCTCCAACCCTTTTCGGATACCGTCTAACTAAGGAGTTGCTTCAAAATAACTTCGCCATTAGCGCCTTCATCTGATGCCTCTGCCAGGAAAAAGGGGTCAAGGAAAGATTAAGGCGAAAGATTAGGGCAAAAGATTAAGGGTTTCGCGCCTTGATCCCTAATCTTTCGCCTTAATCTGACGCACGTGCTTCATCGACCCGCTTCGTCCGATCTCAGCCGCGCAGAAATTTAATGACCGTGGGTGACGCGTGAAAAACAAGCCTTTACAATGCTGTCGCAATGGCCTATTGATTATGCGGATATGAGCGTCCCAGTCAAACATGTCTGTCTGGTTGCCGTTTCGCTCGCCTTCGGCGCTGCCGTCTTTGCCGCCGAACCGGCGACAACGGAAACGGTGTTGCTGCGGGGCGGGGCCGAGATCAAGGCGCCGATATTGCGGCAGGACGACCGGGCAGTCGTCCTGGATATCGGCCATAGCCTGATCCGTATTCCGCTAACGGAGGTTGTTCACATTCGCCCGGACACGATCGCGGATGCCGCAGCGCCCCTTCCCGACTCGGCGTCGCGCCATTACAGCGCGTCGGAACGGACGGCCGTTCTGACCACGACCGAAGCGGTTAATCGCAATGCGCCCGCCGTCGTGCTGATCCGAACGCCACGCGGACTGGGTTCCGGCTTCTTTGTGAACCGCAATGGGTTGCTGGTTACCAATTTTCATGTCATTGCCGGTTCGCGCCGCATTGCGGTGACGCGCTTCCTGCGCGGCGACAAGGGGTTCCGCCCGCTTGTGCATCATGACGTCGACATCGTGGCTACAGCGCCGTTCTACGATTTGGCCGTTTTGCGGATCAAGGCGCCCAAAACGCCGATCGAGCCGGTCGTGTTTCCCGCGGCTGACGATACGAAGGCGGGCGAAAGAATTTTTGTGATCGGCAATCCGATGGGGCTCGAGCAAACGGTGACGGAAGGCGTGGTCAGTCAGGCGCATCGCAATTATCAGGGCGTTTTGTGGCGCCAAATCGATGCGCCGGTCAACCCGGGCAATTCCGGCGGGCCGCTCTTCAACGGCAGCGGCCAGGTGATCGGCGTCATCAACGCCAAGGTCCCGTTCATGGACGGACTGGGCTTCGCGATCCCCGCCGTGCATGTCAAGTATCTGCTGGATCATCTGGATGCGTTCGCGTTCAACGAGGCCAATCCGGAATCCGGCTTCGTCTATCCCGACCCGCCCCCGGCCCCGCGCGTCAACAGGGCGCAGGAGACCGAGTAGGCGCAAGGGAAGATTAGAGAGAAGCATGACAGCCGCAAAAAGTCACGAGAAGTCACAAGAAGTTTTGGAAAGAAGGAGTCAAGTCGTCATGAAGAAATCACGCATGCTTTCGTTTCTTCCGTTTGCGATGGCCGGTCTGTTGCTGGCGCCGTCCGCCGGGTTCGGCTTCAATCGGCGCGACCTGATTCCCGACGACACCGTCGCCGTGCTGGAAATATCCAATACCTCCGACCTGGTCGAGGCTTTTGGCCATACTTCGCTCGGACGCATGTGGAACGATCCGCAAATCCGCCAGTTTCTCGGGCGCCCCGTCTTTTCGGAATTGCTGCGCGCAACACTGTTCGAGAGCGACGAAAAGAATGTCGAAAAATCCAAGCTGCTTTGGGACGCGCTCCTGATGCTGAACGGCGAAATGATTCTGGCCTTTCCGGCTTCGTTCGAGGCCTTTGCGCCGACAATCGTCGCGGCCATGACGGAAAAGGACTTTTTGCGAAGTCTGGACATGGACCGGCGCATTGCGGAGCTGACCACCGACAAGACGTTCACGATACGTCGCCACCAATTCCAGGGAATCGATCTTATTCAGCATATCGAGGAATCCCATGAGGGGCCGGAAAAAAAGATCACCGAAACGTGGCAGGCGTTTACGGCCGACACGCTGGTTTACGGGCCGAGCCGGGACTGGGTGGAAAAAAGTCTTGTCCGGCTTAAACAGCAAAAGCCGAGCATGCCGGCCGGGCTCGCGCCGAGTTTGAAGCTGCGCCTGAACATTCCGGCCCTGCTGCGCAAGGCTTTGGAGGAAGAGGAGCGCAAAGCCGGGCCCTCCGCAATGCGCGCGGGCATTCCGTCCCTGAAGAATGTTTTCACCGCGCTGGGGCTTATGACCGTGGGCGAATTGTCCCTGACCGCGAGCATCCATCCCGACCGGACGGACGTCGAGGCGAGCCTGCCGGTAGCCGACATGTCCAAGGGGCTTTTCTCCGTATTCGATACCCGGCCTTCGTCGCCGAATCTGCGCGTGCCGTTTGTCCCGGCCACCGCCTACGGCTATGCAGTATCGCGTGCCAATCTGGCGGCGTTGTTCCGTCAGGTCCCCGCCATGGTCAAGGAAGCGGCCCCCGAGATGGCCGCGCAGATCGACATGGGCTGGGCCATGATGGACATGTTTCTGGGCATCAGCCTCGAACGGGATTTGCTCGCCCATTTCGATACGCAAATCGTCTCGTTTTCCAGCGTGGCCGATCGGCGGGCCTCCGACGTGGTGGCGATTCGGCTGAATAACGAGGGTCAGGTGAAAAACGCGCTCGCCAAGATGTTCGCCGACGGCGGACAGGTGAAGACGATGCTGGCTTCCGTCCTGAGCGAGGAAGAATTTCTCGGCGCGAAACTCTACAAGTTCGCCACGGCGCCGACCGGCGAGACGATGCCGTTCGGTGGACCGGCTGTGGAGCCCGCGCCTCTATACGCAGTGGCAGTCGATAGCGGATATTTCCTTTACGGGTCGGAGTTGGGCGTCCGGCATGCGGTGCGCGCGCTGAACAGCGCTGTCGCCGAAACAGGCTTTTACGATTCGGCGCAGGCCCGGAAATTGCTGGCGACCGTGCCGCCCCGAGCCTATCAGTACTCCGTCAACAACTGGGCGGAGTTTTCAAAGGCCGCCGTGGATATCAAACTCTACACCCAGTTCCAGGCTTGGGCCGAAGAAGCCGCGCGCGAGACGATCGCCGACGATCCTTCCAGCGCATGGGCCCGGTTCCTGGCCAAGGTGGATTTCACGCGCTGGCCAACCATCGGCCATGTAACGTCTTTCCTGGGTCCCTCGTTCGACTATGCGGTTCGGGACGACGGCGTGCTGCGTACCAAAACGATTTTCTATCATGAAAACAAGACCAGTGACCAGTGACCAGCGACCAGTGACATGAGTAAGCAGTGAGTTGTGGGCGAAGGGCCGTGAGCAGTCCCGCGTCCGCAGGGACGCGCGTCATCGCCTCATCAGGTCATCGGGTCGGATGTTTCAGGTTTCAGCCCTCAGCCCTTTCTTCATAGCGAGGAAGAAAACAATGGTTTCATTATGATGCGGACAGCGATGATTTTGGCGTTGGTTTCGGTGTGGGCGGTTTCGGCGTTGACGACAATAGCGACGGCGGAAGACGCCGCGCCGCGCGATTTCGGGTTTCGGCCTCTGGAAATTTACGCGTTCCGGCACGGCACATCGGAGTTGACAGTCGAGGATGTCAACGGCAACGGTCGCGACGACATCGTTTTCGTCAACAACAACGCGTCACGCATCGAGATTCTTCTGCGCAAACCCGATGCGGCTTCCGGCGCCGCAGGCGCCACCGCGGCGCTGGACGACCGGTTCGACAATGTCGGCCTGCTGGTGGATCAGCAGATTCTGTTTTGCGCGCTAGCCGATTTGGACGGCGACGGGCGCAAGGATTTGGCGACGTTCGGACCTACGCTGGGCCTGCATGTTCGGATGCAAACCGCGCCAGGCGTCTTCGGCAAGCCGGAACGCTTTCACCTCGACCGCCTTCAGGATGTTGTGGGCTTGCGTTTGGCGGACGTTTCCGGCAACGGCCTAGCCGACATAGCGCTGTGCCGCCGCAACGGGGCGGAAATCCTCTTGAACGACGGCGCCGGCCGATTCCCGGCTCGCCAGCGCGTGGCCGTATCCGAAGAAACCTGTACGGGCCTGGAATGGCTTGACATTACAGGGAACGGCCGCTTGGACGCGGTGTTCTTTTGCCAATCCCAGGAGGCGCCCGTGCGGGTGCGCACCCGCGATGCCGCCGGCGGATTCAACATGGAAGCGCTGCTGAGCCTGCCGCCAACCCGCTATGCGGCGCCGATTCCCGCCCGCGACGGCGCTGCGCCCGGACTGGGCGGCGTTCTGCGCAACGGATTGGGCTTTCGCCTGTACGAGTTCGAGCGACGTCCAACGCCCCCGCTTCTTGAAGCCCAGGATACCGCGCCTCGGCGTTTGCTGTTGCAAGGCATGGACCGCCGCTCGCCGCCGGCCTGGCTGGTCGCCGATGTCGACAGGGACGGCTACGACGATGTCATCGTCGCCGCGCCGGAACTGAGTCAGATCCATATCTATCATGGCGCACCCGACGGGTTACGCGGCGAACCGATCGCCGTGGACTCCTTGACCGGCGTCCAGACCATGGCCTTGACGGCAAGCGGCGAAATTCTAGTGGCCAGTCGTCGCGAAAACGCGGCCGCCTTGCACGATCCGGCCCGTTTCGATGTCTTTCCGCGCATACTCAAGCTGCCGGGCTCCGTTTTAACGGCTTCCGTAAAGCCCGGCTCGGATCATTTGTTTTTCATTTGCCAAGACGAAAACAGACAACTGATCCTGGCCGAGCAACGGACGCGCGATGCGGATGTCGTGACGCGCGAGCTCGATCTTCGGGATGAACCCGCAGAGATGACGGTTATGGATCTGGGCGCCGATCGGGCGGGGCTGGTTCTGTTTCTCCCGCATGCGCCGCCCGCCATGTTTCGTGTGTCGGCCGATGCCGTCGAGCGGGTCGCTTCGTCAGAATTCGGCGCGTTGTCCTTGCGCCTGACACGGCGCAACTTGTTGCCTCTGAGCCGAAAAGAGGCCGACGCGGCTGTTGTGGCTTTCGGGCGGACCGCGCGGCTGTTCGAGCCGGACGGGCCCGGTTATGTCGCCCGCCGTCAATTCAATCCGGGCAATGAACAGGCCGAGGTGGTTGCCGCCTGCGCTTATCCGGGTTCGGACGGTCAAGCCGGAACCATGATTTACGATCAGAACGGACGCAACCTGCTCTGGTTCGCCGAAGGCGCGCCCGAGCCCGGCGCGAAAATTCATGTCCGCAATGCGCCGGGCGATGTTGTCGGCATGACCGTCCTGCGTCATCCCCAACGCGAAACGCTCCTGCTGGTGGCGCGCGACAGCTTGAATATGGTCTCGGGCGGGTCGGAGCAGATCGCCTTGGTTCCCGGACCTGAATACATGTCGGAAGCGGAGAAACCGGCCTTGCAGTATTTCCGGCCCGTGGCCCCGGGCCGTCCCCCGCGCGATTTACTGGCGCTGGTGGATGCCGCCAATCGCTCGATCGAGTGGATCGGCTTGCGGGACGGCGCATGGCGCCGGAGCCTGGCCTT
>SLKS01000243.1 GCA_007134465.1 Kiritimatiellia bacterium | reverse complement strand
GCTATGCCTTTGACCGATAACCACACTCGACAAGATACGGACAGCCATGATGCACACCTATGCTTTGTCTCGATGGCCGAAATCGCTTACGATCGGATTGCCGATATGGCTTTTCATCCTTTTGGTTTGCGTCGGTTGCACGCGACATCGTGTGGCAACGGACGATGTGCGCCTGAACGATATCTGTTCGCTGCCATCCTTCCCGGACAGATTCTATGAAATCTATTCGTTGCCCCCTTTCCCGGACAGATTCGATGCGGAGGCGGCGAATATTCAAACGCAAAGAGAGCGCATTCATCATCTGCTTGTCATGGCGCTTAACGACCCGGATGTTTGGGTGTCGAAAGCGGCCGTTCGGGCGCTGGCATACTCCCGGTCAAAAGAAGCGGTTGCCTTGCTGAGGGAAATTTTTGCGGACCCGAATGCGGCCAGACATACACGAACACGCATTTTTTCTGAGATGTTGCTTTCCCGCATGGAAAGGCAAGCCGCTATTCTCGGGAAAATCGGCAAGGACGATCCGGATAGCGCCATGGAGATTATCGCAGAGACAATGGGTCGCTTCAACATGGATCATTTGTTTCCGGTGATAGAGGAGATTGGCGGGACGAGAGCGCTCCGTTTCCTAAAAGACATGCTGGACGAGCCTCCCGAAGATTTGCCCGGCATCGCATGGCGCGCGGCCAGCTCGCTGGGCAAGGCGGGCGGGCGGGATGCCTTGCCGGCAATCAAGTGCGCGTTATCTTCAACCAATTCAACGGTGGTTTTCGGGGCATTGCAATCCTTGGCAGACGTGGACTGTCCGGAGGCTCGGAACATGCTCTTGGCAGCCCTCAAAGACCAAGACGAAACAGTTCGTTCAATGGCAGCGTATGCGTTGATAGGAAAAAAGAACGAAAAGATGTTGCCATTGATTGCCATCGCCATAGAGGATGCCGAAGAAACTGTGCGCACCTATGCCGTAGTGGCCTTTTGGTCCGTGGCCGAAGCCAACGTTGAAACCAAAAAGGCAAAAACCATTGTCGAAAAGGCGCTGCATTCGCACGACAGCAATGTTCGCGGAATGGCGATCGCCCATCTTTGGGTGATGGGCTGGGACGAAAAAGAATCATGGGAATGGATCGAGAAAGCCATGAACGACCAGAATGAAACGGTTCGCGCCAATGCTGTTTGCGCTTTGATGCGGGTTGACGCTGTCCAAGCCATGCCTTTCCTGGAAAAGCTGATTCGCGATCCCAGCGGCATTGTGCGAGGTTCCGCCGTTGCCGCGCTAAGCCAAAGAGAGGAACGGCAGGTCCGGGAATTGTTGGAAAAGAGCTTGGAAGATCCGGAAGAAAACGTTCGGCTCCGCCTCGTAGATTTGCTGAAAAGAATGGAAGAACAGAAGGCTTTGGCCATGCTCGGGAAAATCATGGCCGACCCGAGCGTCGAAGTTCGAGCCAAGGCTCTATTGGAGTTGCGCCATTTCGATCCGGAAACGGCGCTCCCTCTTTTGCGGCAAGCGCTTGAAAGCGAGGAACCCGATGTTCGCGATGCTGCCTTGAGGACATTAGGTAAAATGCAGGGAGAACGAGTTCTGGCATTGCTTGAACATGCGCTGAAGAACGAGGACAGCGACATGCGAATTGGAGCCATCCATGCGTTGGGTCAAATCACGCAACGATTGGCTCAACGCCTCGAAGCCCTTATGTGGGAATTCTGACCGGCACAGCGGATCGGGCTGCGGCCGCGGCCAGAACGGAGGCGGAATTATCTCGCCTTCCGCCAACGGAAGACGGCGAGGAGTGATGGTGTCGCTTGTTCGCGCGGTTTTTGAGTGCGCGTGCCCGCACGCGCTATTCAGGCCGACGCCCGCGTCGGCACAATACCTTTTTCCCGGAGCAGACTCCGCGACAGAAAGGAAAGGCGCGAGAGAATCGTGAGCGAGATTGTTTTCATGATTCACGGCATGTGGGGCGGGCCGTGGTGCTGGACGAACTACAGGGGCTTGCTCGAGCAAGAAGGCTATCGCTGCATGGCGCCCGTCTTGCGGTTCCACGACATGGATCCGCACGAACAACCCGATCCCCTTCTCGGCACGACCGGCTTGCTGGATTACGCGGACGATTTGGAGCGCGAAATCCGGCAGCTTGACGAAAAGCCGGTTCTGATGGGCCATTCCATGGGCGGCCTGCTCGCGCAGATACTGGCCGGCAGAGGGCTGGCCAAGGCGCTTGTGCTGCTCGCGCCCGCCGCGCCCGCCGGGATACTGGCGCTGAAACCATCGGTCATGAAATGTTTCCGGAGCGTGCTAACGACATGGGGGTTCTGGAAGAAACCCATGCGTCTCACCTTCCGCGAGGCGGTCTATGCCATGTTCCATTTGCTGTCGCCGCGGGAACAGCAGGAGGCGTATGGCAAGCTGGTGTACGAATCGGGGCAAGCCGCCTGTGAAATCGGGTTCTGGTTCCTGGATCCGAAACAAGCCGCCCGGGTTGACGAGACGACGGTAACGTGTCCCGTCCTCGTGGTTGGCGCAGCCCAGGACAGGATCACGCCCGCGGCGGTAGCGCGGCGCGTAGCCGCAAAATACAAAGGCGCGACCTACAAGGAATTCGACAATCACGCCCACTGGATTACCGCAGAGCCGGGCTGGCAAGACAGTTGCCAGCATGCAATATCCTGGATGCGGAGCCATGCGGGGTCCGCCCCTCGGAACAATCTTCTCGATTGACGCAGAGCAATAGACGATTAACCGCACACCTAACGGCCACCCTTACGCGGATACACCCGACCCGCGACCGTACACGCCACAGAGAAAAAGGTACCCGGAAGCACAACGGCGGCTATTCATGGATGACGGCTGTTCACGGAGATGCGATTTCGAAAGAGGCCTCTGACCGAACGCGGGTCTCTTCGTTTGTCCTTTTCGGTTCCGCAACATGTTTGACGCAATTTTCCCCATTTTGAGGCTTGATAAGCGGACGTACATTTCCGAGATTGATCCGCCTTTCATGGCAATCGCTTCGGGGCGCCTTCGCGCCCCGCCTACCGACGACCGGGCGCGGGACGGCCTTCCACATGAATGCGCACGCTTGCGCAGCGGCGATAGTCGCGCGGAGCGATCCCCTCCACCTCGCGAAAGGCTTTCGAGAGGCTGTGCACGGTCTCGAAGCCGATACGATCAGCTATCTCGGAAAGGGTCAGGGGCGTCGTCGCCATAAGCTCCTTGGCCTTGCGCAAACGCGACTGACGGCGATAGGCGCGTGGCGAACAGCCGAAATGCCGATGGAACAGATGGCGGAAATGGCTGGGCGAAAGACGGCTTTCCGACGCAAGCTCGGTCAGCGCAGGACAATCGCGGCCCGGCCGGGCCAACCGCTCGGCGGCTTTTTCGAGCAAGGGGATGTGCGCCATGGATTCTTTCGGCAACCCTTCGCTTCCGCGCAACAGCTCGGCGACCAGCTCCGTCATTAGTCCCGACATGCGCAAGGCGGCAAACGGCTGCGCCCGCGCTGCCTCGGCGCAAATGTCGCGCACAAGACGGCCCGCCCGGCGATTGACCGGCGTGCGCAGCCGGCCGGTCAAACGATCCAGTTCGGGAAACGGCATGGGCGGATGCTTCAGCGGGCGCAAACTCCCGAACTCCATCATGCCGGCCGGAATCGAAAAATCCCAGTGACTTCGCTCGCGCCGGTAGGCCAAATCGAAATGCGCATAGGGACAGACCATGCCCGGCGCGTAACCTTCCATGACATGCGGCGTATCGGGCGGAATCCAGAACAAGTCGTCCGGCTCGGCCTCGTACACCGTGCCGTCCACCGTAAACTCGCCTCTCCCTTCGGCGATATACACAACAAGATAGTCCAGCAACTTGCGCTCTCCAATACGCCAGGCCGGCCGCCAGGCATCGCCGCAACGCCTCACATACGGCCTGATTTGCGACAGAATGCCGCATTCCGTATCCATCTTCCGCGCCGTCTCCCGCACATCCATGCCAGCCTCCCGTTTTTTTATGATCGGCGATACGGATACATTTTTGGCGATCAATCTAACGACAAAGCACACGCTTTGCAATAGGTTTCTACCAAACGTTTTACCACCGACCTTGGACTTTGGACCAATGACCAAGGACTATGCACGGGAGGCACCATGAAAAGCGATAAGCGGGAACCTGATTTCGGGAATCTTCTCAAGGTATTGGCGCGCGAGGTTCCAGCGCGCCCAACTCTTTTCGAGCTGTTTCTGAATGCGCCGCTCTATCGCAAGGCGGTTGGTCCGGCCATGGCCGCGCGCATCGAATCGGGGCCCGATCCCGATCTGGCCTTGCGCGTGCAGGGCTTTCGCGCGCTGGGCTACGATTATGCGACGCTGAATTTGCCGAACTTCCGTTTCCCGCGCGCGGCGCAGGCGCATGCGGCGACGATTTCCTTGAACGACGGCGGCATGATTGCCGACCGCGCCTCGTTCGACCGCTACGATTGGCCGGAACCGGATGCGGCCGATTACGCGGCGCTCGACCGGCTGTCCGACGGCCTGCCCGCGCGCATGAAGCTGATCGTCATGGGCCCGTGCGGCGTACTGGAAAACGCGGTGGGCATTGTCGGCTACGAAACGCTCTGCTATCTGCTGCTGGACGATCCGGCGCTGGTCTCGGACCTGTTCGAGGCGATCGGTTCGCGGCTGACCCGCTATTACGAGCGCGCCGTGCGGCACGAGCGGGTCGGCGCCATCATCGCGAACGACGACTGGGGCTTCAAGACGCAGCCGATGCTGACACCGGAACAGATGCGCGAGCATGTCGTGCCCTGGCACCGTGCGATCGTCGCGACAGCGCATCGCGCGGGCAAGCCAGCCATCCTGCATTCGTGCGGCAATCTGGAGTCGCTCATGGACGACATTGTCGAAGACATCGGCTTCGACGGCAAGCATTCGTACGAGGACGCGATTCTGCCCGTGGAAGACTTCTATGAACGCTTCGGTCGCCGCATCGCCGTTCTGGGCGGCATGGACGTGGATTTCCTGATCCGCAACCCGCCGGAAACCGTCGCCGCCCGCGCGCGCGCCATGCTCGACCGTGCGGCGGGTCGTGGCGGCTACGCGCTCGGCACGGGCAACAGCGTGCCGGAATATTTGCCCGACGAGCAATACTTTGCCATGGCCCGCGCGGCAATCGACGATCTGTGAACCGTGCGATTTTCCCGTTGACACCGTCCGCCCGCTTTCGTAGTTTAGCGCGTATTCGAACCCCTTCCTGCGCTTCCTCGGCGCAGCGACATTCGAGTCTGCCGCCGCGCCGAACGGCTGGCGGCGGGACGAAGACGGGCGATTAGCTCAGCTGGCCAGAGCACTGCCTTGACATGGCAGGGGTCACAGGTTCAAGTCCTGTATCGCCCACCATCCAAAAGCGGAGGCCGGCTACCGGCGCCGTCCTCCGCATTTAGGATGGCCCGCCTTCCTGAATGCGACGGCAAGG
>SLKS01000299.1 GCA_007134465.1 Kiritimatiellia bacterium | reverse complement strand
GCATGATTCATGGCGATCTCGCGCAACGTCTGGCCCGGCTGCACCACATGGGTGGTATAGGCCGTCGCGCCCGGCACAGGCTCTGCCGGCAGCGAGACAGGCTCGCTCGGCTCGTCGTCGGGCAGCGGGATGAACACTTCGTCCTCCGCATCGGCCGGCGCTGGCGCAGGCGATGGACGCGCCGCGGGTTTCGGCGCCGATCGCGGCGCGACGGAATCGGGAATCGTCAAACGCTGTCCCGCCTGAATCAAGTCGCCCGTCAACCCGTTGGCCTGGCGAAGGGCGGCAACACTCACCTTGTATTTCAGGGCGATATGAGACAGTGTCTCGCCGCTGCGCACCACGTGCACGGACGCTCCTTCCGAGGGCGGCGGAACCGGCGTTCTCGGCGCGGCAGGCGCCGGCGCAGGTCGCGAGACATCTACCGTGCCAGGCAGCAGCAAGTTCTGGCCCACGTAGATCGTGTCCGGATCGCGCAGACCGCTCAGCGCCATGATTTCCGCCATGCTCACGTCGAACCGGCGGGCGATCTGAGAAAGCGTATCGCCTTTGACCACGGTATAGGAAGTCGTCTCCATCGGTTGAACAACCGGCGGCTCTGGCGCGGGCACGGCAACCGGCGGCGACACCACGGCGGGCGTCGGACGCGGCTCGACCGGCCGCTGTCCCGGCATGACCGGCGGCGGCGCCGGTTCCGTCCCGACCGTTCCCGCCTGCGGCGTGCCGCACCCCTGCATGAGCGCGATCCCGCCAAACACCAGTCCATGCGCCACCACAACCGTTCCCACCAGCCACGACGATTTCCAGTTCATAACTTCTCCCCCTTCCTGCTGCATTTATGGTCAATCCACACTATCACTCGCGTTCCGATCAGACAATTGTTTTTCTTGATACAGAAGCCTATGCTGGCGAATGCTCCTGTCGTCTTATTCGTTGTCGAGCAGCATTCGTATGATCCGGCGATCTTCGTCGGCAAGAGTCAACTCGCCAGAAGCGGCCTTGTTCCCGACCGTCTCGGCATACTGGCGCACACTGCCGGATTTTTCGGGCCGGATGGCACGGCTGCGATAGACGGTCTTCAAAACAGCCAGTTCTTCCGGGACGCCGAGATTCGCCTCGCCGAATCCGCGGATCAGCGCCTCCTCGAACTCGATCGGGATCATCTGACGGTACATAGCCAGAATTGTTGCGTAAACCAGGGCCAAGCTCTCAAGTTCACGCTCTGTCTCGTCTTTCGCACCGTACCCGAGCAGGTCGGGCATGATCTTCGCGATCCGACTCTCCGCCAGCGAACGGAGCAGGTCGGGCATGATCTTCGCGATCTGCCTCTCCGCCAGCGAACGCAGGCGGGCCGCCTTCTCCGTATCCGAACGCCTCGTCGCGGAAGAAATATTTCCCTCTAGAGTCCTTGACATTCCTGCCTGGAAGTTGAGCCATAGTTCCGTACGCGGCGCGGCAATCCGCTCGAAATCCGCCATGACCTGTTCGAGGTCGTCGCCTTTTTCCGCCAGGAAGCCCAGAATATGGGCGCAAATATAGAGCTTGAGATGGTCCGGCGCTTTGTCGTCTTCGAGAATGTTCAGCGCCATGGCTCGCAATTCCTTCGCAGACGTCCGGTCGGCAAAGTTTTCGATGGCACACCACCACAAGAACCACACTTCTTCACCGTTGGCGATCGGCGACTGAAAAACGGCGGTCAGGAAGAGCGGAAATTTCTCGAGCGGAATGGGGGCGAACAGAGCATCCAATTGTTCTTCCGGTTCTTTATACTCATCGTACCACTCGTCGTTAGTCAAAAGGTATTCCACTAAAGCCTCCATGTCGTCGTAGGGCACGCCTTTGCGCGCGCAGGCGAAGCCGAACGACATCACGAGGATGCACGGAAAAGTCAAGAGCCAACGATACATGGGTCGCATAGTTTCCTCCTTACTCGAGCATGGCCGGTTCGACGACGTATTGGCGATGCTGAAATCGTGTTTGTGTGTCTCCGGCAGGTGTTGTACGGCCGCTTTGCGTTGCCGGATTGAAGTAGCGGGAATATACGCCCCTGCCGAACCGCTGTTCATTGTGGACATACGCATACGTGCTGATGGCGTAGCGCCACACGTTGTCGATACGTTTGCCCCACACATCGCCGATATAAGCGCCGGGCTTCTCGTAGATCACCTCGATCAGGCCGTCGCACCGAAGTTGCCTGATGTCCGAGAAATCGCCATTCCATGTAGCCGTTCCGCCGCTTGTCGTGACCAGCACATTCCTCGGAATACGGCCGGACGGATAGCTGATCGCTGCTCTAAAGCCAAGCAATTCTACAGCTTCATGCAAGATCACAAGACGCTGAGCGTAGGAGAGGCTTGGTGTCTCGTAGCAGCCGGGCCAGTTCGCCGCTCTCGGATTGTCCGCTATGTTCGTGTAGTCGTCAATCGTGGGGCCACTATTCTGGGGGGTAGGAGCGAGCCTTAGGCTAGGAGGGGGCATGGAATGAAGAACCTGATAGTTGGCCGGATCCGTCAAATTGTCCCGGGTCAATTCCACGCCCTGCTTGAACCTGTAAAAGATGGCACCATGTCCCATGTGAGGACGGATACGCAGATCGCGATACACTGCGCTGCCAAGGCGCATGAAGACCACCGTCGCCGTCGCCTTGTCCTCGCAGACGAAGTTTCCGTCGAGCATGTATTTCAGCGAGAACGTTATTCCGCGCTCGGTTGTGCCCGGGGCAATGCCCTCGATCCACAGGCTGTTCTCCATGACGTTCTCCAGATCGGCTCTGTGCGCCGCATCGGACAGGTCCCATACCTTCCGGTAGGATGGGAAAGACACTTCCGTGCCTTTCGACGATGAAGTCCAGAACCTCGCCTTGTTCCTGTCCGGGCCGGATATTTCAAGGGTTACGATTCCCGTATCGAAAAGTGGTTCCACAACAGGTTTGAGTCGCGCAAGATTGTTTTCGTTCTCGACAAAATCCTTTTCGAGGTCCGGCACAGGAAATTGCGCCCACGTTCCGTCGGGATTTCTCGTGCCCGAACCGTCATCGTTGTCCCAGTTGACCTGCAAGTAGGCGCCTACCGTTTCCCTGTCGGATGCGGGAACCCGACTTCCTTGGGCGCCGGGGCGTTCCCCGATGGTCAGTTCGCCGCCGCCGTTCCATATTTTCAACTCCGTTCTGACCACGGTCAGCCTGGCCTGGTAGGGGGAGAGGCAGACATTCGTGTCCACGCTGTTGGGATGATCGGGACAGGGTTCGTCCGCTATGGTTCCCGAATACCGGACCAGCACATCCCCCGGCGTTTCGAGCAGCACGGAGTTCGTCCAGCCGCGCACTGCCACTCGCGAACCGGCCTGGGGAGAGTCCAGTTCGCTGGCCAGATCATGGTCCCAATCCTCGGAGGTCATACGCACGGCGACAGAGTCCGACGGGGCGATGAAATTGAAGACATGTCTCATGGAGGGACCCTCGCAGACATGCCGGTCGGGGTCTATCGCCAGCACGCTGAACTCGAGCGGCGCCGGCGCGCAGACGTACCCAAGCCAAACGGGGTCCGATTCGTTCGGTTCCAAACCGATCCAGTCGCCGTTGCCGCCCATGCGCAGGCCGACCAGAACGTCAATGGGCCCGCCTTGCGTAATCGTCCACTTCTTTTTCACTTCCGGCGTGAGATCGGAGCCGACCGCCTCCATTAAATCCGAGTCCCAGCCCTGCCAGCCGTCCGCCAGGTCGTCTATAAGCGTATGCCCCGAACAGAATTCGTCGGCCGGAACGTCGGATCTTCCGCATCCCATGACCAGCGCAAGCAAAACGAAAACAACCGCATACCGCAACAGCCATTTTTTCATAGCTCGATCTCCTCCCGCAGCGCATCTCTTTCGCCAGTGTTTTTCGGCAGGCGCGAGTCGTTTCCGGATTGAAGCGTGTACAGACCGTACCGGCCCGAGAAGGCGTGAAGTTTCGAGGCGAATCCGAGCGGCGAACCGTGGTGATGATAGCCCAGCGGCGCGCGCCAGTCCGGGTCCGAAACAATGTCGGCCGCGTAGTAGAGCATGAATTCGGCGAACAGGCGGCGGGCGAAGTCGCGGTCCCGCCTGCGTCCGAACAGGCGATGCAGGTATGCGTAGCCGTCGGCGAAGAGCAGGTTGTAATGCAGGGTTGCGCCGTACGCGATGCGCGTATCGGGCGAGGGATTGTAGTCCCAGTCCGTTCGCCACAGCAACGGATAGTACGCGCCGCGGCGCCGGACGCCGCGCAGTGTGCCTTCGCGCCGCTGCCAGTCGAGAACGCGGCGCAGAAAACCCGCCGCATCCGGGCAGCCCGTATAATGATGCAGACGGACGACAGGCTCGATCATGTAGGCGGTCTGCTGGGCGTCCTGACGGCCTTCGGGAAGGATGTGTCCCCGGCCGCCGTTTTCCCGTTCCATGGCCAGTAGAGTTTTTTCAAAGATTTCCCTGGCCCAGTCGAGGTATTCGGGCCTGCCGGTGTATTCGTGCAGGGCAAGCCAATTCTCGATGGCCCAGGCGGGAGTTCGGAATTCGCGTCTGGGCAGGGTTTCCTTTTCGTGGAGCCGGTGCTGGTCGTAGAAGAAGCGGCGGTAGGCGCGTCCGTTCTGTTCGGCGGCGTCGAGGCTGCGCGGGTCGCCGGTCAACGCCCAGTGCAGGAGCAGACCCCGGTTCCAGGTGTGGCTGGGCCGCACGTTCATTTCCCAGCGGGTATTGTGAGGGGTCTGTCGTTCGAGATGGCCATGCTCGCCCTTTTCGTAGCGCTGGAAGCCTCCGAGCCAGGTGGCGGTGTTCTCGACGTGGTACTGATCTATGTCGTAGCGATGCCGAACCATGTCTTCGGCCACGTCCAGAAATTCTGGATCGCCCAGCCGCAGATGATGGATCAGCATCGCGTAGGGCCAGTCGTAGTGAAGCGAGCAGTAGCCGAAGTCCCAGACCAGATCGCCGTAGTTCATCCAGCCGGCGAAGATGTCGGGATGGCGTTCCCGCAGGCCGGGAATGGAGACGCGCCCCCATACGTCCGCTCTCGTCAGAATCTCCTCCCGGCTTGTCTCCCGGTTCCAAAGCGAGTCCAGCATTCGGAGTTTCAAGACTTCTCCGGCGAGCGGGCCGGCCATGTCCCCCGCCTCGTCCGCAACCTTGGCCCGCTGCAAACGGTCGTAGCGATTCGCGGCTTCGGCGAACGGGCTGTCCGCGCCATGTTCTCCAAAAGCTTCCGCCAGCGGCAGCACGGCGCCGGTGTCCCGATACCAGGCTGTCGCGGCGGTCGCGAACAAAGGCGAGTTCAACCGCTTTTCCTGGCAATTCGACCCCGCTTCAGGCCCAAATGTCAGCCGCGCGGTCCATGTTTTGCGACGCCCGCCCTCGAACTGGTAGGTTCGGGCCTTGAACGCCTTCTCGGTTCGCGGCCAGCAGCCGCCTTCCGGCAGCATGGCGTAGGAGAGTCGTACGCCTCCCGCGT
>SLKS01000363.1 GCA_007134465.1 Kiritimatiellia bacterium | reverse complement strand
CGATCTGCCGTTTCTGGGCCCGATCGCCGCCGTGCGCGTCGGCCGGATCGAAGGCGCGTTCGTGGTCAACCCGACCACGGACGAGCGCGACAAGAGCGACCTGGACCTGTTCTACGCCTGCACGCGCGACATGCTTCTAATGATCGAAGGCGAAGCCGAAGAAGTGGCCGAAGCCGATCTGATCGAAGCCATGAAGATCGCGCATGGCGAATGCGTCAAGCTGATTGACGCGCAACTGGAACTGCGCCGCGCGCTCGGATTGCCCGACAAGGTTGTCGAGATGCCGGAGCAGGACACGACCGTGCTCGACGCCGCGCGCGAACTGGCCGGCACCGACATCGAAACCGTGTATTTGATTTCCGACAAGACCGACCGCGGCGACCGCGTCTCGGCCTTCAAGGAAGCGTTGCAGGCCAAGCTGCTGGAGACGTTTCCCGAGATGACGGCGGAAGCGTTTCGTTCCGCGTACGACGAGCTGGAAATCGAAACGGTTCGCCGCAATGCGCTGGAAAAAGGCAAGCGTATTGACGGGCGCGGTTTCGAAGAGCTTCGCCCGCTTTCGGCCGAAGTCGGCCTTTTGCCGCGCACCCACGGCTCGAGCCTGTTCAGCCGCGGCGAGACGCAGGCGCTGGCCACGGCGACGCTGGGCACGAAATCCGACATCCAGCGTTTGGATGCCATCGCGGGTGGCGACGAACAGAAAAACTTCCTGTTGCATTACAATTTCCCGCCCTACAGCGTGGGCGAATGCGGACGGCTCGGTTTCACGAGCCGGCGCGAGATCGGGCACGGCAATCTGGCCGAACGTTCGCTGAGGCAAGTTGTGCCGGTGGACTATCCCTACACGGTGCGGTTGGTTTCCGAAATCATGGAGTCGAACGGCTCGTCTTCGATGGCCAGCGTTTGCGCGGGTTGTCTGGCGCTCATGGACGCGGGCATTCCCATCACGAGCACGGTGGCCGGCATTTCCATCGGGTTGTTCAGCGACGAGAACAAGGCGAAGCTCGTCACGGACATCATCGGCTCCGAAGACCATTGCGGCGACATGGATTTCAAGGTTGCCGGAACGCGCAAAGGCATCACCGGCTTCCAGGTGGATCTTAAAATAACCGGTTTGCGCTGGGAGCTGGTCGAAGGCGCCTTGACCCAGGCGCACGAGGCGCGCATGCGCATCCTCGATTTCATGGAGGGCGTCATCGCCAAGCCGCGCGAGGAGATGTCCAAGTATGCGCCGCGCATCCAGCAACTGAAGATACCCGTAGACAAGATCGGCGAACTGATCGGGCCTGGCGGCAAGAACATCCGCCGCATCACCGAGCTGTCCGGCGCGCAGATCGACATCGAAGAGGACGGTACCGTTTCCATCTTCGCCGTGCAGGCCGAATCCATGGATCTGGCCGTTCGCGAAGTGACCATGATCACCGCCGAGCCAGAAGAAGGCAAAATCTACGAAGGCACCGTGACCGGCATCAAGGATTTCGGCGCCTTCGTCGAAATTTTTCCCGGCCGCGACGGGCTGGTCCATATCAGCGAATTGTCCGACAAGCGCGTGCGTAGCGTGGAAGACGTTTGCAAGATGGGCGATCCCATGACCGTCAAATGCATCGGCGTTGACGACCGCGGCCGCGTGAAACTCAGCCGCAAGCAGGCCTTGGCCGAGAAGCGCGGCTAGGCCTCGGAACAGGCGAGGTTTTCGTCGCGAGAGTGCGCAGACGTCTGCGGATGCGGGGCCCGCCTCAAGTCCCGCCGTCTCGGCGCGCCGTAGGCTTTGCGCAGGCGGAAGGCGTTGGCGTCGGCGTGCTCGCAGCAAAAAACGCTCTTGTTTTGGGGCTAACCCCGGGACCCGAATGATATGGCCGATTTGCATGCTGTCGTCGCCTTTCTGAACCGCGAACTGAACGTGGCGGATTTCGAGGACAGTTCGCACAACGGCTTGCAAGTGGAGAATTCAGGGACGATACGCCGCGTATGCGCGGGCGTGGATGCCTCGCTCGCTTTTTTCGAAAAGGCGGCGGAACGCCGGGCCGACCTCCTGATCTGCCATCATGGCCTGAGCTGGAACGATTCCCTGAAGCGCATCGCCGGCCTCAACTATCGTCGGCTGAAATTCCTGCTGGACCGCGACATGGCGCTCTACGCCTGCCATTTGCCGCTCGACGCCCATCCGCGGCTGGGCAACAATATCCGCATCTGCCAGGCGTTGGGCTTGCGCGGCGTGAAACCCTTCGGCCTCTATCGCGGAAGACCGATCGGCTTTCGCGGAAGCCTGCCGAGCGCCATGTCTTATGCGGCATTGAAAAAACGCGCGCAGTCGCTTTTCGGTCGCCTGGCCGGCACAATGGATTTCGGAAAGAAAACCGTGCGGACCGTCGCGGTCGTGTCCGGCGGAGCCGCCGACGAAATTGCGCAGGCCGGCGAGGCGGGGCTCGACGTCTACATCAGCGGCGAGCCCAAGCTGACCGCCTGGCATCTGGCGCAGGAATACGGCATCCACGCCATCTTCGCCGGGCACTATGCGACCGAAGTTTTCGGCGTGAAGGCCGTGGCCGACGTGTTGGCCAAGCGGTTCCGCCTGCGTGCCGATTTCGTGGACTTGGCCGTTCCGTTCTAGCCCTGGAACAAGCGAGTTTTTCTTCTTAGCAGAAAAACTCGCTTATTGTAGGCCTAGCCCGTCTGCATCCAGGCCATGCTCCAGGCGAAAGCCGGAACCAGGGCGGCGGTAGCCGCAAGAATCCATTGGCCGGACTCGGACGGCCGCAGCGCGGGTCGCAGGGCGAACGGCGCGCCGACAACCGTGCCGGCCGCAAAACCGAACGCGTGCGCGGCCAGGTCGCTTTGCGGACCGGCTCCGATCATGCCGAGCAGCGCCACGCCGGCAGCCATGGGAATCCACGCGCGTTTCCACAGAGCTCGCCATTCCCGTTCGCGCCGATACAGTTCGGCCGACTGCAACACGCTCATCACGCCCAAAGCGGCGAAGCACAGCGTGGACGCGCCTACGGCCACGCGCGGACCTGCCGCTGTCATGGCCGCCAGCCAGTTTCCGATCATCCCGCCCGCGACCAGCAGCGTCAGGCCAAGCCCGCGGCCCAGCGCCCGGAACACGGCCTGCCCGACACAGACAAGAAACAGGACATTGCCCAGCAGGTGCGGCCAGCCGGCATGAAGAGTGAGGGCGGTGGCGGTTCGCCACCATTCGCCGGCGAGAATGCGTTCGGCATCGGCGCCGGCGGCTGCCAGCAAGGGAACCGCCGCATCGTAGGGGCCCAGCCACAGATAAAGAAGAACCAGTGCGTGCGCGCACCAGAATGCCGTCCACACGGCGTAGCGTTCGCGACCCCCCGTGCGCGCGGCCGGAAAACGAAGCGTGCCGGAAGCGCGTTCATGCTCGTAGGCGCGCAGTTCGGCGGACGCGGCCTCGGCATGCGCATCGGGAACATGGATGAGCCAGCGGTCCGTTTCGTGCGAGAGCCGATAGTCAAGCCGGGCCGCGCTGAGTACGGTGATCCATTCCAACGTCTGCGTGGCATCCGCCGGCAGCAGCGTTTCTTCGCCCGCTACTTGATGGTGGCGCGCGTGATTTTGCACAGCGTTTTCCACATGGCCTCGGCATCCTTGGAGGCCAGAAAGACCTTGCGGGCCTCGGCATGCATGAAGGTTTCCATGAGCCCGGCCAGCAGCTTGAGGTAGAACGCGCTGGCCGCCGTGGGAATGGCCAGGAAAAACACGATGCGGGTCGCGCCCCGGCTCTGGTTGCCCCAGTCCAGTCCTTTCCGGCTCAAGCCGCAGGCCAAGGTCAGGCCGCCGCCTTCCACGCCGCGCGCATGGGGAATGGCCAGCCCGTGGTCGAGACCCGTGCTCAGAATAACCTCGCGGCGCAACGCCATCTCGAGCAATTTCGAGCCGCTGTCCACAAAGCCTTCCTCTTCCATCTTGTCGGCCAGCTCCCGAATGGCTTGCTCCTTGTTGGTCGCCTCGAGCCGCGGAATCATGAGCGTGTGCGAGGAAAAACGGGACACGCCCGCCTTGCGCGGCGCCGTGCGCCGTGGCTGGATACCCACCCATTTCGGCGCGGCTTGCGGATAGTACAGCAGCCGCGCGCAGTTCGGACAGCTATGCACCGCTTTGGCCATGCGCACGGCTTGAACCAGGCTGATCGGCAAGCGCATGCTGCACAAAGCGCATAGGCCGTCGGCCACGGGGGACATGACGATGTGATCCTTCTTGTGGAGCTTGACGAATTGCTCGCGAATGTTGGGTGGCAACTGCTGCGTCATGCGTCCGATCGCTTCGTCGAGCTGCTCGAGCCGCCCGCCTTTTCGCGGCGCGATTCTTTGTTCGTCGCGGATCAGGGCCAGTTCCTGCAATTGAATCAGGTGGTTGACAAGCGGATGCATGGTATCTCCTCGTGAAACGTTCGCGCGGCCCGGCCATGCCGAAAGCGAGGCACGTGCAGTACGGGCATTTGCAAAGCACTGTATGTCGCGAAACAGGAAAAGTCAACGTTTTTTTGCGGGATGGTTCCGCTCGAAGGTTTTCATGAAGGCGGCCAGCGCGCGGGCGCCCTCGAGCGGCATGGCGTTGTAGAGCGAGGCGCGGCAACCGCCCACGCTGCGATGGCCCTTGAGCCCCGAAAGACCTTGCGCCTCGGCTTCGGCGACAAACGTCTTTTCCAGATCCTCCGAGGGCAGGCGCCAGACCACGTTCATGCGGGAACGCACAGCGGGCGCAACGGGACAGCGATAATAGCCGTGCGAGGATTCGATGGCTTCGTAGACCAAACCCGCGCGCTCCTCGGCCAGGTTCTCGGCCGCCGCCACGCCGCCGAGCGCGTCGAGCCAGCGCAGGGTCTTGTGCAGCACGTACACGCAAAAGACGGGCGGCGTATTGTACAGGGAGCCGGCCTCGGCATGCGTCTTGTACTGAAGATAGGCCGGCAAACTGTCGGCGCAGCGGGCCAGCATGTCGTCCCGCACGATGGCCAGCGCCAGACCGGCCGGCCCCAGATTCTTCTGCGCGCCCGCGTAGATCAGGCCGAATTTCTCCGTTGGCAGCGGCCGGCTCATGATGTCCGACGACATGTCCGCCACGATCGGCACGGCGCTCGTATCGGGCCAGTCGCGCCATTGCACGCCGCCGATCGTCTCGTTGGACGTCATGTGGAAGTAGGCGGCTCCGGGATTCGCGCGCAACGTGGCGGGATCGGGCAGCGTCGCGTAGTGGCCGGTCTTGCCGTCGTACACCACGTTCGTCTGCCCGACCTTGACGGCGTCCGCATGCGCCTTCTTCGCCCAGGCGCCGGTCAGCGTGAAATCGCAGGCCTTGTTCGGGCCCAACCAGTTGAGCGGAATCATGGAGAACTGCAACGTGGCGCCGCCGCCCAGAAACAGAACCGTGAACCGGTCGGAAAGACCCAGCAGCGACTTGACCAGCGCTGCCGCTTCGCTCTGCACGGCCATGTAGGCCTTGCTGCGATGGCTCATTTCGATCAGCGACATGCCCGCGCCGCGATAATCCGGAAGTTCGCGGGCGGTTTCCTCGAGCACGGACAACGGCAAGGTGGACGGGCCGGCGCTGAAATTGAATAGGCGATTCATGGCTTCCTTTCCCGATTGGATTGCAAAAGGCGCATGGTAACCGACGTGCGCCGCTTGTCGAGGGGAAAACGCCGGCATTCGCGCCAATATGCGAGTTTTTCCGCAACGGAACACGACTACGGCGACGACTACGGGAGACGACCTGCCCGCAGTGCTACAGCGTTGCAGGCGGGTTTCTGTCACTCGTAATCCGTCCCGACCGCGAAGCGCGTCGGGATCGCCGTAGTCGTCCACCGAATCCTCTTGTTTTTTACGCAGCAATGCGGGATTAAGGCGCTAACGCGATTCGGCGTCGAGCGCCAGGGCGGCCATGCTGGTGGCGTACAGGCGCCCGCCAACGCCGCTCCAGCGATCGGAAGGATTCCACGAGCCCGCGTGTGTCGCGTCCAGGCTGCGCTCCTGAAACAGCCGGTCGCGCAACCGGGCCAAAGGCGGCTGATTTTGCGGATCGGCGCCGGCGCGCACGGCGGACGCCACGAAATACGAGCGATAATAGTCCAGTCGGCCCTCGGCGGATTCGTCGGCTACGCGCGTCAGCGCAAGACGAAGCTTTGTGCGGTCGGCCGGGATGGCGGAGGAAACGCCGGCGGTTTTGAACAGGCAATAGGCGCCCATGGCCGTTAGCGCGGCATGGTCGGCGGTATCGTCTGTTTGCCAATAGCCGAACTGACCCTGTTCGTTGGCCAGGCTGCCGAGCCAGTGCAAGCCCTGCTCCAGCGCAGCCCCGTATTCGGTCCAGCCCTGGCCCACGCCCAACGCCAGCGCTTCCAGCGGCCAGACGGAAACGGACGTGTTCGGACGACTCGCGGGATGAGCGCTGTACCCCCATCCGCCTCCGTCATGCTGTTGCGCAACCAAATAATTTAACGCCGATTTCAAGGACGGCTCCGCTTCGGGCGCCAGGCCCCGACGGTAGGCTTCAAGCAGAGCGACGGAAACGATGCCGTGGTTGTACATGCGGCCGGAGCTCGTGGGCCCAAACCCGCCGTCGCTTTCCTGACTTGCCAGCAAGAACGCCGCCGCGCGCGGTGTCGCCTTGGCGGCCAGCGCATGGCGTCCATCGCCGTGTCGCAAAAAAGTCAGCGCAGCCAAACCGGTCAGACCTGTTTCGAATTCCGCACGGCCGCCCCACGATTCGGGATGCCAGGCCCCGTCTTCGCCCTGCACGGAAGCCAGCCAGCGCAAAGCCTCCATCACGGCCGCAGCCGGTTCCGCCTTGGCGAACGCGTGGTGGTCTTTTTGTCGGGAAGCCGGGCGTCGCACTGTCAGAACGGCGCCGGCCAGCAAAGCAAGAACAAGCGCGGCTGCGCGCAACGCGAAGCGGCTCCGAAACAGAAAGGCATGTGTCGTGTCGGCCACCGCGCTTTCCTGCGCCCATGCGGGTAGACGATCCAGAATGCCAGGCAGCAAATCACGAGTCGGCTCTTTCGCCAAAGCGTCCCGCACCCTTTGCGCCGCGGCACGGCTGGCTTGCGCCGTTTCCAGGCAGGCGGAACAGCCGTCGGCATGGCGCTCGAACGCCAAACGCTCCGCATCGGTCAATGCGTCCAGCGCGTACGCCACGGCATCCGGCCCCCGTTCGCATCGGTCGGGTTCAGTCGGACAGGAATTCGAACGCATAATTCACCTTAGCTCTTGCCGCAACCGGTTCATGGCCTGAAACATGCGGGATTTTACCGTCCCCACCGGAATCTTAAGAACCCGAGATATCTCCTCGTATTTCAAGCCTTGACCAATACTCAGCAGCACGACGTCGCGCATGGCCGGCGACAAGGCGCGCAAAGCCAACTCGACATCGGGCTTGCGCTCCGTTCCCGAGCGAAGCGCATCGTCGTCTCTGCGCTTGGCTTCCGCCAGTTCCTTCTCGAACGCTTCCCGCCGTTTCCGGCTGCGCAGCGCGTCAATCCACACTTGACGCGCCAGCAAATACAGGAACGTCGAGAACTTGGCGGTCGGCCGGTAGCGGCGCCGATACTTGAACAGCCGGACGAATGTATCCTGCGCCATGTCTTCCGCATCGTTGTAAACGCCCATGCCCCGAAAAAAGTTCACTAGCGGGCGCTGATGACGCCGAACCAGCGTCTCGAATGCCGAAAGGCGACCGCGTTGAACCTGTCGCATCAGATCGGTGTCGGAAAAATCGTCGAAGGTGGGCATGGACACGTTAATGCCTTATCCCCGCGTTTCTGGCAAGAGAAACGAGGGAGGCGTGCCGGGTGAGGGTGCATCTCGCTTCTGGCAGTGTTGAGAAAGAGGCAAGGATGAGTCGGGTGGGTAAGATGCACCCGGAAATCCGAATGACGAAATACCCAAACCCGAAGGAAATCCTAAACCCGAAATACGAAATTCGGAAGCGGGTCGGCGCGAAGCGTGCAGGCGATTTCTCATGGCCTCTCTCAGGCGGATTTTCGCCGCCATATTTTCCCCAAGCGTCGCCGTACGCGTCAACCGATCTCCCCTCGTTCCGGGCGACGCGTACGGCGACGCGTACGGATCACGATTGTCTTTACTGTTTACTTGTTACTGATCACTGGCTTCATACTCGCCCTCGTCCTCGTCCTCGTTCGTCGTCGAAAGCGGCGTTCTTTCGGGCAGGGCAGGCGGGGGCTTGCGACCGATGGTCACAGGATACACGACTTCGTCTTCCCGTAGTATTTGCTGCCGGACGCGAGCGAACCGGTACGCGAAAGCAAGCGCAACGGTCAGCGCGAGCAGCGCGGCCAGTACGGAAACGGCGACATGCCGCGCGCAGATCCAGTCCAGCACGGGATGATTCATGGACCAGGCTATGCGGCGCCGGCGCTCTTCCGACAGCCGACTGGGCCAGAGCTCGGTGTCGGCCGACTCTTGACGCAACAGGTTCAGCGTGGCCTGCATGGCGGCCGCTTCGGCCTGGCACGCCGTGCATTTGCGCAAGTGCCTGCTGACAAGTTCCGAAGGCGCTTTGCCCAATTCCCGGCTCAAATACGGCATGAGAGCCGCCTGGATTTCCTGGCAGTCGCGCAGGGAGCCGTTAGCCTGTTTCCGTTTTTTCATGGTCTTCGTTTCCGGTTGACACTTTGCCGTTTGTCAGTTGGGCGGCCATTTTCTTCAGGGCATGATGCAGGATGTATCCGACATTGCCGACGCTTAGCCCGGCAATATCGGCAATATCGCGATAGGATTTTTCCTCGTACACTTTTAGGAGCACCACTTGTCGTTCGCGCAAATCGAGCGCATCCAGAGCCTGCCGCACCTTTTCCCTGCCGGACGTTTCTCCGAAAGGGGCCGGAGCGGCGTGCGTTTGCAGCGTGCGCCGTTCTTCGCTCTGCCGAAAATGCAATGCCTGCCGACGCTGCCGTTTGCGGATGCAATCCACCGCCTCGTTGTGCGCCACGCGGTAGAGCCAGGTCGAGAGATTGGCGCCCGGTTTTACCACGTCGTTCCAGCGGCGGAACAGCTTCAGGAACGTGTCCTGCACCACGTCCTGGGCCGCGTCGGCGTCGCGCAAGATGCGGGCGACATACCGAAGAAGCGCGGCCTCGTGCTTCGCCACGACGGCCTCGAAGGCCGCGCGCTTCTCCAACCAGCGCTCTTGTCTGGCTTTGCCCACGAAACGGTTCCTCCCGTGTTCCGAACCTTTAGGCGCCTGTTGACTGTCCTCTTTAATGCATAACGTTTGCGAATCGAACCTTCTTAGCGAATACGGCGTCAACGGTCGAGTCTAAATTGGGCGCGAATCCGAACAAAGCCGTTTTCGCGTCTTTTTTGCGAAACGAGTCTTGACGCTTCGAAAGCATCTCTGCTAGGTTGTGCGGCTGTCCGATCCGAAATCTAGGCGCCCGCCGTTTTGCGGCACGGGCGCGCTGCTCGGACGGCATGCGCACAGAAGAGGCGGATATCATCATGAATAACGAACTTTCGGCTATACTCAACCATATGGAAAAAGAGCGGGGCGTGGATCGGGAAATCCTGATTCAGGCTGTGGAGGAAGCGCTTCAGTCGGTTTCTCACCGCGTCGGCATACCCGGCAAGGAAATCCGGATCGGCATTGACAGAACAACCTGCGACATCAAGGCTTATGTCAAAAAAGAAGTAAGGCCCGACGCGAATCCGCGGGATGCGGATGCCATTGCGCTGGCGGCCGCTCGCCGAATCAAGGCCGACGCCGAGCCGGGCGACATTCTCGAGGTGGAGGTCGTGACGAAGAATTTCGGACGGATCGCCGCGCAAGCCGCCAAGCAGGCGATTGTTCAGAAAATTCGCCAGGCGGAACGTTCCAAGGTCTTTGAAGAGTACAAGGATCGTGTCGGCGATATTGTCAGCGGATCGGTCAAGCAGTTCAATCGCAGCGACATTTTGCTGGACATCAGCCGCGCGGAAGCGCTGCTGCCCGCAAACGAACGGGTGCCTACCGAGGAATATCAGGTGGGCGACCGCGTGCGGGCTTACGTGCTGGACGTGCAAAACAATACGACAGGCCCCGCGCTGATCGTATCGCGCAATCATCCTGATTTCGTGAAAAAGCTTTTTCAGCTGGAAGTGTCCGAAATCGCCGACGGTGTTGTCGAAATCATGGGGCTGGCGCGCGAAGCGGGCTTCCGCACGAAAATCGCCGTGAAATCCAACAACGAAAAGGTGGACCCTGTCGGCGCCTGCGTTGGCATGCGCGGAATGCGGGTCAAAAACATTGTTCGCGAACTGTCCGGAGAGAAAATAGATATCGTCCGGTGGAGCGAAGATGTCGCGACCTACGCGGCCAACGCCCTGTCGCCTGCCAAGCTGTCGAAGATTTGGGCGGATGAAAGAGCGTCCAATCTCCTGCATGTCGAATGCGATGCCGATCAGTTGTCGCTCGCCATCGGCAAGCGGGGCCAGAACGTGCGGCTTTCCGCCCGACTGCTTGGCTGGAAAATAGATATTCAGAAAACAGAAGAGGATACAACCTTCGAAGAAAAGGTTGCGCGCGCCATCAACAACTTGTCTGCCTTGGACGGCATTAGCCGAAACCAGGCCGACGCGTTGGTCAAGGCCGGCTTCCTTTCGCCTGAAGGCATACTGGCTGCGGAAGCAGCCGATCTTGTCGACGCCACCGGCTTGCCGGAAGAAGAATGCCGAGCCATATACGAAGCGGTGGCAACACAGCAGCCGGACATGGACGGCCCATAAGGGAACAATGAAAGTTAATGAACTAGCCAAGGAATTGGGCCTGCCGAATAAAGCGCTGATGGCGGATTTGGCTTCGCTCGATGTGTCGGTCAAGAGCCCGGCCAGCAATCTGGACGACGAGGCCATTGCCAAGGTGCTCGAGAAATACCGCGTGCACCTCCCGGATTTGTTGCCGAAAATGGCGCCCAAAGCGCAGGCCGCCGCCGCCAAGGCCAAAAAAGCGGCGGCCCGCAAACCCAAGCCCAAACCGGCAAAGAAGACCAAAGCGGCCCCGGTGTCGAAAGCGGCTCCCGAACCGGTTGCGGCGGCAGAGCCGGAAGCGCCGCCCGCGAAGGAACCCGAACCGTCGAAACCCGTGTCGGAGCCTGTTGCCGTGCCGGCGCCGCAAGCCGTTACGCCCCCCGCTCCCGAACCGCCTAAAACCGTACCCGTTCCGCCATCGCAACCGACGCCCGTCCAGCCAGCGCCTGCGCGGCCAGTGCCTGCGCGGCCAGCGCCTGCGCGGCCAACGCCTGCGCGGCCAACGTTTGCCCGACCTGTCTCGAGGCGCGTGCCGAAACCCATACCGACAAGAAAAACGCCGGTGCGTGCCGTGCCCAAGACCATGTCGGATCGCGACAAGAAGAGTTCGGGCAAGAAGCTCGTTTGCGTGCGAGGGCCTGTGGGGGTCAAAGAGTTGGCCGACATGATGGATGTTCGGCCCAACGAGCTGATCGCCGACCTCATGTCCATGAACATTTTCGCGGCCATCCACCAGACGCTGGATGTTCGTGTCGCCCGCGAAGTCGCCGAAAAGCGCGGTTTCGAATTCCGCCACGAAAAGAAGCTGGAAGAGCATAGGCAGGCGCAAAAAAAACAACTGGATGTTTTGGAGGAACCGGAAGATCAGCCGGAAGACTTGGTTCCGCGACCGCCGGTCGTCACGTTTCTGGGCCATGTGGACCACGGCAAAACCTCTTTGCTGGATCGTATCCGGAAGAGCAAAGTGGCCTCGGGCGAATCCGGGGGCATCACCCAGCATATCGGAGCGTACACGGTGGAAACGCGCGGGTCGCGCATCACGTTTCTCGATACGCCGGGCCATGCGGCGTTCACCGCCATGCGTGCGCGTGGCGCTCTCCTTACGGACATCGCCGTGCTGATTGTGGCGGCCGACGACGGCATCATGCCGCAAACCCGCGAAGCGATCGATCATGCGCGTGCCGCCGAAACGGCCATTATTGTGGCCATCAACAAAATGGATTTGCCCGGCGCCAATCTGCCCAATGTCATGAAGCAGCTGCAGGAAGTCGGCTTGGCCCCGGAAGAATGGGGCGGCGAAACCATCTGTTGCCCGGTCAGCGCCGAAACGGGCGAAGGCCTGGACCATTTGCTGGAAATGATTGTCTTGCAGGCTGAAATGCTCGAATTGAAGGCGAACCCGCGTCGCCGCGCGAGCGGATACGTAATTGAAGCCCGTCTCGAGCCCGGCATGGGGCCCACCGCCAATCTTCTGGTCAAGAACGGCACGCTGAAAGTGGGCGACATCGTGCTTTGCGGCACGTTGTATGGCAAGGTCAAGGCGCTGATCAACGACCACGGCAAGAAAATCGCCGCCGCTCCGCCTTCCACGCCCGTCCAATGTCTCGGACTGGCAGGCGTCCCGGAAGCCGGCACCGAATTCCAGGTCTGTCCGAACGACCGTGTCGCTCGCGCCATCGCCGAGAGCCGGAAGGACTCGCATCGCGTCCAACAGCTCGATACCGCGAGAAAGGCGTCGCTCGACACGCTGTTGAGCCAGATGGAAAAGAGCGAAGTCAAGCAGTTGAACCTGATCCTCAAGGCCGACACCCAAGGTTCGATCGAGGCGCTGGTTCAGTCGCTGCAAGGCATTCGCAGCGACAAGGCCGTGCTCAACATTCTGCATACCGGCGCCGGCAACATTGCCGGCAACGACATCATGCTGGCGTCGGCTTCGTCCGCCGTTGTCGTAGGCTTCTATGTCGGCAAGGAACCTGGCGTGGACGTGCTGGCCAAGCGCGAAGGCGTCGAAGTCAGGCTCTATCGCATTATTTACGAACTCATGGACGACATTCGCGACGCCATGGTCGGGCTGCTGGCGCCCAAAATCGAGGAACGTTTTCTCGGCCAGGCGGAAATCCGCCAGGTCTTCACCATGGGCAAGCGCAACAAGGTGGCCGGTTGTCTGGTGGTCAAGGGACGGGTCACCGCCAAGGCCCGCGTACGGGTGAAGCGCAACGAGGAAACGCTACACGAAGGAAGAATCGCTTCGCTGAAGAGGTTTCAGGACGACGCGGCGGAAGTCAAGGAATCCATGGAATGCGGCATTCGGCTCGACAAGTTCCTCGATTTCGCCGAAGGGGACATGCTCGAATTCTACGAGCTCGAGGAAGTCAAGCAAACCCTGTGACGCGGCGGCGGCAACCCGACGGTCCGCATTCCGGTCTTCCCCATAGGCTCTTATGGCGCTCCATCGCATGGAACGGGTGAACGAATTGCTGAAACGCGAAATCGGCGCGCTCTTGCTCCGTTTCGCCGGCGAAGAGCGTTTCGACGCGGCGGCCGTGACGGTCACGCATGTCGAAACCAGTCCGAACCTGCGCGAGGCGCAGGTGCATGTGTCCCTGCGCGCTGACGAGGACGTTCGCGAAGACATCCTGCGTTCCCTGCGAAAGCGCCGTTCCGATTTCCAGCGGCACATCGCCCGCAACATGACCTTGAAATACACGCCGCGCCTGCACTTTCGGCAGGACGATTCCTTGCTTAAGGGGCATCGCGTCCTGAACCTTCTGGCGGAACTGGACGAAGAGCAGGCGGCGCGCGAGGCGACAGCCGGCACGGAAACGGACGCCGAGAACGAGGCGACGCCATGAACCGGCGCCCCCGTTCTCTTCACGCTCGCCCGGAACCGCCGGCCGCCCTCGACGAGCTGGACGGAATCCTCGTCGTGAACAAGCCGGCCGGCCCCACCTCGCACGACGTCGTGGACGCCATCCGCGGCGTGTTCCGCCTGAAGAAAGTCGGACACGGCGGCACGCTCGACCCTCAGGCCACAGGCGTGCTCCCCATCCTGATCGGGCGCGGCACGAAACTGTCCTCCATCTTCATGGCGTCGGACAAGACCTATGAAGGCGTCATGCGGCTGGGTGTCGAAACCGATACGCAGGACGCCGCCGGCACGGTTCTGCGCGAAGCGGATTGTCGAGAAATCACCCGCGAGCGTTTGGAGGCGGCGCTGGCCGAGCTTACCGGCGACGTATGGCAGACGCCGCCCATGGTGTCGGCCAAAAAGATGAACGGCGTCCCGCTCTACAAGCTGGCGCGCAAGGGAAAGACCGTCGAGCGCGAAGCCAAGCTCGTGCATGTGTACGAGTTCTCGCTGCGTTCGTTTGCTCTGCCGGATGCCGGCTTCGTCGTGCGCTGCTCGCGCGGCGTTTATGTGCGTACGCTCTGCGCGGATGCCGGCCAGGCGCTCGGATGCGGCGCCCATCTCGCTTCGCTCTGTCGCACGCGCAGCGGCGACCTGACGCTGGAGCAGGCCGTTCCGCTCGAAACGCTGCTGTCCATGACGAAAGAAGCTATGAAGGAACTGGCGATTCCCCTTCGGCATTTCGCCGGCAAGCTGCGCCTGTGAACGGAGCGACATGCGCGTTCTCTCTTCCTGGTCACAACTGAACCGAGCGCGCAAGGGGATTGTGCTGGCGGCCGGATTTTTCGACGGCGTGCACTGCGGACATGGTCGTGTGCTGAACGCCGCGCTCGCGCAGGCGCGCGCGCGCCGCGCCGCCGCCTGGACGCTCACGTTCGATGCGCATCCCCTGACCGTATTGCGCCCGGAGCTTGCGCCTGCGCTGCTTACCGCGCCTGCGCACAAACTTGCGCTAATCCGCGGCATGGGTTTCGACGGCTGCCTCGTTCTGCCCTTCACCCGCGCCTTGGCAGGGATGGACCACGAGACGTTCGCGGAGCAGTTGCTGGCCAACATTCCCTCGCTACGCCATGTCTGCGCGGGCCCCAACTGGCGGTTCGGAAAGAATGGCGTCGGCGCACCGGCATGGCTAGCGCGCCATGCGCGCGCGGCGGGCCGGGACGTGACCGTCTCTGTTGTGCGTCAGGCCATGGCGCGGGGCCAATGCGTTTCGAGCAGCCGCATCCGAGCCTCTGTCGCCCGCGGACAATTGGACGAAGCCGCTATCCTGCTCGGTCGGCCCTTCAGCGTATGGGGGAGGGTGGTTCCGGGTCGAGGAGTCGGTCGGCGCTTGGGCGCGCCAACGGCCAACCTTGTTCCGGCAGGGCTCGCATTGCCGCCCTCTGGCGTCTATGCCGCGCGCGTCCGCATCGAACCCGGCCGGGGCCGCGCCCGATCAAGCGATGCCGTCGTCTTTCTCGGTCGGCCCCATGCCTCGCGGCGCGGGTCCGCGCCCGCGCCTGTTCTGGAGGCGCATTTGCTCGACACGAATGGCGATCTTTACGGACGTGAAATCGAAGTCGTTTTCCAGAGAAAACTGCGCCCCGTCCGCCGCTTCGCCGCGCAGGACGCCTTGGCCGCGCAAATCCGCACGGACATCGAACACGCGCGCCGGGCACTGGCTCGGCGCTGATTTCGGAGGCGGGCCCGCAACCCAATATTCGACCACAGAGTACAGGGAAAAACGGTATAAAGAAATCTGTTGACAGTTGCCACTTGGCATGAGATGTTGTGCCGTATGACAACAAGAGCGAAAGAGTCGGCTATTGACCTTTTGGACTGGGCGGACCTCCATGAGCAGCAGAAGCTCGCCTCTGCTTTCAGGAAGAAATCGTCATGGGTGATCCACGCGCCGTCGAGCCTGGCCCTGTGGTACTCGGCAGTCCTCAGCAACTTGACCTGTACCTACGTGCACAGCGAACCTGTAAGCATAGAACTGGTTCGCAGTGTTCTGCATCACGGGTTGGGGAAAAATGCCTTCGAGCGACTCAAGCTGGCGGCCGGGCTTACGACCGAGGATCTTGGGCGTGCGATCAGTGTCCCTCTTCGAACCCTTGCCCGCAGAGAGCGGTTCAAACCCGATGAGTCCGAGCGCATACTTCGTGTGGCGGCGTGTTTCCAAAAATCGTTGGAAGTGCTTGGGGATATCAAGAAAGCGAGGCGATGGTTTTCGTCTCCCAAGCAAGCCTTGGGCGGCCGAACACCGCTGGAGATGTGCGACACCGGACCGGGCGCCGAGGCTGTGGAACATCTTCTGGGGAGAATCGAGCACGGGGTATTCACGTGACGGTTCGCGCTTATCGCATTACGCAGACCAAACACATCCCTGCCGCATTTGATGGCGAAGGAGCCCGACTGCATGGTGGAAGATGGAATTCGATAGGGACTCGCGTGATATATGTCGCGAGTTCCCTGTCGCTTGCCACCTTGGAATTGCTTGTCCATGCCGAAGACATTTCGACAATATACAACCGCTACTCCGTGATTCCGGTTGACTTTGACGAGCGTTTCATCCGTGCTGTAGATTCCGCATCCCTCCCCAGAGGATGGGATGCGCCAGAGCCCATACCGGAAACCCAAATGCTGGGAGACGATTGGGTGGCGAGCGGCGACTGTCTTGTCCTGCAAGTTCCAAGCGTTGTGACGCCCGGAGAAGTGAACTGCCTTGTCAATCCGTCGCATTCCGATTTCCTGAAAATGTCTTGCGGGGCGCCCGTTGAATTCCATCCAGACACACGCCTCCTTTATGGCGGCAGATAGTTTTCACTGGGAGCGCTAGGTTTCCAGCATGAACAAGACTCTTCTCAGCTTTGTCGGGTTTCACGATCCCTATGGCGATTCCGCTATCGAGGACGCCCGGGAAGTCGGCCCGGTGCTGCACATGCTGCGCTGCCGCGCCTTCGATCGCGTTGTCCTGTTCGAAACGCCCAAGGTTGCGCAGCGCGCCCGGGACACCGAAGCCGAGATCAAGAGGCTGTGGCCGAAAATCGCGGTGGAGACCCGGAGCCTGGACCGCCTGGACGATCCCACCGACCACATCGCGATACTGCGCTACCTGCGCGGATTCATCCGCGAGATCCTCGACGAACGGCCCGATGCCGAGTACTCGGTCTCGATATCGTCTGGCACTCCGTCCATGCACGCGTGCTGGCTGCTGCTCGCGGCCGAAGGCGCGCTGCCGGCGCGTCTGCTCTACGGCCATCCCTTCAGCGTTGTCGGGGTGGAGGACAAGGTCAGCGAAGTCGATCCGACGGCTCCTGAGTTCCCGCATGTCGCGCCTTCCGGCTATGTCTCGCCCGCCGAAGACTCCGGCTACGCGCCCGACCTCGACGCGGTCCGCGAGGAGCTGAAGATCGTCGGCGACAACCCCGATTTCGTCACGGCTCTCGAACGCGTAGGCAGGCTTGCTCAGTTCAAGGTCAACGTGCTGCTGCTCGGCGAGACAGGCACGGGCAAGGAGGAGGCCGCCCGGCTGTTCCACAGAATGAGCCGCAGAAAGGGCCGGTTCGTCGCCGTGGACTCCGGAGCCATTCCGGAGAAGCTGGCGGAAAGCGCCCTGTTCGGGCACCGCAAAGGCGCGTTCACCGGGGCGGACCGCGACTGCGAAGGCGAGTTCGTCAGGGCCGACGGCGGCACCTTGTTCCTGGACGAGATCGGCAACATGGCCCCGGAAATCCAGGCCAAGCTGCTCCGGGTTCTGCAGGACGGCGTGGTCAGGCCGGTCGGTGCGCGCGAGGGCCGGACCGTGGACGTATGCGTGATTGCCGCGACCAACGCGGACATGGACGAAGCCGCGAGACAGGGGTTGTTCAGGCCGGATCTCGTGCAGCGGTTCGACGACATCGTCACGCTTCCGCCATTGCGGCGCAGGCCCAGCGACATCGGCAAGCTGGCCGCGCACGGACTGCGGCAATGGAACATTCGCAACGGCAGGAAGCTCGGGCTGTCGAGGGAAGCCCTGGCCGCCATGCTGGCCTACGGCTGGCCGGGCAATGTCCGCGAACTCGTCAAGACTGTCGAGAAGGCCGCCATGCTCTGCCGCTCGCGCTCCATCGGTCCCGACGACCTCCGGCTCAGGGTTTTGGAGCCGGCGGGCGGGACCGGAGAAATCCCGGAGCCATGCGAAGGCTTCGACCTCAACGCCTATCTCGACCGCCAGCGCGATCTGCTCTACAAGCGCGCCCTGGACATGGCCGACGGCAACAAGGCCAAAGCCGCACGACTGCTAGGCATATCTCCCCAAGCCGTTCAGAATCGTTTCCGGAGTTCCAAATAGGTTCCGGCCCCCGCAATCTCGCTTGTTTCCTCTACAACCGCAGTTGTTTTTTCGGGTCTGTACTTGTCGGCTCGGATTCCGGCCTCAAAACGCACGTTGTTGACTGTCAGGAAATTACGACAACCGAGACAGGGTTGGCACGGCTGTTGCGAATATACGGGGCATGCAAGCTCTATGCGCAACGGCAACAGCGGCGGCTCCGGCGGGCTGCGACAACATCGAATGCGGAAACTGCCACGGTCTGGTGCATCGCGCGCTCGAGGCCATGCACGGAGACGAAGAAAGCCAGGCCTGCGGCACCGTCTCGAAAATGTTCCCGCCCCGCGAATACCCCGTGTTCGAGAACGGCATGGCTTTTCGTTACCTGCGCGAGTACGCGCCACTGCATCTGCCCCAGGTCATGGCCGGACTGCTGGCGGCGTACAGGGGTCTTACGGCTTGCGGACGCAGACCCCGGACCGTACTCGATATCGGCAGCGGACCCGCGACTGTGGCTCTGGCCCTGCAGATGCTGATCGGGGACGGAACGATTGCGGACTCGCTTGCCGTGGACTGCGTAGAGCCGTCTTCGGAGTTCTGCGACATGATCGAAAAGGCGAGGTCGGTGTTGCCGCCGGAACCAGTTGCTCTCAACGCCCCGCTGATGATGACCATGGAACAGTATCTCGAAGCCAAATATGTATGCGAGGCCGACTGGGTCGTCATGGCCAATGTGTTGTCGCCGCTGGCGGCGGGAAGCGCGCCTG
>SLKS01000129.1 GCA_007134465.1 Kiritimatiellia bacterium | reverse complement strand
TTGCCCTGTGCGAAGCGAGTTGGCCAACGGTTGGCGACAAAGAGGTGACAAACGGAAATCAGGACGTGACACCGACCTCCGTCCTCTGATCTCTTGGCCCGGTATATCCGCAAGAGCCCGGCAATACTTCTTGTTTTTTACGACAGCATCGGCGAATTAAGGCACTAAAGGTTCGACAGTCAGGAGAAGATCTATGAAACCGTTGTTGCTGCAGGGCGAGTCGGCGTTTTCGGATTTCCGCATGGCGGCTCTGCGGCAACGCGTTTGCGCGCTGTTAGGGACCGAATCCGTTCGCGACATCGTGGCCTCGCATGTGTACATGCTCGATCTCGTTCGCGAGCCGGATGCCGACGATGTGGCCAGAGCGCAGGCGCTGTTGAGTGCGGTCGGCGCTTTCCGGCTGACCGAAGGATTTGTAGTGGCCCCGCGTCAGGGCTCCGTATCGCCCTGGTCGTCGAAGGCTACCGACATTTTCCGGAATTGCGGTTTGCGCGCGTTTCGGCGAGTCGAGCGGGGCGTTCATTGGCTCGTGCGCGCCGTGGACGGCCGCGCGCTGGACATCGCGGCGCTGGGACCGGCGGCCGCAGCGCTGCACGACCGCATGACGGAAGGTTTGTACGAGGAGGTCTCCGGCCTGTTCGACCAGATTCCGCCGGCGCCGATGGCAACGGTTGACGTGTCGGCGGAGGGCCGCGCGGCGCTGGCACGGGCCAACATGGAACTGGGTCTGGCGCTGAGCGACGAGGAGGTGGACTACCTGTACGAGGCCTATCGGCGCATGGGCCGCAACCCTACGGACGTGGAACTGGTCATGTTCGGGCAGGTCAACTCCGAACATTGCCGGCACAAGATTTTCAACGCCGACTGGGTCGTGGACGGCGTGCCGAGCGAGCGGACGCTTTTTCAGATGATCAAGCACACGCATGCCATTCGCCCCGAAGGCACGCTAGTGGCCTACGACGACAATTCGGCGGTGATGGAAGGGTTCAAGGATGTCTGGTTTCAGACGGCGCCGGATGGGAGCGGCGTGTACGAGTATGCGCCCGACCGCGTGGACATTCTGATGAAGGTGGAAACGCACAATCATCCCACGGCGATTTCGCCGTTCCCCGGCGCGGCGACCGGAGTTGGCGGCGAGATTCGCGACGAATCGGCGACGGGAACAGGCGGAAAGAGCAAGGCCGGCTTGTCCGCGCTGATTGTGTCGAACCTGCATGTGCCGGGGTTTCCCATGCCGTGGGAGCAGGCGGATCGGGATTTCCCGAATCGGTTGGCCACGCCGTTCCAGATCATGATCGAAGGCCCGCTTGGCGGGGCGGCGTTCGGCAACGAGTTCGGGCGTCCGCAATTGCTGGGCGTGTTCAGGACGTTGGAAATCCATTGCCTTGGCCGGTTGCGCGCCTATCACAAGCCGATCATGGCGGCGGGCGGCATGGGCGCGATCCGGCGCCGGCATGTGCGCAAGCAGGAGATTCCGCCCAAGGCTTTGATCCTCCAGATTGGCGGGCCGGCCATGCGCATTGGCTTGGGTGGCGGAGCGGCATCTTCCATGGCGACGGGCAGCAACAAGGAGGAGTTGGATTTCAATTCCGTGCAGCGCGGCAATGCGGAAATGCAGCGGCGTTGCCAGGAAACGATAGACGCCTGCATTGCGCTGGGCGACCGCAACCCGATTCTGAGTTTGCACGACATCGGCGCCGGCGGCCTGTCCAACGCCTGTCCCGAGCTTGTCGCCGCCGTGGGCGCCCGTTTCGAGCTGCGCAAGGCGCCGAACGACGATCTTTCGATGAGTCCCATGGAAATCTGGTGTTGCGAGGCCCAGGAACGCTATGTGCTGGCCGTGCGTCCGGAGGATCTGGACGCGTTTGTCGCGCTGGCCGAACGGGAACGCTGCCCCGTGGCCGTAATTGGCGAAGCGCGCGGCGATGGCCGGCTTGTGCTCGGCGACAGCCATTTCGGCAACACGCCCATTGACATGGAACTGTCCGTACTGCTGGGAAAGCCGCCCAAGATGGTGCGTACCGCGAGCCGATTGCCGAAACGGCCACCTGCCCTGGCTCTCGACGGCGTATCCGTGACGGAAGCGGTCGAGCGTGTGTTGCGGCTGCCTGCCGTGGCCGACAAAACGTTTCTGATTACCATTGCCGACCGATCCGTGGGGGGGTTGACGGCGCGCGACCAGTTTGCGGGTCCGTGGCAAACGCCGATTTCCAACGTGGCTGTCACCTTGTCTTCGCACCGTTCGTTTACAGGCGAAGCGATGAGCATGGGCGAACGCGTCGGGCTGGCCCTGATTGACGCGCCCGCCTCGGGCCGCATGGCGATCGCGGAGGCGATCACGAACATGGCGGCCGCCGATATCGGCGCGCTGGGCAAAATCCGGCTCTCGGCGAACTGGATGTGCGCCTGCGGCGAAGAGGGCGAAGACGCGCGTCTGTACGATACCGTGCGCGCGGTGGCCATGGAGCTGTGTCCGGCGCTCGGCATTTCGATTCCGGTTGGCAAGGATTCGCTCTCGATGCGCGCATCGTGGGAAACGGCCGACGGCCAGCCGCGCAAGGCCGTCTCGCCGCTCAGCTTGATCGTCACCGCGTTCGCGCCCGTGCGCGACGCGCGCAAAACCGTCACGCCGGACTTGAAGCCGGGCGATTCGACCCTGATCCTGCTCGATCTGGGCGGCGGCCGCAACCGGCTGGGCGGTTCCGCGCTGGCTCAAGTCTACAATCAGGTGGGCGATGTCTGCCCCGATCTCGACGAGCCCGCGCGTCTGATCCGATTCTTCGCCGCCATTCAGGAGCTGATTGAAGCCCGTTTGCTTCTGGCCTATCACGACCGTTCCGACGGCGGTCTATTGGCGACGTTGGCCGAAATGGCGTTTGGCGGACGGTGCGGCATGCGCGTCAGTCTCGACGGACTGGGCGAGGACGTTCTCTCCGTTCTGTTCGCCGAAGAGCTGGGCGCCGTGCTGCAGGTGGCGCGTGCGGATCGGGCCGTGGTGGAGGCCGTGCTGGACAAGCACGGCCTGCGCGACTGCGCTCATACGCTGGGGGAGCCGACGGACGACGGCATGTTGACCGTGGAAGGCGTCTATGAGGAACGGGTTTCCGTCTTGCATCGAGCCTGGTCGGAGCTGACATATCGCATGCAGGCGCATCGCGACCGTCCAGCCTGCGCGCGCGAGGAATACGACCGGCTGCTGGACGAGAACGATCCCGGCATGAATTACAAGGCGGATTTCAGGCTGCTTGAGCCCGTCAAACCGCGGAGCCGTCGTCCGAAGGCGATGATCCTTAGGGAGCAGGGTGTCAACGGGTACAAGGAAATGGCGGCCGCCTTCGATCGTGCCGGGTTCCGGGCCGTGGACGTGCACATGACCGATCTGCTGGCCGACCGCGTGCGACTGGACGACTTCCGCGGCCTGGTCGCCTGCGGCGGGTTTTCGTACGGCGACGTGCTTGGCGCGGGCGCCGGCTGGGCCAAATCCATTCTCTATCACGATCGGTTGCGAGCCATGTTCGCCGAATTCTTCGCGCGGCCCGATACGTTCGCGCTCGGCGTGTGCAACGGTTGCCAGATGCTGGCCCGGCTCAAGGACATCATCCCCGGCGCCGAGGCTTGGCCGCTTTTTTCGCGCAACCGTTCGGAACAGTTCGAGGGCCGCTACCTTACCGTCGAAATACTGGATTCTCCATCCGTATTGTTGCGCGACATGGCCGGCTCGCGGCTGGGCGTGCCTGTCGCCCATGGCGAAGGACTGGCCGATTTCAGCCGTGCGGGATCGGCCGAGACGGTGGCGAGTCAGCGGCTGGCCGCCTTGCGCTACGTAGACAATCTCGGCCAGCCGACGGAACGCTACCCGTTCAACCCCAATGGATCGCCGGGCGGCCTGACCGGTCTGACCACTGCGGACGGGCGTGTGACGGTCATGATGCCGCATCCCGAACGCGTGTTTCGTTCCATCCAGATGTCCTGGCGTCCGAACGAACCGGCATTTCAGGAAGATTCCGGACCCTGGTTCCGCATGTTCCAGAACGCGCGCGCGTTCGCGGATTAGCGGCCGCTTCCCGGATAGCCGGATTCGTCCATGGCTTGGGCCAGGAATGCGGGCGGATACCGCCCGCCGGGCTTGCGCAGGACGAATTCGTCGAGCAATTCGTCGTATTCCGAAAAGACTTGTGCCGACAGCCGTTCGCGTTCGGCGGTGAAGACCATGTAGTTGAAGCGGCGAGCCTGGGCGGCCAGGAATGGGGACGCGTCCAGCGGCTTGGCGCCGATTGGCGCGCCGGCGCCGGCCGAAACGATGTGGGTGATCGGATGCGTGTCGTTTTGGCCGGGCGCGAACATGGGGTGCAGCCGCTGGTAGCCGTGCGCATGGCCGGACAGGGTGATGTCCGCGCCGGCTCGCCGCAGAACAGGCAGAAAATCTTCGCGGCCCCAGTCGTCCTTGCGCCACCCGAGATCGTAGCTGGGTTCATGATACATGGCAATTGTCCATGGCGCGTGCCGACGAGCCAGATCCTCTTCAAGCCAGGCGCGCATGGCGGGAATGTCCCTGTGTTCCGCCGGATGCCGCCAGCCGGTCGTGTCCAGCACGATGCCGTGAACCGGGCCGCAGTCGAACGAATACCACGGTTGACCGCCCGGCAGATCGAACAGTTCGCGGAACGCCCGTCCGTCGCCCTCGTGATTGCCGCGTGCCGGGTACAGGGGGAAACGGCTGATCGTGTCCCGCAGCGGATGAAAGAAATAGGGCCGGTATTCCTCGTAGCGGCCGCGTTCGGTCATGTCGCCGGAATGCATGAGAAACAGCGGTTCGTGCCGGGCGAAGCGCGCGACAACGCGCCGATGAATGTCGAAGATGGACTTGTTGTCGCCGTAATAGACAAAAACGATGCGGTCCGACTCAAGCGGAAAGGTTCGGAATTCGGATTCCACGCTGGCGCTCGGACAATGCAGAACGTAGGAATAACGGATGCCGGGCGTCAGGCTGTCCAGTCGGACGCGATAGAGCCAGTCGCCGTTTTCTCCGATATGCGCATGCGCTTTTACGGTCAGCGCGCGTTCCGGTTCACCGGGCGCGGCAACGGTCAGCGCGCAGGGCGAGGCGTCCCGGCGCACCCAGGAGAGGGTGACGGTTTCCGGTCCGGGATTCTCGAGGTACGGGCCGATCCAGGGATCGCTATCGGGCAGCGCGGGCAGCATACGGTTTAGAGCCTTTTTCAAAAAGATACACGCTTTTGCGTGTGTCTTTTACAGAAGAAGAAACTACGAAACACGCGAAAAGCGCGAAAGGCGCATGCAACAGAACTTTTCGCGTATTTCGCGCCTTTCGTAGTTGTAAAAAAATTGGGTTGCGGGCGAAGCCCGCTTTTAACCTGGAAAGAGCAGATAACCGCAAAGAACACAGAGAACACAAAGATGGAGAACAGCTTGCAGAGATGCGCCCTAACACCCGATTGGTGTGGCCATA
>SLKS01000097.1 GCA_007134465.1 Kiritimatiellia bacterium | reverse complement strand
TCCCGTCTATTCCTTCCCCAAATTTTCCACGAACAGCCTGTCCATATCCTCGTGTCGAACCCCGTCCGTTTCGCGCTCGGAATATTTGCCGTAGGCCTCGCACAGGCGCAAAGAACCCTCGATTTCGTCTTCCGTCCTGGCCGGCGCCGTCGTTTCCGTAGCATGCGTCCAGCGGCGCTCGAACGCAAACAGCCTCTTGTAAAAATCGTTCGCCTCCAAAGCCGGACGCTCTTTGGAAAGCGGCAATGCGCTTTCGTCGAAGTTCCTGCCTGTTTCAAGGTGTTCCCGAAGATAGTCAAAGAACATGCTCCAACGCGGCATGTAGTAGGAGCCTATCAGGCCCTGCCATTCCCGGCAGCAATAGTCGAAAAGCGTATGCGGGTTTTCTTCCGCCCCCCACAGGGTGATTTGCATACGGACATTGTATTCGAAAAGATCGGCTTCCTCCCGATCCTTGCCCCACCGACGCGCCTCCTGAATATGATCGTCAAGGCGAAATTCGGCTCGGGAGCCGAGCAGAAGATCAAGATCCTCGCCCCATTGCGCAAATTGGCGAACCGCCGCATCGAACGCATGCGGATCCCGGGCGGCAAACGCATCCCGGCAAGCATCGAAAAAGACCAGACCCAATGACGAAAGCGCTTGCCGGCCCACATCCACCACGTCGAAACGGTAGCCATCGGCCCCTCCGCACATGGATGCCGCGAGAAGCAGCTCTTTCCAAATGGGAAAGAAACGGGCGCGGGCTTGCCGATCCAGCTCCCGCCTGAAATCTCCCCACGCGTTGGCGCGAACGGGGTTCAGGCGCGGACGCGCCGCAAGCAGGGGATCGCCCCGCCCTTGCGTATAGACATGCTCGACCAACATGCGCCATGCGTTCTGGGCATGCGCGTTTTCGCATCCGTAACGGCGACGAACATAGGCGGGAATCCAGCGCTCCAAGTCTATCTTATCCTCGGAGACTGCCGATTCGAAAACAAGTTCAAAAAGAACCGGGTTGTTGTAGATGCTTTCAGGAAAGGCGCCCGCGCCCACGCAATTCGGATATTTCCTGCTCCGTTCCAACTGATCGGGAATCGCCTGCAAGTTTCCGCCGATTTCCGTTTGCCCGCCAAAGCTATGGATCGTGCCCCAGACAGCATTGACGCCATAAAGTCCGTCCGTCGCTTCCAGGCGCCGCCTTCCGATGTCTAGCATGAGCAGGCGATCCTTCGGAATGCCGCGTATGATGTGTTCGTTTTCGCTCCATGCCTGCATGACCCACGTGGCGTTGGGATCGGCTTGCGCTAGCAGGTTCGAAATATCGCGGCCGAGCCCTTGCAGAAACTGCGGATCGTCACTGCACGGCTTGCTTTCGTGAAACAGATCGATCGCGTAAAATCCCGTTGCGCCAAACAACGAAATCAATTCTTGCATATAAACCTTGCCGACCTCGACAAACAACGGATCGGCAGGATTCAACACGTGGATCGGCTTGAATCCGCCCCAGGCCACGGATAAATATCGGGCATCGGGATGTTTCTCCGCGAACTCGGCGGGAACATGACCGCCGAAACCCGGCAGAATCGGAGTCATTCCCCAGGCTCTTTCGCGCTCGACGATGACGCCGCCCAACTCGGCATGATCGTCAATCCATGCGTCGGAGAGCGGCCCCGCGTGACCGTCCATGTTATCCATCCACTGCCACGGAAGAAAAGCCGGTCCGCTCAGAAAAGCTCTCGTTCCTTCGTCCGAAACGCCCAGGCGCCTGAAGGTGTTTCGCCACACGGCTTCGACGCCCGTAATGGCCAGGGGCATATTGATGCCGTTCAAGGCCATGAAATCTATTTCCTTGATCCAGCGTTCCCGATCCCACCAGGCCATGGAGTAGCCAAAGGTGCAGAAATTCAAATACGGGCGGCGCTTTAACGGAAGAGTGCGAACAACCGCCTGCGAAGGGATCGGGGGGCGAGCCGGAAAATCGAGCTGTTCGCCGCACCAAGAATAGTGAATGTGGCATTCGTATTTCAGATAATGCATCAGCGCGCAAGCCAAGGAAACCTGCGATTCACCGAAAAAGCGAACGGAATCCTCCTTGCCGACAATACGAAACCCTTCCTCCCCGGGCTCCATGTGAAACTGCAGCCATTGTTGCCATGCTGTCGGCAGATGCCGACTCGCCCAATCTCGAATCATATCCATGCTCGGCATTCCCTTGTTAGCCCCCCGCGTTACAGCGCATTAAACCGGCGAAAATTTGCCGCGAACGGCGACGGCTTCGATTTCCACGAGGGCGCCGAGCGGAAGCCCGGCGACGGCATAGGTGGCGCGGGCCGGCGGCTGCCCGGTGAAATAGCGGGCATACACCTCGTTCATGGCCGAAAAGTTCGCCATGTCGGACAGCAGGCAGGTGGTCTTGACCACCGCGCCGTAGTCGCAGCCTGCGGCGCGCAGAATGGCGCCGATGTTCTCGAGAACCTGCTCGGCCTGCTCGCGAATGCCGCCCTCGACCAAAGCGCCGGTCGCCGGATTTACGGGGATCTGCCCCGAAATGTAGAGCGTCCCGTTCGTCTCCACGGCCTGACTGTAGGGACCGATCGCCTTGGGCGCCCGGTCTGTTTCCACGATTCTTTTCATGCATGCGTTTCTACCAGAAAACCTCTTCCTGTCAATGCGCAACAAATAGCGCTTGCGTCTCAACGCCCGATCGGCTATACAATGCATTGAAGTCGGGTAGTGTCCCGGTTTTCCTGCGTGAAAGGGGTTGCATTCCATGTCCGCCGGCGACAAGGAAAAACTGTCACAGACCATGCGGATCGATTTGATCCCCGATTCCCCGAGCAAGCCGTTGCCGGGCAGGAAGAAGCGCTATGTCATCGCCCCGTCGCCCGAGCACGAAACCCCGCCCCGCCCGCGACCGGAACGGAACGAACGGCCTACGGAATACCAGGAGCTGCTGCAAAGTCTGTACGATGCCGCCCTGATTACGGACATGGCGGGAAAGATCGTGGACACGAATGTGCGCGCAGTGGATTTTCTGCTGTACGAACGCGAAGAATTGCAGAACCTGACCGTCTTCGACATCGTTTCCGGGACGGACGAGAACCTGATCCCGATGCTGCGCGACAATTTGCAAGAGCGGTTCATGCTCATCCAGGCCTATTGCATTCGCAAGGACGGCAGCCTGTTCCCGGCGGAAATCGTGGTGAACGAATTGAATCTGGGCGAGCCCTGTCTCTTCTTTTTCATTCGCGACATCACCGTGCGGCGACAGGCGGAGGAAATGCTGCGCACGGAACACAATGCCATTCAGAATTCTGGCGACGGCATCGCCATCGGCAACATTGACGGATTGCTGGAATACGTGAATCCCGCTATCGTCCGCATGTGGGGGTACAACCAGACCGACGATCTGCTGGGCATGGACGCACGCGACCTGTTTTCCGATCGCGGAAAAGCCAATAGGATTCTGGAAGAAGTCATGGGCGCGCGTCAGTTTTGGGGCGGCGAAATGAAGGCGCGGCGTCAAAACGGAACCGAATTCGACATTCAGGCCTCGGCGGCCTGCAACAGAAATGCGGACGGCGAACAGATCGGCTTCATTTTTTCGTTCACGGACATCAGCGACCGCAAGCGCGCGGCGGAAGCCGAACAGGAAGCCGAACGACGCCGAGTCATGCTCGAAAGTTTCGGAGCGGCCTGCCATCATTTGGGGCAACCGGCCACCGTGTTGCTGGCCAATCTGGGCATCATGAAACGCCGCTTGGAAGAGACTCAAGACGAAACGGTCAAGGAACTGCTGGACAGCAGCATCTCGGCCATGGAGACACTGGGCGAAATTCTCCACAAGCTGAACTCGGCTAACGAATATCGAACCACCAAATATCTCGACAGCCCCGAAGGCGAAGAAGACGCCGCGACACGCATCATAGAAATTTAATTGCCGAATACGCCCGCTTCTTCGCCCGGCGTTCACAAGGCGACGAGAACGACTTCCGCCCCGGCATCGGCAGGAATCAAAGAACACGTTCCAAGCGTGGCGGGCAGCAGACAAGAGGTTCCGGCACGCAAAACGGCCTCCTGACCGTTTCCGTGCGCGATCGCGCTTCCGCTAGCGACAAACAGAGCCAGAAACGACCGACCGTCCAGCGTCAAAGTTTCCGGTTCGATCAGGTCCAGGCAGCCGACCCGGAAACAGGGCGCCGTCACAATCTCGTAGCGCCGGTTCGGGCCGGCCGCCGGAATGGCGCGGGGAAACAGGCTTTCGCCCGGCGAATCGCTCCAGTTGATGGTCCGAAGCGCCGCATCCACATGCAAGTCGCGCGGCTTGCCGTCGGCCCCGAGCCGGCCCCAGTCGTACACGCGAAAGGTCGTGTTCGAGTTTTGCTGAATTTCGAGAAGCAAACAGCCTTCGGCGATGGCATGCACACGCCCGCCGGGCACGAAAACGGCCTGCCCGGCAGCAACGGGCACGGCATGCAAAAGCGGTTCGAGCCGCTCTTCGCGCAATGCCGCTTCGAACTGGGCGCGGTTCACGCCCGGCCGCAATCCGCAGAAAACGCGCGCATCCGGCGCCGAGGGCAGCGCGTACCACATTTCGGTTTTCGGCTCGCCACCCGTAGCGGCGGCCGTGGTTTCGTCGGGATGCACTTGCAGGCTCAAACGCAGCCGGGCGTCTATGATTTTGATCAGCAAAGGGAATGCGGTCGCCGAGCCGGCTGACGTTCCGAGCACGGCGGCGGAGTGTCGCGCCAGCAAATCGCGCAAGGTCCGATCGCGACAGGGCCCGTTCACGATCCGGCTGCGCGCTTCCGGCCGGTCGGATATCTCCCAGGATTCCGCGCAGACAGCCGGAACTCCTGAACGCCCGTACTGGCGCGCAATCCGATCGCCGCCCCACAGGTATTCCTGATAGACCGGCTCGAAAACGTAGGGATACAGTTCGCTATCCATTCCCCCACCCTATGCCTCGCGAAATCGGCAAGCAAGAAAAAAACGCCGTCGAGAATGCGCAGCCGACATGGTTAATGTTTCGCCGCTATCAGACAACTGTTTGCTCGGACACTAAAACGATGTATCGAGAAATCAGACGAGATCGGCGCGGACTTGGACAGAATCATGAAGGACAGAATCATGGAAGGCGACATTCCGAATGATTTTGTTGTCAAATGATTATGTCATCTCCGATTGCGGCGACCTGGGAGCCCGAAGCGAAACGGAAATGAGATTTGAGTCAAGGACTGCACCGTGTCGCCGCTGCGCGGCTCAGGCGCACCATGCCCATTTTCCGGTTGAAGTCGAACGGGGACTCTGCTATCCATGCTGAAACGAGGTAAAAGCGGGCTGACGCCCGCAACCCAGAGGGCGGAAGTCAGGACGTGACACGGGGATCGCTGAAGTTTACGGCAAAGGCGACGACGGAGTTAGAATCGGTGGTGTTTACGAGGCAGTTTGCGTTGGAGGAAGAGGCGAGGCGATCTCGTCTGTTCCGTAAACTTTGCCGTCAAC
>SLKS01000132.1 GCA_007134465.1 Kiritimatiellia bacterium | reverse complement strand
GCCGGGCACGGCATCGGCCCATTTCAACCTGCCGTGCCGATCCAGAACATTGATCAACATCATGACGCGAGAGCTGCTCCTATAGCGGCCAGGATACATCGCTGGCTGATACTCGTAGCCCTCATACACCTGCGCCTCGTCTTTCCGATCCGCCATTCGCACTCCGTACCGGGCACCGATCGCGATGTCGCCGCGCGCATTGACGTGCATGCCGCCTTGATGAAAACCCGTATTGCCAACAAACACGGCCCCGCTGATCACCGGCGCGGTCCGCCCTGTGCTGTATCCCGTACGAGCCCGTTCCTCGCCGTAGTCGAAGGGGATTTCTCTCTGGAAATCCGCTGTGTAACGCATGACCTGATCGCTGGTGCGCAGATAGGCGTGCCCGTCCCGGTCGAAAGCCATGTCTTCGGCGGAATGCGGCAGCTTGATCTCGCGAATCCGGCCGGTCTCGGGATCAATGCGCACGATCGTATCGAACGCTTTGCTATGGCCCAGCACGTCTTCGGCCATGTAAAGAACGCCGTCAACCGGATTGACATACAAGCGCTGACGCTGGAAAATGGGCGAAGACGGACGGACAATGGCGCGGGCAGCTTCTTGCCAAGCGTCTTTCTTCAGCGTCCAGCGACCGTCCTCCAGCGTCAGCAACAGGAAACCTCGATCCCTCGAAATAACACCGCCTGTGGTGAACGGAAGCGTGGGCATGAGATCGAATCGTCCGCGCCGGGGCTTGGTGATCCACACGCGCACCGGATCGGACCCATCGTCAATGACGGCATCCATCTTCGTGTTCAGCCAGACGGTCCGTTCCAGGCCGGCTGCGGCCTGCAAGTCCCAGGAATCCTGTTGCGCGGCACCGTCGTCCAACGACGCGTACTTCGTCAGCCGGTAATGCTTGTTGGCTCGATCCTCGGGCTGGACGGATGCGCGTACGCCTCTGACATTAGGCTTCAGCGAAACGGGCAAGGCCCAGGAGAACACGAAGATCTCGCCGGTCTTCCGATGCAGATGGAGACGGGCGGGTTTCTCGGCGGGAATGTTACGAAGATGCTTCCCCTCGGAGTCGAAAACTTGTATGCGGTCGTTGAGATGGTCCGCCACGTACACGCGGCCTTGCGCGTCGGTCGCCACGTCCGCCGGCATGTTGAACTGCCCGTCCTTGTCGCCCGCCTGCTCGCCGCCCGCGAACAGTACCGGGCGCTCGTCGCCCTCGTAGCGGGTCCGGTACACCTTGTGATGCCAAATCGTCTTGAAATTGCCCGCGCTCCTGACCAGCCCCGCAGGAATCAGATGGTTGTACATGGTCAGATACAGCCATTGCCCGTCGGGAGACAGCGCCGCGCGACGCGGCCAGATCAGGTACTCGGAATCGGGAAGCCGGGGCCGGCCAACACTCCCCAGCCGATGATTCTCGCTGTTCAGCGTCACGAGCGCGCCGAACAGGGGGAGGCGATGCGGTTCGTCGGCCGGCAGCCGGATCAGACGGCTGGAGACCAGCGCGATCCGCCCGCCCGCCACGGCCATTGGTCCACCTGCCGACCAATGACGCCCGTGCGCGATACCGTAACGGCTGTCTCCCTTCCCGCGATACTGCTTCGTTTCCGGATTGTAGGTGGGACTACTGCACGGGCTGTCGAACTGCAGCATGGTGGCCTGGTTGTAGTCGGGCTTGATCGGCAAGCGCACGCCGTCGGGAAATGTGCGCCAATGCAATCCTTGTATTTGTTCCAAACGCCGGTTCGGGAACGGATACACCGTGCGCACATAGTTCCCGTCCCGGTCGAACAGGCGGACATGGTCGCACATTTGCCCGCCCTGAAAGACGTACACGCCTTCCTCGCCTGCCGCCAGATGAATATCGCGGCCCGCCTCCTTAGCCGGATGCCAGAACAGCGTGCGCTCGAAGCGCGGCTTGAGCCCCAGCGACACGCGCACCGTCACCGCGTCCTTGTCGTCCACATACGCGCCCGCGTCGTCCTTGCCGTCCCAGACGACCGTCTGCGCCTTCGAGTTCCACACGAACGGCTCCGGCGCGTTCAAACCCAGCACGCCGCTGGCCAAGTGGCGAACAATTCCCCCCCCATGCTCAATGGCAATGGTGACGTCGCACCAACCCTTGGTCTCGAACGCGATCGTCACATCGTCGCCATGGCGCGTCAGCGTCGGCTTGCGCGCGAAGTCGAAGTTCTCCTCGCGTTTCGGACGCAGCTCGTCGTACGGGTCGGCCTTGACCACCCGCGGTCGGCGGCCACCCGCGTCCTCCAGCTTCAGCCCGCGCGGATACAGAATGCGCATGGCGATACGGCCGGCCGCAACCTCGTCCATCTTCAGCGTCACCAGATCGAGATGCTCGAGCAGTGCCGCATCGAACGCGAACTCGACATTCGCCTGTGCGCCAAGATCGCGCAGCGCGTCTGACACCGGCACGCCCGGGCTCGGCCAGTTCACCGAGGCTTTCGCGTGGAGAGGTGTCGCCGCCTGCGCCCAGGCCGCCACTGCCAATCCCAAAAACGTTCCTGCCACTGCCAGCCATCGTTTCATAGTGTTGCTCCTTGGTTGGTTTGTGTTTTCCTTTGTCGCGAGCTATGCCGACTGTTTTTGCGACCACGCAGTGGTCGCAAACGGGAGGGTAAAAACAATTTTCTGTTGGCCTGCATCACGGCGCGCCGTTCCGATCGCCTAATACTGCATGCTCCTTCCGTCAAAAGCTATGACAAAATATCCGGCGTTTGTCTATGGACAAAGAGAGCCTGTTTTTGTACAAAACGAACATGGACTATTTCGACGATCTGCAATTTCTCAACTTTAACCACCTGAAAGACTACCGATTAGGGATTGATCGTGTTTTTCCGGACCGCTACGCATTGAATTACGCGCACGACGGCCATGTTTTCTTTCGAATGGACAACGAGCCGGCCGCGGTCCTGGAATGGCCGGTGGCTTACTGGACTTGGCCGGGTCCACGATTCCGCTACGGTCTCGCTTCGGGTCCGGGAGGCGCATGGAACCACCGGTATGTCGCGTTCAGCGGCGCGCGCGCGGAACGCTGGCGCGAAACGGGGCTGATGCCGGTGGACCGGCAGGCGCCACCGTATGCCATCGTCACGGAACCGCAAGCCTTCCGCGCGGATTTCGACCGGATGTTGGATTTTTTGAGGGGCGGTCCCGACAAGCATGCGGAAGCTGTGCTCGCTCTGGAAGGGCTATGGGTTCGCCTGCATAAGCAGCCGTCCACGCGGGCGGTGTTTCATCCCCGCTATCGCGACATGCAAAGCCTGCTGAACCGTGTGGCGGCGCAACCGGCCCTGCCCTGGGATTTCCGGCGGGAAGCGGCGGACATGGGCATGACCCCCGCCCACTTGCGCCGCCTGTTCCGGCTGTTCGCCGACGGTTCTCCCGCCGCGTTCGCGCAGCGCAAGCGTCTGGAACAAGCGGCGCATCTTTTGCGCGAAACGGACATGCCGGTCAAGCATGTGGCGAAAGCGTGCGGCATGCCGGACCTGCACTATTTCAGCAAGCGGTTCGCGCGGCATTACGCCCTGCCGCCGGCAACCTATCGCCGCACCTTTGCGTCTCCGCATGCGTGAATCTGTCGCCGACCGCAAGGGACTGCTTAAGCAGACACCGCATCCGCAGACGTTTGCGCACTCTCGCGACGAAACCCTCGCTTATTCCAGGATTAACCGCCCGCTCTTGCCGTTTCGATCATGGTTTCGAGGGCCATGACGGCGCCGTAGCGATCGTTCAACGGCGCGCTCAGAAAGCGGGAGGCCATCAGATTGCCCACTTGCACGGCCTCCCCGACATCCATGGCGCCGGCCCGGAACGCGGCGATATGGCGGGCCATATAGCCCATCAGCCCGGCCCGGAACGAATCCCCCGCCCCGACCAGATCCGTTACCGTCTCCGACATGAACGGGCTGACAACGCGCCGGGGCTCCCCTGCTCTGCCGTCGGGAGCGACAGCCAGCGTCCAGGCGCCGTCCTTGACCGTTACGCCGAACAGGCGCGGACGCGCATCCGAGCCGTACACGCCGGCCAGCCAGCGCAGGAAATCGGCCGGCTCCCTTCGTCCGCCGTTCCGCCCCGTCGCGGAAACGTCGAGCGTATTGCTGATCATGCGCGCCTCGTCCCAGGAGCAGAAGAATACGTCGAGCTGCGGCAGAAGCGGGGCTAGCAGACGATAGGCTTCGACCGGCGCGCCTGCCTCGATCAGCGCGGCGGGATCGGCGCACAAGGTATGGCTGTCGGCCATGGTCAGGCAGCCTTGCCGACGGCACCAGGCCATGAACTCGGCCAGATCGCGCCCGCCGTTGGCGTCGCCGCGTCGGGACAGGCCGGAATACATGTAATAGACAACGGTCGGCCGCAAGCGCGCGACATGCGGTTTGAACCGCTCGAAATCGAACTCGTCGTTTGCGTTGGGGAAGTAGGCGATGCCGCCCCGCTCGCCGGTCGGCGTATCGTAGATGAAAGTCGTCCCGGTCGGCAGCGACGGATGCGCGAGGATGGCGCTCGCATCCACGCCGTTCGCCGCAAGAACATCGCGAAAGGCGCGGCCCTGAATATCGAGTCCGTCGTCTTCGCCGGCCCCGACAAAGCCGCCGACGGCCACGGCAAGCCCGGCGCGCGCCATGAGCGGGGCGGTATTGCCCGGCCCGCCTGCCGTAGCGCGGCCAGCCTCGATACAGCGCCGGATTTGCTCTGGCGAAAACTCGGGCATGGCGCCTGTCGGGCATTTCGCCAGCCCGCCGGGCCCGACCAGTTCGTCCACGAACCCGAACTCGGGTCCGCGCACATCCAGCACCAGCGTATTAAGAATCAGCGCATCCATGGGGTCGCTTCATGAGGGGATCTCCGCTTCGTAAGGGCGGCCGGCAACCAGCTTGCCGTCGCGCACGAACCCTTCGGGCCGGTCGCGCAGACGCTCGATCAGCCTGTCCCGCCAGGGCGCTATGCGCGCATCGTCTTGCAACGCCAAATCGCGCAATTCCCCGGGATCGTCGGTCAGGTCGAAAAACTGTTCGCGGCCGTCGGCGGGCCACCAGATGTATTTCTCGCGGCCGTCGGTCAGGGCATGATGATTGGGCGCATGCTCGATATGCAGACATTCGCGCCAAGTCGGCGGCGATTCGCCGCGCATGAGCCCGTACAGACTCAGGCCTTCAACCGTCTCCGGAATCGGCAGGCCCAGCATGTCGAGCACAGTCGGCAGTATGTCCGCGTGCGTGGCGGCGGTTTCCACAACGCTTCCTCGCGTCAGCCCGAATTCCGGCGGCGCGCTGATCAGGAACGGGATGCGCGCGGACGGCTCGTAGGCCAGCGACTTGCGGAAACGGTAATGATCGCCGAGCATCTCGCCATGATCGCTTGTGAATATGACGATCGTATCGTCGTTATGCCGCAAGCCGGTGTTCGGGTTGATCACGCGTCGAATCTGATCGTCCACATGATTCAGCATGCCGTAATAGGCGGCTCGCATGGAAAGCAGCGCTTCGCCGGACATATCCACGGCGGACGCCGACACATAATCGTGAACCGGGCGGTCGTCACCGGCCGCGCCTGTCTCGGGCGGCCGGGCCCAGTCGCCCATCAGGCGTTCGGGCACGCCGGTGCGCAGGTAGCGTTCCATATAGAAAGCCGGCGGCTGGAACGGCGGATGCGCCGCGGAAAAGCCCAGGGACAGAAAAAAAGGACGGGACGGGTCGCGGCGGCGCAGAAAACTCAGGGCTCGGTCCACCGCCCAGTTGGTGGTATGCAAGTCCTCGTCCAGATGCCAGGGCCGCGCCGTCCAGTCGTTGTTCATGATGCCGGCCGCGCGCCAATCGTCCGGACCATGCCGCGGGCTGCGTTCGCGCAGCCATTCGCCGTAGTCCTCCTTGATCTCCATCCACTCGAACCCGTAGCCTTTGCGCGGCGGATACTGATGCATGCTGCGCCCCACATGAACGGTCTGGTAGTTCTGCTCGCGCAACAGCCCCGGCAGCGTCGGGATGCCGTCCCATTCGATGCCCTCGCGATAGCCGACCAGTCCGTGGGTTTGCGGCGACTGGCCGGTCAGGATGCTGCGGCGCGCGGCAATGCAGGAGGGACAGGCCGAATAGAAGCGGCTGAACCGCACGCCGCTGCGCGCGACCGTGTCCATGTTGGGCGTCAGCAGAACCGGATGATTCTCGATGCCCAGACAATCGCCGCGATGATGCTCGGTATGAATCAGCAGGATATTGGGTCGTCTTTTCATATGTCCACCACCATCTTCTATCACGCCGCGCGCATGACGTCAAATCGATTTCCTGCCTTCCTGAAAAGGCTTTAGGATTTGATTCTTAAGGCACACGCCATGGGATCATCAAGCAAGCGCTAATTCATATAAAAGCCCCGCTGAACTGACTTGCGCCCCTCCCCGCCGGCAACGATATGCGCCCTCGTTCTCGTCCTCGACAAAGCTGACGGGAGACATCGAGGACGAGAACGAGAACGACGACGAGGACGATAGGTCGGCAAAGGGCGCAACTCACTTTATGTTGCGCGCAACATAAAGCGAGATGCACCCCGCCCCCGCGCTGCGTGCCGAAAAGGGTTGCGTTGACGGATGTTGTTCGCTACCGTTCGGGAAATCGGAAGACGAATCCCATGCGCGAATCGCGCGAAAGGAGCGCTGACAGATGCGAAGACGTCGCGAGTTAACCTTGGTTCTGACGGGCTGGATGCTGATCGGCTGGGTAACGACCCCGGCCTTGTGCGGCGAACGGAAGGTGGCTGTGGCCGACGTGTCGCGCCTGATCCAGGCGCATCCCGACGCCATCGAAGCGCATGCTTTTCTCAAGAAGCAAGCCGCCGAATTCGAGGGCGAGCAGAAAACGATCCTCGAACGGATGGAGCAGTTGCGCGACGAATTCATGACCGCGCGCGACGGCGCCCAGAACAAAGCCTTGAGCGAAACCGCCCGTCAGCGCGAACATAAGAAGGCGGAAGAATTGCTGCAGGCTATTCGGGAGGCCGAGCAGAAAGCGCGGGAGACTCTGATGCAACGCCAACGCGAACTGAACGAGCTGCAGCGCGAGCGGCAGGCGGAGGTCGCCGAAAAGATTCGCGGGGAAGTGAAAGCCGTCGCGCAAGCCAAAGGCCTCTCCCTCGTGCTCGACGCCTCGGCCAAGGACGCGCGTGGCCACGACGTGGTCCTGTACCATGGCGAAACGCTGGACATCACCGACACCGTCCTGAAACGAATCGCACCGGACAAACAACCGTGAAAAGCGAGCATAGAGAGAATATGGCTTGGACGGTTCAAGCAATAGCCGAACGGCTGGACGGCGTCGTGGAAGGGGAAGGAGCCGCCGAAATTCACGGCGTAGCCGGCTTGCGCGAAGCCGAACCGGGCGAACTGTCCTTTCTGGCTCATCCTCGCTATCAAAGCTGGCTGGCCGCGACACAGGCCTCTGCCGTACTGGTCGCTCGCGACTGGGCCGGCGTCTGCCCGTGCGCAGCGATTCGCGTCGAGCAGCCCGAAGCGGCGTTTGCCGAAGCCGCCGCCTGGTGGGCGCCGCCCCCTGCCCCGCCCGTGCGCGGCATTCATCCCACCGCCATTCTCGGACAGGACGCGCAGGTGGCGCCCGATGCCGGCATCGGCCCCTTCTGCGTGCTGGGCGATGGCGTTCGCATCGGCGCCAAGTCCGTTGTGGAGGCGCATTGCGTACTGGGCGCCGGCACGGTGATCGGCGAACAATGCCATCTCTATCCGCTGGTCTCCACGCGCGAGGGAACGCGCATCGGCAACCGTACGGTGATTCATAACGGCGCCGTGCTCGGCAGCGACGGGTTCGGCTACGAACGGACCGCCAGCGGCTGGAAAAAAATCCCGCAAATCGGCATTGTCGTGGTCGGCGACGATGTCGAAATCGGAGCCAATGTCACGATAGACCGCGCGCGCTTCGGCCGTACGGTGATCGGGAATGGAGTGAAGCTGGACAATCTCGTGCAGGTCGCTCACAATTGCCGCGTGGGCGACAATGCGGCGATCGCCGCGCAGGTCGGGCTGGCGGGCAGCGCTTTGCTGGGCGCCGGCGTGCAATTCGGAGGCCAGGCCGGTTGCGCCGGCCATCTGCGCGTGGGCGACGGCGCCGTGGTCGCCGGCAGAGGCGGGGTCACAAAGGATGTGCCGGCCGGCGAATTCGTTTCGGATTTCCCCGCCATCCCCCATGCGAAAGCGCGCCGTCTGCATGCCCATGTCGCTCGGCTGCCCGCGATGAAGAAAACGCTGGATGCATTGGAAGCGCGCCTCCGCGCGCTGGAACAGCGATCGGAAGGAACGGCGTCATGAAAGTGTTCGTTACCGGCGGAGCGGGCTATATCGGCAGTGTCACAACGGAACGTCTGCTGGACGAGGGCGACGAGGTCGTCGTGTTCGACAATCTCGAACGGGGCCATCGCCAGGCGGTGGACCCGCGTGCCACGCTGATCGAAGGCGACCTGCGCGACGCCAGCCGCATCTGTCGCGCGCTGCGGGACACGCGTCCGGACGCCGTCATGCACTTTGCCGCCTACGCGCTGGTCGGCGAATCCATGGACCGGCCGGAACTCTATTTCGACAACAACGTTGTCGGCTTCGTCAACCTGACCCAGGCCATGCTGCGTGCCGACACGAACGCGATCGTATTCTCTTCCACATGCGCCACGTACGGGCAGCCCGAACGCGTGCCGATTTCGGAAGAGGAACCGCAGCGGCCGGCCAATCCCTACGGGGAATCCAAGCTGATGTGCGAAAAAATGCTGTTCTGGCATCAGCGTCTGCACGGCATGCGAACGGTCGCCTTGCGCTACTTCAACGCGGCCGGCGCCACGGCCAAGTACGGCGAGGATCACGAGCCAGAAACGCACCTGATCCCGATCGTGATGCAGGCGGCGCTCGGTCGCCGTCCGAGCGTGTCCGTGTTCGGCGAGGATTACGACACGCCCGACGGCACCTGCATCCGCGATTACATCCATATCGCGGACTTGGCCCAGGCGCATATCCGAGCCTTGCGCGCCAACGTGTCGGGCGCATTCAATCTCGGCAACGGCAACGGCTATTCCGTGCGCGAGGTCGTCGAGACCGCCCGCGCCGTCACAGGCAAGCCGATTCCCGTCGAAACCGCGCCCCGTCGGCCGGGCGATCCGCCACGCCTGATCGCCGCCGCCGAAAAAGCCCGCCGCGAACTGGGCTGGCAGCCCGCCTTCCCGGATTTGCGCGCCATTGTCGAAAGCGCATGGAACTGGCATTGCGCCCATCCCGACGGGTATGCCGCATGAACGAAGCCGCGCTCCTTCCCGCGATCGCGCGCGCACTGACACGGCACGGCCATACGCTGGCCGTGGCCGAATCCTGCACCGGCGGCGGACTGGGCGCGCGCCTGACCGACCAGCCCGGCAGTTCGGCTTTTTTTCTCGGCGGCATTGTCGCCTATGCGAACGAGGTCAAAATCCGAACGCTGTCCGTGCCTGCCTCCCTGCTGGCCGAACACGGCGCCGTGAGCGAAGCGACGGCCCGTGCCATGGCCCAAGGAGCGCGCGTCGCCCTGAACGCGGACATCGGCGCGAGCATTACCGGCATCGCCGGACCGGACGGCGGCACGGCCGACAAGCCCGTCGGAACAGTGTGGATCGGACTTGCCGACGCCGCGCGCCAGGAGGCGCGGGCATGTCTTTTTTCCGGCGACCGGAAAACCGTTCGGGCAGCCGCCATTCAGGCTGCGCTGGAACAACTGGCCGCCTTTCTCGAACAGGCTCCTCGAGGCCGCAAACAGACAACGGCCACGAGGACACGTTGACCGAACAAACCTTCCCCTCGCTTATTCCAGGCCTAGTTGTCGCCCGGCGCAAGAGGAGCGTGTTCGCTGGCGTTGACGAAATAGATAAGGCTTTCGAGTTCCATCTCGAGATTGATGTTGCTAACGAAGCAGGAGGCGTCGGTTCGCAAGCGGATGGGCGCGAAGTTGAGCACGCCTTTAATGCCGGCCTTGACGAGCTTGTCGAAGACTTCCTGCGCGACGAGATCGGGAACGGCCAGGACGGCGGTTTCGATGCCGTTGATGCGCACGAAGGACGGCAGCTCCTCGAGGGGCAGAACGGGAATGCGCATGTTGGCGTTCTGCTTGGCCGGGTCAATGTCGAAACAGGCGACAATGCGGATGCCGTCGTTTTCGAAGCCCTTGTAGTTGAGCAGAGCGCGTCCGAGATTGCCGGCGCCGACGATCACGACTTTCTGCACGACGTTCTTGCCAAGGATGATATTGAGTTTCTCGAGGAGCTGGTCAATGTTGTAGCCGCCACGCTTGTTGCCGGTGATGCCGAACATCGAAAAATCCTTGCGCACTTGCGACGAGGTGCATCCGACGAAATCGGCAAGATACTCCGAGAATATCTTGGCGAAACCGAGCGCCTTGAAGCGGTTCAAGGCGTTCTTGTATTTCGACAGTCTCGAAATAACCTTTCGGTTCTTCATGATCATGGCGTTTACCTCTGGTAGATCGGCCGCGGCGTATATTTCGTATGCAGCAGCTCGTGCGATTTCTTGCCGAGCGGCTTGCCGAGAAAGTCGCCGTAAAGCCGCTGCACTTCCGGGTTCTGGTGCGAACAGCGCTTTTTGCTGCCGGCATCGTCGCGATAGATGCCCTTGGCGCGCATGGCGCGGATCTCATCGTTGGCGCCATAGGGCTGGCCGCCCCCGCCCACGCATCCGCCGCGACAGGCCATGACCTCGATAAAGTCGTAGGGCGGCGGGGATCCGTTTTCGCGCGCGGCCCGAACCTGATCGAGCACGGAAGCGATGTTGGCCATGCCGTGGGCTACGGCAACACGCACGGGCTTGCCGGTCACCGTGTATGTGGCCGACTTGACGCCGTCGAGCCCGCGAATGTCGGTGAACTCCACGGTTTCCAGTTCCTGACCGGTCAGCACGGACTGGACGGTGCGCAAGGCGGCTTCCATGACGCCGCCTGTGGCGCCGAACAGCGTCCCGGCGCCGGCATAGGCGCCGAGCAGGGAATCGGCGGTTTCGTCGGGCAGACGGCGAAAATCAATGCCGGACGCCTTGATCATACGAGCCAGCTCGCGAGTGGTAAGAGAGATGTCCACATCCTGGCGGCCGCTGCTGTACATTTCCCGGGAACGCAGGATTTCGAATTTCTTTGCCGTGCACGGCATGATGGACACGACGAAGATTTTTTCCGGATCGAGCCCCGTCTTCTGCGGATAGTAGGTCTTGGCAAGCGCCCCGACCATGGCATGCGGCGACTTGGCGGTGGAAAAGTTGGGGATCATGTCGGGATAGTACTTTTCCAGATAATCCACCCAGGCCGGACAGCAGGACGTGATCAGGGGCAGCGGCGCGGAATTGTTCGTGAACCGTTCGATGAACTCGTGGCCCTCCTCGAGGATGGTCAGATCTGCGCCGAAGTTGGTGTCGAACACCGCCTTGAACCCGAGTCGGCGCAGGGCGGCGTAGAGTTTGCCGGTAAGGAGTTCGCCGGGCTCGTACCCGAAGGCTTCGCCGATCGCGACGCGAACGGCGGGCGCGATTTGGGCAACGCAATGCTTGTCCGGGTCCTGCAGCGCGGCCCAGACTTCCTCGTTGTCCGACTTCTCGTAAATGGCGCCCACCGGGCAATGGGCCGAGCACTGGCCGCACTTGATGCAGGGGCTTTCGTCGAGCCGCACGTCGGCGGCCGGCGCAATGCGCGTGCTTTCGCCTCGGCCCAGAAACTCGAGCGCCCATACATTCTGCAACTGCTGGCAGACAATGGCGCAACGTCCGCACTGGACGCACTTTTCCGGGTTGAGCACGATGGCGGGAGTGGAATCGTCCACCGGCAGGTTGCGCAAGCGCTGCGGAAACGGATGTTCGCGAATGCCGAAATCGGCCGCCAGCCGCTGCAGTTCGCAGTTGCCGTTGCGGCTGCATTGCAGGCAGTCGTTCGGATGCGTCGAGAGGATGAGCTGGATGACGGTTTTGCGCACCCGGTAGATCTCGGGATCGTGCGTGAGAATGCGCATGCCCTCCTCGACCGGCGTGGCGCAGGCGCGCAGCATCTTGTTGGAGCCTTCGACCTTGACCACGCAAATACCGCATGCCGCCCAGGGCGGCAGATCGGGATGATTGCAGAGCGTCGGCACATTGACCTGCACCTTGCGCGCCGCTTCCAGCACGGTGGCGCCTTTTTCGACCTGAACGGGGATCCCGTTGATGCTGCACAAAATCGTATCCATGTCGCGCTTCCTTTTCTGTCTGCCGCTTACGACTTGACGACGGCGTTGAATTTGCAAGCTTCCAGGCATTGTCCGCATTTGATGCAGGCGTCCTGGTCAATCTCGTGCGGCGTGCGCCGTTCCCCGCGAATGCAGTTCACCGGACAGCGCCGCGCGCACACCGTGCAGCCGATGCACTTGTCCGCCTCGATCGTATAGACGACCAGCCGCGTGCATTTGCCGGCCGGACAGCGTTTGCTCTCGATATGCTCCGCCACTTCCTCCTCGAAATGTCGCAAGGCGGACAGCACGGGGTTCGGCGTGGTCTGGCCCAAACCGCAGAGCGAGGCCTTCTGCATGGCGAAGGCGATGTCTCGGATCTTGCCGATGTCGTCCGGCCCGGCCTTGCCGGCGGATATCTTGTCCATATAATCGTACAACTGTCGCCCGCCGATGCGGCAGGGCGCGCACTTTCCGCAGCTCTCGTCCACGGAAAAGTCCAGGTAGAACTTGACGATGTCCACCACGCAATCGTCTTCGTCCATCACGATCATGCCGCCGGACCCCACGATCGAACCCAGACCGGCCAGATTCTCGTAATCGATCGGCGTGTCCAGATTGGCGGCCGGGATCAGCCCGCCCGACGGCCCGCCGGTCTGGACGGCCTTGAACGCCTTGCCGCCGCGAATGCCGCCGCCGATCCCGTAGATGATGTCGCGCAGCGTCGTGCCCATGGGCACTTCGATCAGGCCGGAATTGTTGATCTTCCCGGTGAGCGCGAACACCTTGGTTCCCTTCGACGTTTCCGTGCCGATGCGCGCGTACCAGTCGCCGCCGCGCGCGATAATGACGGGGATATTGGCCAGGGTTTCGACATTGTTGATGACCGTGGGCTTTTTCCAGAGCCCTTTCACGGCCGGAAACGGCGGCCGCGGAATGGGCATGCCGCGGTTGCCTTCGGTGGAGGCGATCAGGGCCGTTTCCTCGCCGCACACGAATGCGCCGGCTCCAAGACGGATTTCGATATCGAACGAAAAGTCCGTTCCGAGAATCTTCTCGCCTAGCAACCCGTACTCCTTGGCCTTGCCGATCGCCGTTTCCAGACGCTCGATGGCCAGCGGGTATTCCGCGCGAATGTAGATCACGCCGCGCGACGCCCCCACCGTCCGCCCGGCAATCGCCATGGCCTCGAGAATGGAGTGCGGATCGCCCTCCAGCGTGCTGCGGTCCATATAGGCGCCCGGATCGCCTTCGTCGGCGTTGCACATGACGTACTTGTCCGGATCCTTCGCCTCCTTCGTGAATTTCCATTTCATCCAGGTCGGGAATCCGGCGCCGCCGCGGCCGCGCAGCCCCGACGTTCTGAGTTCGCCCAGAATGTCGTCCGGCGTCAACTCGAACAGCGCCTTCTCCAGCGCGACATAGCCGTCGCGCGCGATGTATTCGTCAATGGAATCCGGATCGATCACACCGCAATTGCGCAGCACGACCCGCACCTGCTTCTGATAGAAATCAATGTCTTCCAGCTTGGCGAAAGACCGACTTTCGCGCGAGCGGTAGGTCAAGCGCTCCACCGGCCGCCCCTTGACCAGATGCTCGTTCACAATGTCGTCGGCATCCTCCGGTTTGACCTGAACATAGAAGGTCTCTTCCGGCAGAACCTTTACGATGGGGCCCTTCTCGCAGAAACCGAAACAACCGGTCTTGACAACCTGCACATCGCCCGCCAGCCCCGCTTTCGCCACCGCGCCGGTCAGCGCCTCGGTCAGATCGCGGCTGCGGTTCGACTCGCAAGCCGTTCCGGAACAAACCAACAGGTACTGCTTGTAAGCCATGATCACGCTCTCCCGCTTGCGGGGCGAAGCAGGTCCGCCGCCGGTTTGTCGAAAAGATGCTCGCCGAGCAATTCGCCCTTCAGCAGGTGCCGGTCGACGATTTGCCGCCCGACCTCCTCGTCCACCCGCCCGTACACGACGCCGGGCATGCCCGGCCGCACGACTTCCACCGTCGGCTCGGCCGCGCACAGGCCCATGCATCCCGTCTGCTTGACCACCACGTTTTCGAGTCCATGCAAAGCCACCTGGTCCACAATGGCGCTGAACGCGGCCTTGGCGCCCGCGGCGATGCCGCACGTGCCCATGCCGATCACGATTTCCGTGCGGCCTTCGCCCTCGGTCCGCTGGGCGAACTCGCGGCGCTTGCTTTCGCGCAGCTTGCGCAACTCGTCAAGTGTCATTGGAGCCATGATGATTTCCTTTCCCTTGCGCCGCCTCCTCGTGGGAGGCAAGCCAATCCTTGGCCATGCTCAGGGCCGGCGCCGAACGCAGTTCGCCCAGCGCCGCCCGCAATTCCGACCGCCGAACGCGATAGCTTCGTCCATCGCGTTCGCGCTCGATCGTCAATTCGTATTCGCCCTCGAAGGCCATTAGCCCCGCGAAGGCGGCCGGCAAATCGCCCAGCGGAGGCAAATCCACATGGCGCCGCCCGAAAACGGCGATCACCGCGCACCCGTTTCCCGGTCGTGTCTCGAGACGCGCATCTCCGCCCGTCGCTTCCGCCGTCTGCTTCACAAAGGGCAGTCCAAGCCCGAAACGGCGGTCCGGATGTTTCCGCGCATCCGAAAAACGCGGGTCGAAAACGCGCCCCGCCGTCGCCGCGTCCATGCCGCACCCGTTGTCGCGACACTCGATCTCGACACGCTCGCCCGCCTCCCGCACACGCAAGAAGATGCGACTGGCGCCCGATTCCCAGGCATTCTGCCCCAGTTCGCTAGCCAAATCGGCCAGGCAAGCATGCACGCCAATCAGGTCTCCCGGTACTTCGCCACGATCCCCGCCAAATCCTCGGGCTTCAGGTTGCCATGCACCTCGCCGTCCACCGTCATCACCGGCGCCAAACCGCAACAGCCAATGCAGCGGACCGCCGAAATGGAAAACTCGCCGTCCGCGGACGTCTCGCCGCACGAACAACCCAATAGCGTCTCCAATTCGTCAATCAAATCCTGCCCGCCCTTCAAATAACAGGCCGTCCCCATGCACACCGCGATTTCATGCCGCCCCGGCTTGTCCGTCCTGAAATAATGATAAAAAGTGATGACACCATATATCTTGGCCAGCGGAACCCCCATCAACGCCGCCGTTTCTTTCGCTACCGACCGCGGAACAAATCCGAAATGATTCTGGATGCGGTGCAATACGGAAATCAAAGAGCCCGGAACACTCTTCTTTTCCTCGATAAAACCCTTTAAATTCTGTGTCAAAACCAAATCGGCCGCCTGCTCTTCAGCCGTCGCATCCAAGGTCGCGCTCATCGCCTCGCCTCCTCGCTTATCCTGACTGTAATCTTCCATCTGGCTTGCGCTTAAAAAAACTAGAAAAGCAATATCGCAACATTTATGAGACTGTCAACAACAAAACAAATTATTTTTTACATTTTATTGTTGCGCTTTTCCCGTCAAACACGTTTATTAATCTTTTATTGTTACGCCGGGATCAATAAAGCGGAAATGGAAAGGCTCTAGGACCATGAATCTGAGCGATGTAAAGAACAAGCTGCCTGCCGAGAACATCGTGGCGGGTGAAGACGAAGGCATGGCCAGAGCGATTGGAGGCGTTGTGGCTTCCGATTTGATGAGCGATGTTCTCGTATCGGCGAAGGAGGACTGTTTGCTTGTGACTTCGCTAGCCTCTGAACAAATGATACGCACGGCCGATCTTGTGGGAGCGGTTGGCGTGCTGGTGGTGAATGGCAAGCCTTTGCCGCCCTCGCTGGTTTCATTGGCCCGTTCGCTGGCCATGCCGTTGTTGCGGACTCGGATGCCGAAATACGAAACCTGCCTTGCGCTGGCGAAAGCGGGGTGCGCAGAGCAAGGAGAAGGCGCATGAACCGCGGTTTGCCGGATCTGAGTGTCGAGCGTTCTCCGCTGTCGCTGGTGGAAATGATCTATTCGACTCCCATACGGGAAGTCATGACCGGCGATCCGATCGCGGTACGGCGATCCGAAACGATGCGTGCCGCCCAGGAACTGATGCGCGAGAAAAGCATTAGCGGTCTTCCGGTGGCGGAAGACGGGCGACTCTACGGCATCGTAAGCATTCACGATTTGATTCTGACCATACAAAGCGATCAACTGGACCAGCCGGTGGAGCGGCACATGACGGACCATGTGGTGACCCTCGAGGAGGCCATGCCGCTTTCCATGGCCATCGCCTATTTCGGCAAGTATCCCTTCGGCCGTTTCCCGGTTTTGGACGCGCGCCAGCGGCTTGCGGGGATTCTGACGGTGCGGGACATCAACGTGACCCTGATCGACCGCCTGATGCGCGATGTCACTCGCTATGAGTCCATGCTGGAATCCGAGCCGCTGCCCGGGTTGGCATTCACGAGGGTCTTTCACGCCCGTCGCCACGACTTCGAGCAGGGCGGCAAGGCGTCCACCGCCCTCAAGCGCCACCTGTCGGATCACCGGGTTCGGCGCGAGCTGATCAAGCGCGTGGCGATTGCCGCGTACGAGCTGGAGATGAACCAGGTTGTGCACTCCATCGGCGGAACGCTGAGCTTCGATGTTTCGCCGGAACGGGTGGGGATTCTGGCGCAGGACCGGGGCCCGGGCATTGCCGATATGGATTTGGCGATGACCGAAGGCTACACAACGGCCGACGACTGGATCAAGTCCCTCGGTTTCGGCGCCGGACTCGGCCTGCCGAACGTCAAGCGTGTGGCCGACGAATTCTATCTGCATTCCGAACTGGGCATCGGCACAACGGTCAAGGCGGTGATCCGACTGGACACCGGAAAGGAGAACGGCGCATGAAAGCAAGCGATGTGGCCACGCTGGACGGCGTGGAAACGGTGCAACCGGATTACGAGAATCGCGACATCCTCGCGGGGTATGCCTCCGACCTTTTGAGCGACGTCATGGCGCACGCGCCGGAAGGATGCCTTCTCATCACCATCCAGGCGCATGGCAACACCGTATCCGTGGCGTCCCTGGCGGGGGCGGCCGGAGTGATGATCTGCAATCGGCGCCCCATCCCCGACGACATGATCGCAGCCGCGCGCGCCGAACGACTGCCGCTGTTTCGAACCGCGCGCAACCAGTTCGAGATGTCCTGTCTTCTCGGCGGCCTGCTGAGCGCCCGCGAATGAAAGCCGACTGGCATGTTCATTCCTGCCTGTCGCCGTGCGCGTCGCTGGACATGAGCCCGGATCGCATCGCCCGCGAAGCGGCCGCGCGCGGGTTGGACATGGTCGCCCTGACCGATCACAACAGTGCGCGCAACGCGCCCGCCTTCGCCGCATGCTGTCGCCGCCACGGCGTGCTTCCGCTGTTCGGCCTCGAAGCGGTCACGAGCGAGGAATGTCATGTGCTGGCTCTGTTCGACAATCTGGCGGCGGCGGCGGAGATGGACGCCTGGGTCTCCGCCGCATTGCCGCCGGTCCCGCTGGATGCGGAACGTTTCGGCGATCAGCCGGTCGTGGACGAACACGGCGTCATTCTGGAGCAGATCGAAATTTTGCTGCTGTCCGCCACCGGCCGCTCGCTCGAAGAAACGGGGCGGCGAACCCGCGAGCTGGGCGGCCTCTTCATTCCCAGCCACATAGACAGGCCCTCTTTCAGCATCGAGTCCCAAATCGGCTTTCTCCCGCCCGGCCCCTATGACGCGCTTGAAGTTTCGCCGGCCCATGCCGGCGCGTACCGAACGCGCTATCCCGACCATCCGGTGATTGTTTCGTCCGACGCGCACGTGCCGGAAGCCATCGGTTCGGCGTTCTTCGACCTCGCCGCGGACGGTCCGGCCGTTTCGGAGTTGCGCGCGGCCCTTCGCCAGCGTCGCCTGCGCATCCACACCTAGCCCAAAGACAAGCGAGTTTTTCCGCTGCGAGCACGCCTACGCCAACTCTTTCGCCGAAAAGTCTGCGGCGCGACGAAAAACTCGCTTGAACCTATATGGAGCAGTTGAACCGCTAATGAACGCGAATAGACGCTAATAATTAGAGGGTTACGAAAGTGATCCATCTCACCAAACGGGTGCATGATCGCGATGTGGAATCTAATCGGAACGTTCGGTCTTTCACTTGGAATCTTTCCAAAATTCGTGTTCATTCGCGTTCATTCGCGGTTCTTGACTGCCGGATTTAGGTTGATTCTTCTCCGAGTATGTGCCAGGGTTCTTCCCATGACAATCCGGCCGTCCATTCGCACCTGTGCAGCGCACCTTTCCGCTCGGGAACGCTCGCCTCGCAGGACGGGACGGACTCGGCCATACCTTTTGCAAGACAGCCCTTCGCCCCGCCCCTTTCTCGGCTTCGCCTACGACTACGGGAAACGCCCCCACGCCCGCAACAGAACCCGGCGGACTCCGCAACCGCAATCCCCTTTGTTTGCAAGCTTTTTCACAGCCATCCCCCCTTGTCCGGCCTGGAACTGCGGTCCCGCCGCGGGTTCGAACTACGCCTACGACTACCAGCGCGCGCTCATCCTCGGCACAAGCGACAGCGCCACCTACGCCTACGCCGCCTACGACTACGACCCTGCGCGCCCCCGTGGCACGGGCATCTTGCCCGTGTTTAGTATGATCAACTACGCTGTAGCCTGCCCCGACCCGAACGGCGTCGGGGACGCCAAAAGCATCGCTTCCGCAACCATTAACCATC
>SLKS01000286.1 GCA_007134465.1 Kiritimatiellia bacterium | reverse complement strand
TCCGACCTCTGTCCTCTGACCTCTTGGCCTGGATTACCGTGAAATGCCTCGCTAAATTTTCTTGTTTTTTACAGCAGAACGGTTTGATTAAGGCACTAAGAGACGTCTCCGTCTCGCCGTTTTCACCATCGGCATCTGTCAATTTGCTGACGAAACGTTCTCGCTTTCCCCCCACACTCCCACACCCACAAACTCCCACACATCTTCTCTGCCTGTCCAGTTCTCGCTTTTCCCACATACCCACACACTCACGCACCCACACACTCGCAAACAATCACGCCTCCAATTTCTTGTTGTTAATGACAGCAAAGCGTGATTAAGGCGCTAAGGGACGGCCGGGGTCAGCCAGGCGCGAACGGCGAGACCCAGCAGAAAGAGCGCGAAAACCAGCATCAGCGCTTTCTGCTCGTCGCGCGTCAGGCGGAACCATGACCGGCCCAGCGCTGCGAGGCGGCTTGCGAAGCGTCCGGTCGCCTTTCGCTCGTCGCATCCTCCGTGCATCCGGAATCCCCTCGTGCCTGAAACCTGAAACCCGAACACTGCAACCTGAATGTTCCGCTTGCAAAACAGTTTTGCGGATGGCTCGCTAGCCCGCCGCGATATTGACCAGCTTGCCGGGCACGACGACGATCTTGCGCGCCGTTTTGCCCTGCAAGTGTTTTTGAATATTTTCGGCCTTCAGTGCGGCCGCTTCGATTTCGGCTTGACCGGCCGAACTGGCGACAACAATGCGATCGCGCACCCGTCCGTTGATTTGCACAACCAACTCGACTTCGTCCTTGACCAGCGCCTGTTGATTCACAACCGGCCACGACGTGTTCATAATGCTTGTTTCGCCACCCAGTTCGCGCCAAAGTTCTTCGGCAATATGCGGCGCGAACGGCGCCAGAAGCTTGACCGTCGTTTCCATGGCTTCCCGGAACACGGCCTGGGCCTGATCGCCGCTGTCGGGCGAAAGCCGCAGAGCGTCGATGGCATGGGTCAGCTCCATGATCCGGGCGATCGCCGAATTGAAATGGAACGCGCCTTCCATGTCGCGCGTGACTTGGTCGACCGTCTCGTGCAGTTTGCGGTACAGATCGCGTTCCGGCCCGGCCATGGCGTCCGGATCGGGCGCGGCGGTCCGGTCGGACGCCAGAAACGCGCGATTCTCGTACACGCGCCGCCACAGTTTGCGCAAGAACCGCGACGCGCCTTCAATGCCTTGATCGCTCCATTCGGCATCCTTTTCCGGAGGCCCGATGAAAAGCGTATAGACCCGCAACGTGTCGGCGCCGTACGTTTCGATCAGCGCATCCGGACTGACCACGTTGCCTTTGGACTTGGACATCTTGTAAAGCTGCCCGTCCTTTTCGCTGCGCTTGCAAATCATGCCCTGCGTAAACAGGTGCGCAAACGGCTCGTCGAACGCCAGCAGCCCCAGGTCGTGCAGCGCCTTTGTGAAAAAGCGCGCGTACATCAAGTGCAGGATGGCGTGCTCGATGCCGCCGATGTACTGATCCACCGGCAGCCAATCGTTGCAGATACGCGTGTCGAACGCCTGGCTGTCGTCCTGCGGCGAAAGATAGCGCAGAAAATACCAGCTCGAATCCACGAACGTGTCCATCGTGTCGCTTTCGCGGCGGGCGGGTTTTCCGCATTGCGGGCATGGGACATTCATGAACTCGGCGCAGGCGGCCAGCGGCGATTCGCCGCTCGGCTTGAACTCCACGTTGTCCGGCAGCAAAATCGGCAAATCCTTTTCGGATACGGGCACAAGTCCGCAATGTCCGCAATGGACGATCGGGATGGGCGCGCCCCAGTAGCGTTGCCGGCTCACCAGCCAGTCGCGCAGCCGCGTATGGACGGCCGCGCGCCCGAACCCCTGTTCCTCGGCATGGCGGGTCATGCGCGCGATCGCCTCGCGGTTGGGCCAATCGGAAAACGGCCCGGAATCGACGGTCGCCCCGTCTTCGACATAGGCGTCGGTCATGGTTTCGACCGCCAGCGACCTTTCGGCATTTTGGATGGACAGCCGGATCGGCAGCCCGTATTTTTTGGCGAACGCCCAGTCCCGCGTGTCGTGAGCCGGCACGGCCATAACCGCGCCGCTGCCGTATTCCATGAGCACATAGTCGCCGATCCACAGGGGTATTTTTTCCTGATTGAAGGGATTGACGACATAGCGGCCGGTGAACACGCCGCTTTTGTCGCCCGTATCGGCCGTACGGTCCAGTGCGGTTTTCCGCGCGACATCCGTCGCGAACGCCTTGACCGCCTCCGCTTCGGGCAGCCCTTCGACCATGGCGTCCAGATGCGGGTATTCGGGGGCCAGCACCATGTAGGTGCAGCCGTAGATGGTGTCCACGCGCGTTGTGAAACAGGCAATCGCGCCGATCGGATCGGGCCGCCCGTCGGCCCTGGGCGCGAGCGTGAAATCCAGATCGGCCCCCTCGCTGCGCCCGATCCAGTTGCGCTGCATGGCGCGCACGCGTTCCGGCCAGCCGTCGAGCTTGTCCAAATCGGCCAGCAGCCGGTCGGCATAATCGGTGATCCTGAAAAACCACTGTTCACGGCGCTGCTGCTCGACGGTCGTCTCGCACCGTTCGCAACAGCCGTTCACAACCTGCTCGTTGGCCAGCACCGTCGCGCACGAAGGACACCAGTTGACCGACGCCTTGCCCCGATAGGCCAAGCCGCGCTCGAAGAACTTCAAAAAAATCCACTGGGTCCAGCGATAATAGTCCGGGAAACAGGATGTGACCTCGCGATCCCAGTCGTAGCAGACGCCCCAGGCCGCCAGTTGCCGTTTCATGGTGGCGATATTGGCCAGCGTGCTTTGGCGCGGCGGGATGCCGGACTTGATGGCTGCGTTTTCAGCCGGAAGCCCGAACGCGTCCCAGCCCATGGGCGCGAGCACATTGAAGCCGCGCATGATCTTGTAGCGCGCCACGGCGTCGCCAATGATGTAATTGCGGCCATGGCCCACGTGCAGCGCCGCCGACGGATACGGGAACATCATCAGACAGTAATATTTCCTGTCCGTCCGATCCGTATCCGCCCGAAACAGGTCGCTCTCGGCCCAAGCGCGCTGCCATCGGGCCTCGATTTCGGCAAACGGATAGTTGTTTTGCATAGCGACAATCTCCGACAGATGGAAGGTTAAGGGGTCCGGTCGGGAGCGGGACCGATGAAGTCGTTGTTTTCCCAATAGCCGTCGAAGACGCGCCCGCTGGCTGTGGTATAGGTTCCGCGTCCCCACATCCGGTCGTTTTGCCATTGGCCCTCGTATCGGTCTTCGTCCGGAAAGACGAAAAGTCCCGTGCCGTTGACCAGGCGATTGTCGGCCCATTCCCCCGCGAGCCGGCCGCCGCGGGCGAACGTGTAAACGCCGTGTCCGGACATGGCGTCGTGCTTCCAGCCTCCTTCGTACCGGTCCCCGCCACCGAAATCGTATCGGCCTTGTCCATGCTTGCGTCCGTTCAGCCATTGGCCCTCGTAACGGGGCCCGTCCGGGAAGGTCAATGTTCCCTGCCCCTGTTTCCGGCCGCGATGCCATGCGCCGACGTACACGGCGCCGCACGGGAAGACAACCCGCTGTTCGCCGGTAAAGTCCTTGGGCAACGCGTCGAACGGCAACAGGTCCGCCTGCGGCGCCGGCCGCGAATCGCGGGTCTGGCTCTCGCGGGCCAGAATCAGCCGTTCCATCCGTTCTCTGACCTCGGCGGAATCGATCCAGGCCAAGACCGTCGTACCGTCTTCCGACTTGGCGTAGGGATCGGCGCCGGCCGCCATCAATGTTTCGATCGTTGGCAGCGCGCCCTTGCGCACAGCCCAATGCAACGGAGTAATGCCGTCCTTGCCCGGCTCGTTGACCCGGGCGCCGCGATCGAGCAGCAGGCGGGCGATGTCGGCGGACCCGCCTATAGCCGCCCAGTGCAGAGGCGTATAGCCGCTCGCGGTCTTGACATTGACATCCGCGCCATGCTCCACCAGGATTTTCACTACGCCTACTGCGGCCTTGTTAGCCGCCCAGTGCAGCGGCGTGGACCCGTTTTCCGTGACCGCATTGACATTCGCGCCGGCGTCGATCAGATGCCGGGCCGCTTCGGGCGCGTCGTACAGCGCGGCCCAATGCAGCGGTGTGGACCCGCCTCTTGCCCGTTGCGCCAACACGGCGGCCGGCTGCGCCGTCAGTTGACGCCGCACCTCGTCGATTCGACCCTCCTTGATGGCGCGATGCATGTCGAGCCCCGAGAAAGCCGAAACCGCCCAGCCAAGGCAGCCCGCCCACGCCATCCAAAAAAAACGCCTGTTGCCCGCCATCGCTGTCCCCGCTTTTGCGCTAAAGCTTCGCTTCACTGAAAAAAACACAAGGGCGCATAGTAGAGCGTTCGGGAAACGATTGCAATCCCTTTGTTTCGCCGGCGCTAATCCGGCGTTTCCCCGGCCAAAAGGGCCAGGTAGGCTTTCCTGATTTTCTCGGCGGCCGCGGTTTTCCCGGATCCTTTGCAGGCCGGACAGGCGCTCTCGATTCGGCCCCGGCCTTTGCAGCGCCGGCATTTCCCGCTGCCCCGGCATGTCACGCACGCGACCGCGCGGGTTGCCCCGTCCAGGCCGGACAGTTCGCGCTGGCCCGAGCCGCCGCATCCCGAACAGGCGCCTTCGCCGCGGCATTCGCGACAAGGCGACTCGCTTGTTCCCGATCCTGAACATCGAGCGCAATCGTTCAGCGTTCGCTCAGCCGACAGCAACGTCGCCAGCGGATGATCCTGATAATGCCGACGAAGATAGACTTGCACCGCATGCGCCTCCTGCCGATTGCCGGTATGCAGGCAGCCCAAGGCGTACGCGACGATCAGGCGCACCTTTTTTTCCTCGTTCGCGATTGTGCCGATTTCATTCCGAAGCTTGGCCAGCAACGCCGTGTCGTCCGGAGTCTTAATCAAGGCCCGACACAGGCGATCGCTTTCCAGCATGTCCGTGCCGTGCGGCGCTGTCGGCGCATCGGCGGGCGATTCCGGACCGGACTCCGCAACGGTCGGCGTTTCGGGCGCTTCGTCCGGGGGCGGCCCGAAAACATCCCGAAACGGATCGTCCGAAAACGTGGGCGACAGCTTTCGCGCCGGTTCGGGTTCCGCCGCCGTTTCCGCCCCCGCATCCGGTTTCACTGAAGGCGTCTGTTCAGTCGCCTGCGCCGAATCGAGCGCGCGGCCGGTCGCGCCCGGATCGGTTTCCGGCTCGGCCGATCGCGCCGGTTCGACAGGCCGCATCGGCGGCGCAACTGGCCGCGCCACTGGCGGCATCTCCAGCGTTTGGGTCCAGTCGGGTTGAACGGAAGGCAGCGCCACTGCCGGCCGAACGGCCGGCGGGCGCATGAACACCGGCGCGATCACCGCAGCCAGAACCAGCGTCGCGCCGATGACCGGCAGCTTTTTCATACAAGCCACCGCTCCCGACACCAGCGCCAACAGGAAAAACAACAGATAGAACACCGGTGCGACCTGGCGCGACAAAAGAAACAAGCCCAGCAACAACCCAGCCAT
>SLKS01000069.1 GCA_007134465.1 Kiritimatiellia bacterium | reverse complement strand
GGCATCGTCGTTTCGCGGGGCGGTTTCCGGCTCCGGATGCCGGGAAGAATCGGACGTGTTTTGCGAGAGGTTCGTTGTTCTTGCGTGTTCATTGTTCATGGTGTGCGGCTCCTTTCTGTTGCGCGGAACGGTTTCTCGTTTTCAGTTTGCACGGTCAATTCGATGTCGGGCGTTTCGTCGGCGGCGAGCAGCAAGGCCTCGAACCGGACAGGCACGCTGTCTACGGGAACAAGCAGTCCGGAAGGTATCGGACGGAGATCGGGCAGCGCGCCGAGGCCCGGTTCCTGCCAGTGGCGGAGTTCTCCGGCCAGCACGAGCGAGACATGCGTGCCGAAATCAACGGCAAGCGCCGTGTCGCGGGGCAGGCAAACGGAGACGCCGTCCATGGAAACAGTGTTGCTTTCGGCATCGCTTCGGGTCAGCGCCAGCGGCAGGCTGCCCGCGAAACTGTCGGCGCCGACAATGGCCTGCCGGTACGAAGGTGCGGCCGGCCGCCGATCCGGCGGGGCGGTTGCGTAGGCGATGTGCGCGAGAGTATCCGTCTGCGCCAGGTCGAGCAGGGCGTAGGGGCGTCCGCTCGCGGTCCGGTTGACGAACGCGGCGCCGAGCACGGGCAAGGATGCCGCGTTGGATACGGGCAGATCCATCCCGGCCATGGGAACGACGAGCCCGTCGTTCAGGCGCAGGTTTCGGATGGCCTCGCGCAGTCGGGCGACATGCGCATCCGTGTTGTGGATGGCGAGCGTTCCGGATTCGGCCCGATACAGGACGCGGTCGCCCTCGCGTTCGGGCAGTACATTCGCGGCGAGGAACTTCTTGATCGCGCGATGGCCCGGGGCGGCGTCGTGGGGCACAAGACCGGTCAGCGAGATATGCGCGTAAGGAGCGCGTCTCTGTTCGGAGCGGACGCGCTCGAATTGCGCGCGAAGCCGGCCGAGCCCCGCTTGAAGCCGGGCGAAATCCCGGTCCAGCGTGTTGTCGAAGAGCCGGAACGCGTTGCGGGCGGCCGAGATCCGGCGGGCGAGCGCAACTAGGTCCGCTTCGATCTCGTCGGGTTCGGCGACTGCGGGGTTGCGATGGAGCCGGGCGATGTCCTGGCGCGTCTGCTCGTTGCGGCGTTCGAATTCCGACAGGAGCCGCCGGACGGCGGCCGCATCCGCATGGGTTGGAGCGGGAACGGGCTCGGCCGGTACGGCGCGCGCGCGATCCAGCGCGCTCGACAGGATGCCGATCACGGCCTCGATACGCCGGTTCTGTTCGTCCGTCACGGCGTTGTTCGCGGATGCCGATGCGGCGGCTGCGGGATCGTTGCCGAACTCGGCGAAACCTAATGCCGCATGATGCGCGTGTGCGATATCGAGTTCTTCCGCGCGCGCCAGCCGATGCAGCCATGCGCCGAACCGTTCGGCCCGTTCTCCCGGTTCGCGCGTGACGGTCCCGATTTCGTTCCGGAGCGTCGCCAGGCGCCGGCGCAGGATTTCCCGGCGCGTTTGCTCCTGCTCGGCTTGCGTCAACGTGACGCGATAGACGCGTTCCAGGCTCCGCTGTCTGGCGGCGGAGCCGCTTCGCCGCACGATGCGTTCGCCGAGCTGATCGGCTTCCCTCAGGAACCCGATTCCCACAGTCGCGTTGCCGGCCTCGATGTTTAAGAGGCCGTCTTGGATCAGCGCAAGTTGCCGCGCTTCGAGCTGCGGATTGTACTGCGCCAGATTTTCGCGAATGGCCGCCACTTGCGCCTTGGCCTGCCGATCCGCCGCTGTCGCTTGCTCCTCCCCGCGACCGATTCGGATGTTGCGCAGCAGCTTCCCGGCGCGCCGGGCCATGGCCGTATCGGGCGCGAGCGTTGCGACGCGGGACAGAAAGGATTCCGATTCTTCCAGACGATGGGCTCTGTAGGCGTCGGTTCCGCGCCGGTAGCTGTGGCCGGCCAGCGCGTGCGCGATGGCCGGTTCCGTTCGCGGCGGGCGGCTTTGCGACGCAAGAAGGCTTGCGGTCGGGAGAAGGGCGTCGGAAAAAGCCGCCACCGGTCTTGCCCGGCCGCCTGCGTGGAGTACGGTCGCGTTTGCCGGGAGAAAGACCGTCGCTCGCAGCGTTGAAACGGGAACGTTTGCCAGCGTCGGCAGCGGGAGCGGAAGTTCGCCGGTTTTCTTTCTGCCTTCGCCCCGGCGAACATAGACGATTTCGACGGGGAACGGGACCGGGCCGTCGAGCGTTTGGATCGAAGCCGGCAACGGGATGCGCAGATGACGGCCTTCGCGCGCGACAGAAACCGTCCGGCCGCCGACCTCTGTCGAGACCAGTTCGGCATTGTCGGGCAGCCGCAGGGACAGGAACGGCTGCCGACGATTCCGAATGTCGTATCGGATGCGGACCATTTCCTCCCCGCTTGTCCTGACGATGGCATGCGCGTCGGCCTGGAGCGCCACCGTGTCCACAAGCGGAAACGGCTCGCGCGCCACCGCATCGAAAATGGCGAGGGAGTTGCGGCGGGTCCGTTGATAGAGATAGATGGGCTTGGCCTCCGCCAGGCCCAGAATACGGGCCGGAACATCCAAGTCCGAGACCGGGCGCAGCCCCTCGATTTCGTGTTCGAGCAGCAGACCGCGTGCCTGATGCGCAACGACGAGCCATCCTTCGGACGCGAGGGCGCCGCCCGGCAGTTCCGGAACCGGCAGTTCGACAAGATCCCCTTCGGCACGCGGCAGATCGAAAGACAAGGTCAGATTCACACGGCCGGCGAGCGGGCGCTGGAGGAAGATGTCCAATTCGGTTCCGTGCCGGCGCGTGTCGCGAACGAGCGCGCCCGAGACGGTCGCGTTTACCGATCCCGTCGGCAGGCGTACGGCTATGCGGTCGCGCGTGCCGCCGACAATTTCGCCATCGAGCGCCATACGGGCGGCCAGGACTCCGTCCCGGACATGCCATGCGGCGGACAGCGTGGCCGAGAACAGGCCATGCCGGACGACCGGCGGACGGGGCTCGTGCCAGATCAGTGTGAACTCGCGTTGCGGGCCGACGGCGATTTCGCTCCGAGCCCCTTCACCGACGGCAATGTGTCCGGGAACGCCTGGGATGCGCAACGCGATCGCCGTTTCGGATTCCACCAGCGCCCGCGATCGGGCGACCGGCGGTTTGCGCAGCGCGAGCGCGTATTCGCGGCCGTCGAAAGCGGTCGCGACATCCACATCGGCATCTACGACGAAAGAGCCTGGTCGGACGAGTTCCGCATGGAACCAGCCGTCTTTCACGACCGGCACACCTTCCTTGCCGTTTACGCGCAGCGAACGGATCACTGTCTCCCGGGGAAACAGCGGAAGCTGCGCCGGCGTCTCGCGACAGGCCCGCAGCGCGATTCCCGACATCCGCACGGAAATATCCGCCTGTTGCCGGGCAAGGAATAGCGAGGCGGTCCAGTCGGACAGAACAGCGGCCACCGGCGAGTTCGCTTCGGGGTCGGCCGCTGGACGGAAGAACCGGAAGCTTACGGCGCAGAGGCCGACGGCCAGAAGAAGACAGACAGCCGTTTGCCTACGCGTACCAGTTCGTTCGAAGAAGAAACGCATGCCGTCCTTTCCGCTCGCGCGTCGGGTCCGGTCCCGATGCCGGGCCTTTCGCAACGGGAGACCATCGAAGCAAAAGGCCGGAAACGGCATGTCATGAGGAGGTAAAAAGGATGTAAAAGAAATGTCATCCAGGCGGGCGTCTCTTTTTCGCTTGCCATAGCCGGGCCGATCTTTCCACTATGTCGGCATTTCGCTATTTCTTCGAACCATGGACCCGCGAATGGACGCGAATACGCGCGAATATTCTCTGCGCAGGAGGAGGGGTATGACAAGCGAGGCCAAGACGAACGAAGCGATGCGCCCGAACATTGCGTTGGTCGGGTTTATGGGCACGGGTAAAACGGCGGTGGGCAAGTGCCTGGCGGAACGGCTGGCCATGCGTTTCGTGGACATGGACGATGTCATTGTCGAACGGCAGGGCAAACCGATCGCCCGCATTTTCGACGAAGACGGCGAGCCCGCGTTTCGCGCGATGGAACGCGCGCTGGTCCAGGAGCTGGCGGAACAACAGGGGCTGGTGATCGGCGCCGGCGGCGGCGTGGTCCTGAACCCGGACAACATCCGCGACTTCGGGCGGACGGGCCATGTGGTCTGCCTGTCGCTCGATCCGGAGACCATACTCGAACGGCTCGCGAACGACCGCAGCCGGCCCCTGCTCGAAGGCGAGGACAAGGCGCGCAAAATCCGCGAGACACTGGCCGCGCGCAAGCCGCTCTACGACGCCGTGCCGCTGCAGGTGGATCGCAACGGCCTGGACATCGGCCAGACCGTCGAGCGCATCCTCGCGCTGCTGCGATAGGGCGGCGATATTGCCCCGCTGGCTGCGTTGTCAAGGAAGTCGCATACACCGTAAGCATGAAACCGAGCGCTCAGGGACGGAATCATTTGACACCTGCGCCGATCCGTGTCATATTGATTCTTATGAACACGAAAATTTGCTCGCAAACTCAGGCGCTGCGCGCGATGACGATGGAACAACGCTGGCTTGTGGCGCAGAATCTTCATTGTACGGCGCGCAAGTGGAAGACAGCGGCGTTGCGGGCTTTGCATCCGGACTGGGATGAAGCCCGAATTCGCGAAGCAGTCAAAGGGATATTCCTGCATGCCGGGCGATGACGATCTCTTTTTACTCTTTATCCGACCCCTGAACCGGTTGGGAATTGCCTATATGGTCACCGGATCCTCCGCCAGCATGGCGTATGGCGTGCCGCGGGTTACATTGGATATCGATGTGGTGATCGAGATGACTGTCCCTCAAACCTCTTGGGTGTTTCGTCATTGAACGGCACGCCGCAACGGTGTTGTTTGCGAACCAAGGGGCTTATTCTCCCGCCATTCGCCATTGCCCCCATCCTTCTCTTGCGCGATTCATGATTTCGAGACCGGGCGGAGCAGCCTCGATCCATTCCTCTGCCTTGGCGCGAAGGACGGGATGGCCGCTGCGATGCATGCGGTTGGCGATTCGACCGTCTCCACTGGTTTCCAAAGCCTCGATCAAACATGGTATCAGGTCGTCCAGCCCCAGCCCGGCAATGACTTTGGCAGCGAAATCCCTGCGCCGCACCTCTGTGGACGACAATTGATCCCTCAGAAAATTGCCCAGCATCTCCTGGTGAAGGAGCAGTTGTTCGGAGTCCTGTTCGTATAGCAGAAGGAAGGAACGCTCCTCGTCGTTTTGCGGCTGCCACCCGATCGCCTGAAGCGTTCCGGCCGCCCACCGGAAATACCTCGCTTCCGGCAACCATGCCACCAGCTCCGGAATGGCGCGCGAATCGCCAAGGGCGGCCAGCCCCTTCCAGGAGGCCCTGTTGTTTCCCAGCGCGGAGCACAATTGCAAATAGACGTTAGGCGCTTTCATTCTTCCCAGATAGTCGTATGAGCAAAGGAACGTGTGTTGATGGGCAATGCATTTTGCGCTCACGCCGGTTAGCAACGGAACAAGGCCGGGATGGTTTGTCCGACTCAATTCC
>SLKS01000098.1 GCA_007134465.1 Kiritimatiellia bacterium | reverse complement strand
AGGCAACTCTTCGGCACAGGCTTGCTACGCCTGCTTCCTTTGGCCTTCTCGCTTCCGCTGCCGCGCCCCTCGGGTAGAGTGGCATATTTGGAATTGCTGGCGGAAGACCCTCAATATTGACATTGGCGCCGGTTCTCAAAGCGTGTAGTCTGCTTGTTCGTGTTCAGGCTCTCGACACAGGATGCCTTGCCATGCTGAGAATGGTCGCCACGCCCATCGGCAATCTGGAGGATATCGGCGCGCGCGCCTTGCGAACGTTGCGCGAGGCGGACGCGCTGGCGTGCGAGGACACCCGCCGCACGCGCAAGCTGCTGAACCATTACGGCATTCCGATGCCGCGCCTTGTTCTGTCCTACCGCGAGGGCGCAGAGGAGCGGGCGGGCAAACGGCTGCTCGACTGGCTGGAGCAGGGCCTGAACGTGGCGCTCTGTTCGGACGGCGGCTATCCGGGCATCAGCGATCCGGGCTACCGGTTGGCGCGCGCGCTACTGGAGCGTGGCGCGGATTTCGAGGTGATTCCCGGGCCTTCGGCGGCGCCGGTGGCGCTGCTCCTGTCCGGCCTGCCCACGTCCAGCTACACGTTCAAAGGGTTTCCGCCGCGCAAGCCCGGCCCCTTGCGCCGGTTTTTCGAGGAAGAACGCGACCGCCCGCATACGCTGATCTGTTTCGAGTCGCCGTTCCGCATCGGCAAGACCTTGGCAGCCGCGCACGAGGCGCTGGGCAATCGGGACGCCGCCGTCTGCATCGAGCTGACCAAGAAATTCGAGCGGGCGCATCGCGGCGGCTTGCGGGACCTGGCCGAACGGTTCGCCGACGAACCCGTCAAGGGCGAGGTCACTCTCGTCGTGGCCGGCAACCATCCGAAGTTCACTTCCGACTGAGCAGCTTGCGCGGGCGGCCGGCGGACTCGACCAGCGCGCCGGCTTCGACCTGTTCGCGGAAGCGCAGCACGTTGAGCATGAAGATTTCGATGTTGGCCACGACGCCGGGCGGCAGCAGATTGCCGTCTATCTCGACGGACAATACGGGGTAGCGGGCCTCGCGCGCCCAGGGCGTGTAGATCCCTTCGATCACACGCCCGATCAGACAGGCGAACGGAGAGATGTTCACCACGCCCGAATAGCCGTCTTGCATGGCCGTGGCGGCCACGCCGCTCGAAACGGTGATTTCCGATTCCAGCTCGTCGTGCACGAAATGGCGGCGCGCGTTATCCATGACGGCCTCCATGTCGTGCGGGGTTTCAATCAGCAGCCCGGACGGCGCCAGCGCCTTTTTCACGGCATGGTCCACATGCCGCTTGTACCAGCGCTCGATGTTCCAGCCCAGCAGATCGCGCACGGGCCGCGAAAACGGGCGGCGCCACGCGGGCCGCAGCCGCAGCCGCTTGCGGATTTCGTTGCGCCGGATATAATCGCAATAGTAGATCCATTCGCCGATGCCCGATACTTTGCCGATGATGCCGCGCGCGGAAAACAACTGGATCAGCTCGTCCACGGCGAAATCGTCGCGGCGCACGTAGATCTCTCCCACAATCAGCGCCTTGGGACATTCGCCTGGCCGGCGTTTCAGGGGGATGCGCGCGATGGCGGCGGCGATCTCGCGCAGAACCGGCGGACAGGCGGACAGATCCTTCTCGGCCACCGCCACGATTCTCCGCCACAGCCCGTCGTACACGCGCATGGCTTCCGCCGGGTCCTCGGCACAGGCGCGCAAGGACGTTTCAATGTCCTTCATGTAGTCGCTCACCACAACGCTCCACCAGATGCGCCGCGAAAAATTCGGGCCCATCTCGTTGTAGGAATTGTCGGATTCGAGCGTAACGACCAGTACGTTCTCGAGGCGCAAGTCCCTGAACAGGTTGCTGTAGAACACGGAATACTGACCGGTACGGCACGGGCCGGAGGTGGTCGGCACGAACAGAAGATAGAGTTCGTCCTTGCGGTAATGACCGGAGGCGAAATGCCGCAGAGCCGCGCCCAGCACCAGTTGCGACGGCAGACATTCCTTGCCGCTGGTGTAGGCGCGGGCCATGCGCAGCACATTGGCGTCGGGCAGCGGCAGCGCTTCGGCGTTCACGCCCGAGGACCGCAGCGAGGCGGCGGCCAGCTCGGTGGCCAACTGGCCCATGTTGGACAGCAGAAACTTGACGCGCGGATTGTTCGCCAGCGGCTGCGTTTCGCCGGTACGCTCGTTGCGCACCACCATGCCGGCCTTGGCGTCGTAGGCGAAACGCAAGCCGTTGTCGTAGCGTTCCGTCTCGCCGCCCGAGACTTCGCGGCGATAGCCTTCGATGATATCCGTAAACGCCTCGACCCGCGTGTCGATGCCGGCGTCGGCGGAATGGGAATCGATTTCCAGGATCAGGAACGGCTTGGCGCCCATGGTCCACTTGAGATAGTGCAGCATGAACGAATCGGGCGCACAGGAAAAATTCGTGATGTAGGTCGCATAGACATTCGGCTCGTTCTTGATCACGCGGGCGGCCTTCATGTCCTGCTGGCCGTAGTACCAGTACATGTTGGAGAAGATTTCCTCGTCGCCGCCGGGCAGGATGTCGAACGGAATCACCGCGTAGCCGCGCGAGGTGAACTTGCGCGGAATGCCCATGTTGGCGTCGCCCGTAAAGGCGTTGTAGGGGCGGCCCAGCAAGGCGATCACCGGCCGGTTCGCGCGGCGCGCGGCGGCCAGCGTCTCGCGGCCCAGCTCGGACGCGCGCCGGAAAAAGTCGCGCTGCCGCGCCAGCGCGGCCGCAAAGGCGCGCCGCGCCTCGCGCTCGCTGAAGCCAAGCCGCGCGCCCAGCTCGACAAACGGCTCGCGGGCCTTGACTTCGCCGTACTTGAACGAGACGATCGGGGCCAGCGTCTTTTCCTCGGGCCATTCCGGAAACGCGCGGCGGATATAATACGGCAGGCTCTGGGTGATGGGACAGAAGCAGGCGTGGATGTCCTTTTCCATGCTCTCCATGTCGCGCGCGTGCGGCAGAAAGAGCCAGTCCACGCCGCGACCGATCAGCTCCTGCACCGCGCCATGCGCGATTTCCGCCGGGAAACAGTAGCCGCTCTCGACCCGGGCCATGCCTTCGGGCGCAGGCTCGCCCGACAGCACGGTCTCCACGCCCAGCTCGTGAAAGAACCCGGCATAGAACGGCCACAGAGTATAGACCGAAAAAGCGCGCGGCACTCCGATCCTCCCCGCCCGTCGCCGCCGGAAGGTTGCCGGATCCGGCGCGCATTCCTCGAACAGCAAACGCTGCCTGCGCTCGATCGCATTGAACGTGTCCTCTTCGGACACACCGCTCTTCTTGCGCATGTTCGCGTACTTGTTGCAGCGCCCGCCGAAATTGTAGCGACGGTCGCCCACGCGCAAAACGCGGATCGGACAATAGTTCTCGCAGGCTTTGCACGTGAATTCTCGCTCGTAGGCGATCTCGCGCGCCCGGATGTCGGCCAGCGTCCAGCGACCGCGCTCGAGCAAACCGGCGTCCGCCTTTTTCGCGGCAAGAAGACCCACCCCGAAACAGCCCATCAGTTCGGGATCGGGCGGCACAATCACATCCTTGTTCAAGTGCAGCGCAAAGGCGGCCGGTACGGCGGGGTTCTTGGCCACGCCGCCCTGCAACGCGATGCAGGACCCGATCGTGCGGTTGCCCACCACGCGGTTCAGATAGTTCGCCACGATCGAGGCCACCAGCCCGGCGGCAATGTCCTCGCGCGTGGCGCCCTGCTGAATAGCCTTGCGAATATCCGAATTGATAAAGGCCGAACAATGCTCGCCGAACTTTAGCGGACTCTCCGCCGCCAGCGCGATCGGTCCAATCTCGTCGGCGCGCCCGATGTTCAGGTCGCCCCGGCACGATTCCTCGAGAAACGATCCGGTTCCCGCCGAACAGGCTTCGTTCATGGCGTAGTCAATGGGCACGCCGTTGCGCAGCAACACGTATTTCGCGTCCTGCCCGCCAATCTCGAAGAGTGTGTCCACCTCCGGCGCGTAGCTGGCCACGCCTTCGGCATGCGCAATAATCTCGTTGTAGACAGCCGGCGTCTCCAAAAACACGCCCAGAATCTCCCGTGAAGAACCCGTAGTGGCGGCCAGCACAATCGGGATCGGCTCGTCTCCGAGCGCGGCGCGCGCCTGCCGTTCCACTTCCGCAATGCATGACTTGAGCGCGCGTACCGGATCGCCATGCGTACGCCCGTAATGCGCCGCCGCGATCTCGTGCGTTTCCGCGTCCATCAGACATACCTTCGTGGTCGTCGAACCGCCATCCACGCCCAGAATGTATTCGCGACCCGCGCGCAGGCGCCCGATCCGCGACGGCATCGCTCGTACACGGTCGGACATGGAAAGCAAATTGTCGAATCGGCCGAACTGTATATCGTGCGCCGCGACAATCGCGTCCGGCGCAGGCAACGCCCCCCCGCATTCCCGCGCCAGCCAAGCCGCGCCCAGCGCCTCGAAACAAGGCGCGGCGTCCGGTATGTCGAACGCAATCTCCGGCAACAGCTCGCGCAAACGACGCACCAGAAAACGGTTGCGCGTCAGACCGCCCGTCAGCAAAACGCGTCCCGAGACCACCTTCGCCTTTTTCAGGAATTCCGCCACCTTCGCCGCCATCACCTGACTCAGCGACACCACAATGTCGTCCTTGGTCGCCTCGCCTTTGTTCAGGCGATGCGTGCAATCGCTCTTCATGAACACCGAACAGCGCGACGACAACTTCAAAACGCGCGCGCCATCGGCCACCCGCGCCACGTCATCCAGCGTCATGTCCATGCGGCCCAACTGCTGACAGAAGAATTCGCCCGTGCCCGACGCGCATTTGTTGCCCGAAAAACTCGATTGGATGCGTCCGTCCCCGTTCACCGTATAGACCACCAGCGTTTCGCCACCCATCGACACCACCGCATTCGGGACGGTATTCGACGCTTTCAGAGCCGCCTCCACGCACAGCGGTTCGATCGCGCTGGGCACGTTCACCACATAGCGGCCTTCCGTACCGGTAACCAACGCGCGCGTGTCCGACGGACACTTGCGCTCGGTCAGCATGCGACGCAATGTGTCGGCGAAATTGCCTTCATGCGACGCCACCGCGCTCCATAACAGCTCCTCGCCGTCCAGCATCGCCAACTTCAAATTCGACGAACCAACATTGATTCCTAACGTATGCATCCTGTTTCCCTGCCCACTTTTTGCCAATTAAAAGAGCGAAGAAGTACCACATTCTCACCCGACTGTCCACAGGCAATTCTGCCTCCAGCCGATGTGATGACCTATCGTCCTCGTCATCCTTATCGTTCTCGATTTCTCCCGTCAGCTTTGTCGAGGACGAGAACGAGAACCGTTCGCTCCGCTCACTGAAAACGAGAACGATTCACCCGCCATCCGGCGGCAGGGCCTGCCGCCCTCCAGTATTGGTTGGCAAAAGAAGACGGATAGAAATGGCGCGAGGGAATCGTGATCCGTAATCGTCGCCGTACGCGTCGACCGGAACGTGGGAAGATCGGTTGACGCGTACGGCGACGCGTACGGTGGACGATCCGGAAAGTGCGAACCGGCCGTGTCGT
>SLKS01000204.1 GCA_007134465.1 Kiritimatiellia bacterium | reverse complement strand
GCGTACGCATTCGCAAGACGGAGGACGGAGACGAAGGCGAACAGTGGCTGGGCTTGGACAACGTGCTGGCGACGCCGCCGCCGGCCCGGGTCGCCATAGCGCAGCCCTGGTTCTCGCCGGGTTATCCGGCACGGGATCAGGCGGTGACGATTCATGCCGACATCGTCTCGGTTTCCCCGGACTTTCCGGCCTACAACCTGAAGCCGACCGTTCACTACCAGCACAGCGGCGGCGCGACCGGCACGGCGCCCATGGTCCGCAGCGGCGCGAACCGTTTTTCGGCCGCGTTGCCCGGGCTGCCGCCGGGCCACACGGACTATCATGTCGCCTGCGCGTTCGAGGGGTTCTTCTATGCGCATGCCGGGGCCGGCTTCACGGAGAAGCGTTCCCCCGTTTTCTCGCCGGCAACCGCCCCCGACAACCGGCACCGCTACGACATCCGCGATTTCCGGTCCGAGTACGACTTCGTGCGCGTCGAGGTTGCGCACAGCAATGCGCCGATCCCGCTGGTCATGACCCAGCTCGACGACCGTCTCTGGCAAGGCGTACTGGATTTGGGACGGGAAGGGCTGACGGACGCGGGCCTGAATCTGGCCGGCTTCGGCTGGTTCACCGGCTCCAACTACTGGGACACGGCGCACAGCTGGGGCGACGCCTTCCAGTCCCGCCAGCGCCTGCCCATGACCGGCGCCATGCAGCCGGACGGGTCGGCGCTCCCGCTGCCGGGCCTGCAAACCGGCCAGATTCTCGTTCGCTTCAACGAAGCCGACGGCACATACACTCTGCAACGGTGCATCTTCCAGGATTTCGACGATTGGACCGCCTCGTCAGAACACTTCGAGCACAGCCTGAATCAGGCGGGCATCGGGAAACTCATTCAGAATTTCGACGCCTGGTCCACAAACGCACCATTGAACGCCAGCGAAGACTTCGCGATTAGCGACATCACGCCTCCGGGAGAATGGGAAGGAGCCCTCTACGAAATCATCTGGGATTCCTATTGGGGCTTGCGCAACTACCGGATCGCGGATCAGATTCGCGGCGGCAAAGTCGCCATGCTCATGCACGATTCCGATCAGGCCTATGTGCGAACGGACCGATCATGGCTAGGTCCCGGCCTGGAAAGCCTCGACATGCAATATCGGGTGGTCAGCCCGGACCACGTCCGGGCCCCCTCATTCTGCACGCCGTCGGCGCCGTGGACGAACCAGATGATCGAAGCCACGCTGTGGGCCACCAACCTGCCCTGGACCGAGGACAGATTCAGTGTCGTCGGCCACTGTTCCCTCTCGCTGCTGGGACGCTATCAGAACGATGAAACCTATTACGAGCTGCGCTGGCGGCAAAGCTCGCACAATCGCACGACCGCCGAACTGCGGCGACATCTGCCCGGACAGCAACCGGCGACGCTGGGCTCGTACTCGTCGAGCACGCATTCCAGAATTCCCTTCACTCTGGAAACGCCCACGACCATGCGCCTGGTCATTGCCGACAGCCAGGACGCAAGCGACATCGTGTATCTCGAAGCCTTCATCAACGACGTGCGACGCATTCATGTCCGCGATTCTTCTCCCGGCATCCTGCTGAAAACTCCCGGGAAAACCGGCGTCACGGCCAAGGATTGCGACGTGGTTGTCACCAACATCGCGACCGGCTCCGCCGAAATCCAGCGTTTCCGGGGATGGTCCAGCAGCACGGACCGGCCAATCAACGTCACAAACGACAACTGGGTCGTGAACAGCGGCTACACGGTATCGGGCGGATCGGACGGATACATTGAGCTCTATGGCCGCGGCTCGGCGCCCGGGGGAGAGCTTTCGTATCTGCGTTCCCCGCGCCAGCCCGGCGGGTTCGGAGGCATGCAATTCGACTATTACAAAATTTCTGCCCATTCCAGCCTGCTCCTGCAATGGTCCACCGATCTGGTCGAGTGGACCGACGCCGGCGTGTTCGACCTGACACCGGGCGGAACCGGAAGCTGGCAGAGAGACCGAATCATCTCCGACATTGACATCCCGCACGAAAACGCCTGGGTCCGCTTCGTCTCCCATACAAACGCCGCCGGACAGGCCGGACGCATTCGCCTGAGTCGAATGACGATCCTGCCCTCGCCCACCTTGCGACCGGCCGAAACGTTCGCCGACGGCACGGCGGCGGAATGGGACGGCGACCCGACCTGGTGGCACGTGGCCACCAACAGGTACACGCGGCCAGGCTACCTGGCCGATCCGCTCGTCTTCGACATTCAGATCGCCAGCCACGACCACGAGAGCGATCTGAGCGTACCCGCCATCTGGACTACGGTCGGCACCTACACGAACGCCTCGCTCGGCTACGCGAACCTGTCGCATCCCGTCCAATACGGAGAATTCCCCGGCACGGACGGCCAATACATACACGCGCGCGTCAAGCAACGAAACCAGGCGGCCCATCTTGTGATCAACAACGTCTCCATCAACTCGTGGCACGGCGACACGGTGCGCACGAACCCCGACGGCTGGCGCGCCACCGAAAGCTGGGTACGCGACCATCCCGATGTTTCCGGCATACTTCTCCAATACGAATACTACGAGGGGAACTGGTCTGTTTTGCCCAACTTCAACGCCCTGACCCCGAAACACACCGGCCAGATCGCCAACTTCGATTTGAGCCCGCGCGACCGGAACACGTATTTCGCCTTCCGCTTCACGGGGCATGTCTATCTGCCTGCCTCCGGCCTGTGGACGTTCTACACGGAATCCGAAGACGGCAGCAAACTCTATATCGGCGACGAACTGGTCGTGGACAACGACGGGCTGCACGGCATGCAGGAGGAATCCGGCACGATCGAGCTGGAGGCCGGCTTCCATCCCATTACCGTCACCCATTTTCAGGCGGGTGGAGGCTACGGCCTGATCGTCCGCTACCAAGGCCCCGGCGTGGCCAAACAGGCGATTCCCGACGCGGCGCTGGAATACACGCTGGGCGACAAGATCCTCGAGCTGCGCCATTCGCGGGCGCATACGAACGTCTACCAGAACGCGGGCCAGTACGTGCAAACGCCCTGGCTGACCAACGGGCTCGGCGTTGTTTCCTTCTGGTACAAGCCGCTTGAACCGTTCGACACGCTCGTGTTCGATGTGGACATCGCCACGTCCTCGAATGCGCCGGTCTGGCAAACGCTGGCGACCCGCACCAACGTCGTCGAGGACTGGAGCTACTTCTCGTACTCGGTCCAGACAAACGTGCCGCTGATTTCCGCCCGCGTGCGGCACCGCTCGCCCGGCTACCAGACCGGCGTCCTGATAGACGACATGGAGGTCACCGACTATATCGAGCGCGACGAGTTCACCTGGGAGGCCTACAACGCGCTGATCACGGCCTCGCAGCCCGACCGGCTCATGGACACGCCCGGCAATGTCAAAGGCGCGTACCTGAACCGTCACGTCAGCGAGGACATCGCCGACACCAACTTCCCCTACGCCGACGATCATCCCTACATCCAGTCGGCCCGTTCCCCGGACGGCATCGGCGAGATCAGCTTCTGGTACCGGAACTGGGACGAGAGCCACCCGCCGGCGGCTCTGCATGTGGCCAAGGCGCGCACGGAAACGTCCACGAACTGGACGCACATGTTCAGCATCACCGACATCACGACTCTCGATTTCACCCGGTTCACGACCAACTTCTACGACACGGAAAACTTTTACGTTCGGTTCTACGGCGACACCAACGGGTTCGGCCGCGTCTGCCTCGACGACATCCTGATCACCGCGCCCTACGGCGCCTCCGTGTCCGTCACGAACCTGAGCATCAGCCCCGAGGTCGTGCTTTACACCAACGTCGTGCACGCCACCGCCGAGCTGTACGATTTCTTCGAGAATCCGATCGTGACCGGCGTGACCCTGCGCTGGAAAATCGGCGACGACCCCTGGGGCGACTTGTCGTCCTTCACCGGCAGCCAGGCCATGCAGATTGTCGGCACGAACCAGAACCGCACCGTGTACCGCACCACCCTTCCCATCCCGGACCTGCCGACCGACACGGTCGTCCAGTACTATGCCCAGGCCACGTTCACCGGCCTGTTCAGCGAACAGTCGAGTCCGCGCCGCTACCGGGCTTTCGCCAATCCCGCCCACTATTATCCGGTGGACCTCAACATCGAGCACGACGACGGCGATCAGGAAACCGACAACCGCGTGCCCTACTATGTCGTCTACTCCTGCCTGCCAGGCGACGTGTGGATCAACGAGCTGCTCGCCGTTCGGGAATCGGGCACAGGCGCCCGCCAATTCATGGAGCTGTGCGGCGTGGCCGGCGCCGACATTGGCCAGTGGAAACTCAAGATCGTGGACACGTCCATCACCAACGTGCTGGCTGAGTACACGGTCGCGAACAACCCTGTGCTCGGCAACGACACGGGCACAGGCTGGGGCTTCTGGCTTCTGGGCGAAAGCGGACTGGCCGGAACCGATCAGACCTTGTCCGCCGATCTTCCCTCCCATGGCGGCGTACGCCTCTATCGAAGCATGGGGGCGATCGAGCATGCGGTCTGCTATGGCAACAGCACAGCGGCGCGCGCTATGACCAACGACCCTGCCAACCGATTCGTCTATATTGGCTACGAGCTTTTATACGGCTGGCCGGCGGGATCGCTGCGCATATCGGGTGAAGGAGGTAGACTCCATGATTTCTCATCTGCCGACAGTTGGTCGTACGTTATGGGCGATACCAGCCCCGGCTCGATCAACCCCGGCCAGACTTTGACCAACATTCCCGCCCTGCCGCCCGTAACGCATATCGAAATCCACCGACTCTGGCTCGACGGCAACCAGGTGGTTCTGTCGGCCACGGCGGACGTGTCCGAATGGACTCCGTCCCTTTGGTATTCGACCAACCTGGCCCTCGGCGGCTGGACGCCCGCCTCCTTTATCCGAACCGAGGAACAGGGCACTAACTATCTGTGGTCGGACGTGCCGACCAATAGCCCCGTGCTTTTTTACAGAATCAGCGGAACGGAGTGAACCGAAGAGAGGGCTGCTTGCCCGCCGAAGCGCCCGGGCGAAGGAGGGAGGGCGGAAACCTGAAACCTGAAGAGGTCCATAGTCCATAGTCCATAGTCCATAGTCCATGGTCCTTGGTCAGGGAGAAGCAACCAGCAATCAGGGATCAGGCAAACGGAGGGAAGAGTTCCTGGTTCGTAGTTCTTCGTTTCCGGTTTGGAGGGCGGCAGGCCTCTGCCGCCGCAAGATGAATCCGGCGACGGAGGCCCGTCGCCCTCCAGTGGCGCGAAAAGATGTTTCTGGAGGGCGGGCGGCCCCGACCGCCGGATGGCAGGCCTCCACCACCGTTCTTGAATAGGGATCGAGAAAGCGAGGAAGCGGGAATCTCCTCGCGTCATCGGGTCGCAGAGGTGCGGCGCTGCCGCCGCAGGAGACAGACATGAACACGGACAGACAATCATCGCGGCGGACACTCTGGCGGGTTCTCGCGCTCTGGGTTGGGCTGGCGGCCTTCGCGCAGGCCGGCACGACGGACTACGCGCAGAATTTCTCGACATGGGAAGGCCAGACGAAGACCTCCGC
>SLKS01000393.1 GCA_007134465.1 Kiritimatiellia bacterium | reverse complement strand
TGCGCTGGGTCGTGGAGAAAGGCCCGAAAGTCGGGCTCTTCCTGTCCGCCACCAGCTCGATCGCGCCGGGAACGAAACCGGAGAATGTGCTGACCTTTATCGAAGGCTTGGAGTATTATCGGGAACACGGTCGGGAGGGGTTGTAGGAGAAGGCCGAATGGCTCTATGCAAGGCGGGCTGACGCTCGCAACCGAGAGTTCGCAGTTTAGAGGTCGGAGGTCAGGGAACACGACTGAGGCGACGATTACGGATTGCGAGTGATAGAAGTCGTCGCCGTAGTCGTCCACCGAATTCTGTTGTTTTTTGACGCAGCAATGCGGGATTAAGGCGCTAAGCGCCGTTCTGATCCGTGTCGCTTGTTGCGTCATTTGAAATATGAAATATGAGATGTGCTATGTGCGAAGCGGGCGCAAGCCCGCAAAGGAGTCGAGCCGTGCCGAAAACGCAATTGCAGATGATATGGTCAAAGGGACGAAAGCCGCCGGACGCGCGGCCCGCGCGCGGCTATGTCCTGCGCCCGTTTCGGGTCGAGGATGGACGGGCCTATTGCGCCTTGATGGCTGCGGCCGGATTCGAAGGCTGGGACGCGAAACGATTGGCCGAGTGGCGCGACAAGGCCCTGCCCAACGGCATCTTCTTGGCGGAACACAAGCGTTCCGGCACGCTGGCGGCGACGGCCGTGGCCGTGCATCGGCCGCAGCCGTTGCACCCGTCAGGCGGCGAGCTGGGCTGGGTAGCCGCACGGCCGGACCATGCTGGGAAAGGATTGGGTTTGGCGGTCTGCGCTGCGGCCGTACGCAGATTTCTGGCTGCCGGATATACCCGCATCTATCTGCAATCCGACGACCATCGCTTCGCCGCCATGCGGGTTTATTGTCGGCTGGGCTTCGTGCCGTTCCTTTGCGCGGCGGACCATGCCGCGCGCTGGAAACGGGTCTTCGGCGAGTTGGGCATTCAGTTTTCCCGTCACAAGTGCGTGCAGGCCCCGCGAACGCGCAGCGCAGCCTCGCGCCGAAACGTTCCGTGGCGACAGGCGGCGGAACAGCGCGAGCGGCAGCGCATCTTTTGCGAGGAACTGGACGACTTCCTGCCGAAACGCATCCTCGATTTCCATGCGCATGTCGCGCCGCGCGGGGTGTTTCCTGTCGGACAGCCCTATCGCTGCGCTGGACATGCGCTGGCGAAATACGACCTCAAGGATCTGGCGGCCGATATGGATGCGGCCTTTCCCGGACGCAAAACGGCCGCCGTTTGTTTCGGGTTCCCGCATGTCGAGTATGATCGAGTCCGCAACGATCGCTACCTTGCCGAACATTGCGACCGCAAACGGTTCTTCCCGTTTCGGCTCTTCGACCCGAACGAGAATGATCCGACCGCCGTGCGCGCGGATATTGTGGCGGGCGGTTTTCTCGGGCTGAAGCCCTATCTGAACTATGTGCGCAAGCCGAATCCGAACGATGTCGAAATACGCGAGATGCTGCCCGACTGGATCATGGAAATCGCCAACGACATCGGACTGATCGTCATGCTGCACATTCCGCGCAAGGAACGATTGGCCGATCCTTTGAACCAGCGCCAGCTTGTCGCGCTATGCCGGTCCTGGCCGAAGGCGAAAATCGTGTTGGCCCATGTCGGGCGCGCCTATTTCCTGCGCAATGTCGTCGGCTGGCTGGACGATCTGAAAGACTTGCCGAATCTCTGGTACGATCTGGCCATGGTCAACCATTGGGAAGTGATGGAACATTTGTTTTGCACGGTTCCGTCCGACAAGGTTCTTTTCGCCAGCGACGCGCCGATCGCGCTGGCGCCCGGCAAATCGGTCGAAATCAACCATCAGTACAGCTACATTACGCCTGTGTCTTGGAAACTTTCGATCGCCGATCCCGACGGCAAGATTCGCTACACATCCTTTCTGTACGAGGAACTGCGCGCCATTCGTCATGCCGTGGAACGGCTGGGGTTAGGCCGCGCCTTTGTCGAGGGGCTCTTCTATCGGAACGGCATGCGCTTGCTGGGGCGGGACGCACGAGGGTAGGACGTGTCGGGAAGAGGATGCCGCGGGCGGGGGGAATGCATTCCGAGCTTGCAAGGAATCTCGCCTGCCTGCCGTGCTCCGTCTTCGGCGCTGGCTAGGCTAGGGACGAAGGCCGCTTCGAAGACAGCCTTCGGCAAGCTCTTATCCATGAACCGGCGACGGAGGCCCGTCGCCCTCCAGCCTCATGCGAGTTGGACATTGGAGGGCGGCAGGCCTCTGCCGCCGGATGACGGTCACTCTTTCACGCCAGGCACGTGCTCATCCCCGAAATGTCTTGACGGCATGTCCCGTTCCGATATTGTGCCGCATAGATTGTATTGACGGGCTCGGAGCGATCGCATGAAAACACCGCATATTGTTTTGGGCGTGACCGGCAGCATCGCGGCCTACAAGGCGGCGGAGCTGGTGCGTCTGATGAAGAAGCGCGGATGGGATGTTTCGGTCGTCATGACCGCCGCCGCCGCCAAGTTTGTTGGCGAGCTTACGTTTCGCACTTTGTCCGGCAATCCGGTTGCGGTGGACATGTTCGCCGAGTCGGTAGAATGGATGCCCGACCATATAAGCCTGGCCGACCGGGCGGACGTTCTGGCCATTGCGCCCTGCACGGCCAATGTTCTGGCCAAGCTGGCCCACGGGCTGGCCGACGATCTTCTTTCTGCCGTCGCCTTGGCTTGCCGCGCGCCGCTTGTGATCGTGCCAGCCATGAACGACAACATGTGGGACCATCCGGCCACGCGCGACAATGTCCGAACGCTCAAGGAACGCCGGGCGATCTGGGTGGAGCCGGCAGTTGGCGACTTGGCCTGCGGCCGGGAAGGACGGGGGCGCATGGCGGAACCGGCCGTCATTGTCGAGGCAATCGCGACCACGCTGGAAAGGAAGGGCTTATGAGCAAACAACTTGTGTTTGCGCTTGTTCTGATCGCGCTGGTTGTAGTGTTGCTCTTGATTAATACGGGAGGCCGTTCCCTGTCCGTAAACTTCGGCCTTTTCGAGATCAAGCGCATCTCCCAGTCGGTTGCTTTCTTTTCCTTTACCCTCGTCGGCGTGATCATCGGTCTCCTGCTCAAGTAGATCAGAGGTTGGCATGGCTTCCGCGCGAACTTATGCGTTGCGCAAGAGCGGGATGACAATCGTTGAACGCGTCGCGCTCGCCGACGGGATATGGAGTCGAACGCGCGGCCTGCTTGGCGTTCGCAGGCTGGGGCCGAACCGAGGTCTGTTGCTTGCGCCGTGTTCGGCTGTTCACACGTTCTTCATGCGCTTTCCGCTCGACCTGTTCTTTCTGGACCACTCCGGACTTGTGGTGCGCATCGTTCGCGACTTGGTCCCGTTCCGCTTCGCCCAAGGAGGGGCTCTCGCCTGTTCCGTTCTCGAAATCGAAAGCGGCTGGCTGTCTCCCGACCGCCTGCAAGCGGGCGATCGAACGGAGCTTGTTTCTCACGATTGATTCTCTGTCGCGAGAATTGTTTCAGAATCGAGACAGGTTTCCCGGCCTGATTGTCCGTGCGATGTGAATGAATTGTAAAGATTTTGTCAAAATGCGGCAGGAACCGGGGCGAAGCCGCCGCACGTCGCTATCGGGCATGATAGTTGCTTTTTACAGAGGCGACCCTGCAGTCGGTCCGATATGAATGGACTTCACAACGAGTCGGCGAGCGCTATGCCCATTACCGGCCTGAGTCCTTGATCAATCGGACTGATTGCAGGGCTTCTGCTTTACGTGAACAGCGCGTCTTCCATTTCGATGCCGAGTTTTCGGAGGTGGGGCAGGAAGGAGGGTGGCTGTACGGCGACGAACCGTCCCTTGATCCGCGTGTCTTCGCCGGTTTCTTCGACCTCGTAGCGGAAGATGTCTTGCAAGGCGATATCGTTGTCGCGCAGGCCGGCTACTTCGGTGATATAGGTGATTTTTCGCGAGCCGTCCATGAGCTGTTCGTGTTGCACGATCAAGTGCAGTCCCGAGGCGATTTGCCGCCGTATGGCCCAGGAGGGCAGATCGAGGCCGGCATAGAGCGCCATGGTTTCGAGTCGTGTCACGGCATCCTGCGGCGTGGCGGCGTGCAGAACGGCCAGCGTGCCCTTGTGGCCGCTGTTGAGGGCCTGCAGATATTCCATGGCTTCCGCACCGCGAATTTCGCCCAGAATAATGCGGGACGGCCGCATGCGCAAGGCGTTCGACAGCAGATAGCGCAATCCGATTTCGCCTTGGCCGAGCGCGTCGGGCGGACGCGTGAGGAGCCGGACAAGATTGGCCTGGTTGAGGGCGAGTTCGAGCGTGTCTTCAATGGTCACGATCCGTTCGCCTTCGTCAATGTAGGCGGAAAGCAGGTTGATCGAGGTCGTTTTCCCTGTACCCGTGGCCCCGCTGAACAGCATGTTGATGCCGCCTTGCAGGCAACCGACCAGAAAATTGGCCATGCGTACGTCCAGCGTGCCCAAGTCCACGATATCGGACAGGGCCCCGATGGAATGGGCCATCTTGCGAATGGTGACGGAAATGCCGTCGGCGGCGAGCGGCGGAAGCGTAACGTTCACGCGTGCTCTGCCGCCCAGCGAGAAATCGGCGCAAGGGGATGCCTCGTTGAGACGTCGTCCCGATGGCGCGATCATTTTGTTGATCGCGTATTGCAGATGGTTCTCATCGTCGAACCGCGCATCCGTCGAAGTTTTCCGTCCGTCTCGCTCGACAAATACCTTGTTGGGCCCGATGATCATGATTTCGGTGACGTGCGGATCCTCCAGCAGATCCTGAATGGGCCCGTACCCGCGAAAATCGTCGCATAGCTCCTTGATTGTTTTGTCCGCCATGGCCTCGTCAATGGTGCGGCCGTGCTGCGAGGCCCAGGACGCGAGGAAAGCGCGCATCCGTTCAGCCAGATAGTGCGGGTCTCTTCCGTCCCAGCCGGAGGTCAGGTAGCTGGTTTCCTTGCGCATCATCTTCTTGATGTCTCTGGCATGCATGTCGCCGCTCCTGTGCTGTGGACAATTCAGGAAATCCGCTCAACTCGCCGCACACGAAAACGCGAATGTACGAACAAAAGATTTACACCCTTTCGGGTTGCGGGCGCCAGTCCGTCTTCAAGGCAGTCTCGGGGGCCTGGCAGGTGGTCGCGGTGCGCGCGGGGCCCGTGGCGCTCCCGGCGCGGCGGGGGTGCGCGGCGCCCGGATAGTGGCGCCTGGCGCGCGCCGGTGCGCGCAGCCGCTTGCGACCAGCACCGCCGGCAGAGCGATCAGCGAAGTGGTCAGCGTTAGCTTGGCGATAAATTTTGCGGTTCGCGAAGCATGATTGCGAAGATACGCGCGCATTAGGTTGCCCTCCTGTCCGCTGTGTATGGCGCATGGCGTCTTGCGGAACCGTGCGCCGACGGCGTCGCAAGGGGACGGTTCCCGTCCCATCCAGTTGGCAGCAATGTAGAGGAACGGGCTTGGAAAGGCAAAAGAATAATCTGTGTCGCCGCGCCGTCCCTTTTGAGGTTGACAATGGCCCGTTACGAGCTCATTTTGCATGCCAGCATAACGCTGCGAACGCCGTTCGCA
>SLKS01000382.1 GCA_007134465.1 Kiritimatiellia bacterium | reverse complement strand
GCTGCCGCAGGAAGAGCAGCGCGGCACCGTGTACGCCTTGCTGGCCAAGCCGGTGACTCGCGGACAGCTTGTTGTGGGCAAGTGGCTGGGCGCCTGGTCCGTTACGATGGCCGCTACGGTCGCCTTTTACGCTCTGGTCGCCGCCATTGTGCTTCTGCGCGGCGGCATGGCGGCGCTCGGCGGACCGGCGCTGTTTCAGGGCATGCTCCTGCACGGCGTGGCGCTCGCCATGCTCTGCGCCCTGGGCTTGCTTTGCTCGACTCGCCTGCATCAGGACGCCGCCGCCGCTTTAACCTATGTGTTGTCGGCCGGCGCTTTCGTACTGCTGCCGCGTTTGCCCGGTCTTCTGGCGCAAGCCCGCGGCGCGCAGGGCATACTGTTGTCGTTCGTCTATCATGTGTTGCCCCATTTTCAACTGTTCGACATGCGCAAGCGAATCGTTCACAATTGGGGGCCGACGGACACGCCCGCCTTGTTGCAGGTGGCGCTGTACGGGGCGGTCTATACGGCTTTCCTTCTGGTCGCCGCCTGGCTGGCCTATCGGAACAAGCGTTTCGGGCGGGAGAACTTGCTATGACCGACACAGCGCAAACCCATGGGTTCGCTCGATGGCGTCCCGCTCCGTGGCTGTGGCTCGCAGCCCTCGGTACGTTCGCTTTCGCGCTTTCCTGCCGGCTTGCCTTCGCGCGGCCTGACGAACCGGACCCGGGCGCGGTTGGCGGCGACTCGATCTCCGGACATCTGTTCGGCGCCGCGCGCATTGCGCTCGGCACGCACTTCCTGGAAATGACCGATATTTACTATCATGCGGGCGGCACAGGCCGGCTGAACGACCGCGACTGGCCCGACACATGGTTCCGAAATCTGGAACGCCGCATTGTTCCTCGTCAGCACAGGCATGTGCAAGGGCATGCCGTGGCCGAAATGCTGCCCATGCTCTGGTTCGCCACGCGTGCCGACCCGCACAACATAGACAATTATCTGGTTGGCGCGTACTGGCTTTCGACTTCGCACGGTCTCGACCGTCCGGATCTGGCTCTGGAGCTTCTGCGCGAAGGCCGTCTTCGCAATCCGCGCCACTACAGAATCCGAATCGAAGAGGCGCTGGTCTGGTTGCGGAAAGGCCGTACGGACCGCGCCGCGCAAGCGCTGGACGCTGCCCTGGCTCTTTGGCCGGGCGCCGAGGATCCCGAGAGCGTCGAGGCGCGCACAGGCAAGATCTACGCGCTGACCTATCGCGCGCTGATTCACGAGTCGGACGGCATGACAGACGAGGCCATCGCCCGATGGGAACAGCTCCTCGCGCTGCAGCCCGACGATGCCGATACGGCGCACCGCTTGCGACAATTGAAAAGCGGCGCTCCGCCGCCGGTGCTCGCTTCCGAAGTCTGGCAAAGGATTCTTCGGCGTTCGGATACGCAACGCGCCGCATGCGACCACGATCATGATCACGATCACGACCATCATTGAAACGCCATGTATTTGAAATACTACAATTTGAGCGAATTTCCATTCAGCATAACGCCGGATCCCCGCTTTCTGTACTGGACGGATCAGCATCGGGAAGCGTTCGACTATTTGCTGTACGGCATCCAGAGCCGCAAGGGGTTCATTGCCTTCACCGGAGAGGTTGGATCGGGAAAGACCACGCTATGCCGTGCGGTGCTGTCCAGTTTGGGCGAAGACGTTGCCACGGCGCTGCTTCTCAATCCTTCCCTGTCCGAGACCCAGCTTTTGCGGTCCATGCTGAACGATTTCGGCTTGCCGGTGCAAGGCCGGGATCGTTTGGCATATATCGAGACGCTTAACGAGTTTCTCTTGAGCAAGAACCGCGAAGGCGCCAACGTGGCGCTGGTGATTGACGAGGCGCAGAATCTGTCGCCCCAGATCATGGAACAGGTCCGGCTGCTGTCCAATCTGGAAACGGATCAGCACAAGCTCATCCAGATTGTGCTGTGCGGCCAGCCAGAACTCGATGCGCGGCTGAACCGTTCCGATTTGCGCCAGCTCCGGCAGCGGATTACGGTGCGCTTTCGCTTGGATCCTCTGACGCGCGACGACATTTCTCCCTACATTCAACATCGGCTGCACGTGGCCGGTTCGGACGGGCGCCTGATTTTCGAGGAATCCGCTTTGCGTGAAATACACAAATACGCTCAGGGCAGTCCGCGACTGGTCAATGCCGTATGCGACGGCGCGTTGATGGCCGGGTATGTGGACCGAACGCGAGCCATTGGCGCCGGACACGTCAAGCGCGCCATCAAACTGTTGGGAGGGCCGTCGGCATGAGTCTTATTCAGGAAGCGTTGCGAAGACAGCAGCAGGAAACCGGCGAAGGCGAACTCAAGAGCGGAGCGCCGCCTCCGCAAAAACCGACGGCCGCTCCGCCGCCAATGCCCGAACCGCCGCCGCTGAAAGCTTCCTCGTCTTCGGCAGCGTCTCCCTCGCCGGCCGCCGCCCAGGCGCCGCGGAAGACCGCCGCGAACAAAGAGAAGGGCTCCGGCCCGCAAATCGGGAAGACGTTTTTCTTGCTTCTGCTGTTCGCCGGTGTCGGGGTGGTCGTTTGGCGGATGGTGATCCCGGCGCTGGACATGTCGCCATCGCCGCCGCCGACGGCCGAAGCGGACGAAGCGGCCGATCAGCCGCGGCCCGCGGAGCCGGATCCTGTTGCGCCGCTCGAGACGGCCGACGACCCCCGGCCGTTGCCGCCGCTGGAGGTGTTGACTGACGACATTGTCGAGCTGGAGGATTTGGCCGATATCGTGGAGTGGCCGAACCTGACTCTGGACGGCGTGGTTGGCAGTGGCGCCCAAGGGTCCTGCTTGATCAATGGCGAGATTGTGCGCGTTGGAGAACGGGTGCAGAACGTGAAGATTTCCGCTATTCTCCGGGACGGTGTCGAATTGAAGTACAGGGGCGAAAAACGGTTTCTGCGCGTCGGCGCTTCCACGCGCAAGTGAAGCGCAGTCCCAAAACAAGCGAGTTCTTCTGCTGCGAGCACGCCTTCGCCAGCGGCCGGCGAGACGTGAGGCGGGCCGCGCATTTCATCCCTGTTTCAATATGCGAGAATCGCGCGACCCGCCTCAAGCCCCGCATCCGCAGACGTTTGCGCACTCTCGCGACGAAATCCTCGCTTGTTCCGGGGCTAGTCTTCGTCTTGAGCCATGATCTCGTCCGCGCGGCCGAGAGTCTGGTCGAATTCGGAAGGCAGGGTCATGAAGAAGTGGCATGTCTGGCCCGCCATGGATTCGACTTCTTTCCGCAAGGCCGTATTGTAGGGGTTCAGTATTACCGCCAACGCGTCCTGGCCCAGAAAATCGAAAATCAGTACGCCCCGCCGCACCATGAAATCGCGCGGAAGTTTCGCGAATGCCGCTTTGCGCACGGAAAACGACTGCAGGGAAAGAAATGGCGTGCCGCATTCTTCCGATACGAACGCGACAATTTTATCAAGATTCTTGAACGCGCGATGTTCCATGACATGCAGTACCGACACCGTTGTCGTGGCCGCTGCCGAAGACATCTCGGTCAAATCTTGCACAATGCCCGAATATTCCTCTTCCGTTATCTGGTGCGCTTCCGACAGATTCCAGGCGAACGACATCTCGTCGGACATTTTGAAGCCGGATCCGGGCGAGCCAGAAAGAACGGGAGGCGGTTCGTCGCTTTTCTGCGGAGCGACGGCGGCCGCTTCCTGCGACTCCTTGAGCAGGCTGCCGATACGAACGACTTTGTCGGCCAGGGCCGGGTCCATTTCGGCGAACTTTTCAAGCTTGGGCAGCAGTTCTTCGCAAGCGGCGGCATCCTTTTCGTCCAGCAGCACTTGGGCGAAGCGGCCGAGGTAATCCTTGGCCCGGGTCAGATCGCCGATTTGTTCGTAGGCATGGGCAAGCGCATCGAGCGAGGCGCGGTCGTTCGGCATGGCTTCGAGAATCTGCTCGAACGCCGATATGGCAACCCAAACTTCGGACTCGACTTCTTCTGGCGTTTTTTCAGCGGTGTCATTCATAAAGGGCTCCACTATTATCATTCGTCCCTTTCGCCGTCAACTGCCAAATGTTCGCTCCTTCGCACAGCGCCAATTCGCTTTACAAGGCGGCGCCGCCTGTGCAGTATGGGTCGCGATTGGCTTTCCATGGTGAACGACGGACGGGCTTAATTCCTCGGGAAACGGCGCCATCCTCATGTGCCAAGACGTGCCGTGCTGGCAACGGGCTGTTCTTTTTGCGGAAGGCTTCATGCAGGAGACGAAACGATGAAGAAGATCGGCAGACAAAAGAAGTCGGCATTCGATTTTTCGCCCTCGGTCCATCACCGCCGGGTCATGGGCGCGACCGTTCCGGCGCTGCGTTACGACGGAGGCGATCCGCGCCGGTGGCAACGGGGTTTGCGGCGCAAACTGCGGGAACTGGTTGGCATCATGCCGTCGGAACGGATTCCGCTGGCTCCGAAACGGCTCTGGAAGCGCGAGATTCCGCTGGGCACGGTCGAGAAGGTTGTCTTTCGCAGCGAACCGGCCTGCGACGTGCCGGCCTTTGTCTGTCTGCCGCGCGATGTTCGGCCGCCGTATCGCTTCATGATTTGCCTGCAAGGCCATTCGACGGGCATGCACAATTCCATTGCGGTGGACCGCGAGGACAACCGCAAGCCGATTCAGGTGGCAGGCGATCGGGATTTCGCGCTGGGTTGCCTGAAGCGCGGATTTGCCGCCTTGTGTATCGAGCAGCGGTCGTTCGGCGAGCGGCGCGAGCGGAAGCAGAAGGCTGTGTCTTCGCACGGTTGCCATGACGCGACCATGCAGGCGCTGATGCTGGGGCGAACCCTGATCGGCGAGCGTGTGTTCGATGTGGATCGAGGACTCGACTATCTGGCGTTGCGCGGCGATGCGGACATGCGGCAGGTCGGCGTGATGGGCAATTCGGGGGGCGGCACAATCAGCGTGTTTTCGGCCGCTTTGCTGCCCCGCCTGGCTTTTGCCATGCCCTCCTGCTATTTTTGCACGTTCCGGGATTCGATCATGTCCATCTACCATTGCGCGGACAATTACATTCCCGGCCTGTTGCGCTATGCGGAGATGGCCGATGTGCTTGGGCTGTTCGCGCCGAAGCCGGTGGTGGTGGTGGCGGGCCGGGAGGATCCCATTTTCCCAATACAGGCCACGCGCAAGGCATTCGCTGATTTACGGCGCATCTACAAGGCGCACGGCGCCGAAGACCGGTGCAAGCTGGTGGTGGGGCCGGAGGGACACCGGTTTTACGCCGATGCGGCCTGGCCCGCGCTGCTTAAGCTGCTTGCGCTCTAATTCGAGCGATAGGGTTGTGTGCTTTGACGGGGAATGTCGTGGGCCGCCGTTCCGGCGTGTGTCGTGTTCGCGGCTTGCAAACGGGCGGCGATATGGCCCCGCTGGCGGCGTTGTCAAGGGAGTCGCATACCCAGAGTATAGCGACAACCCTTGACGCCTTGCCATCGGAGCCATCTTGCCACCCGTTTTCTGCGGGGCTGCGCCCAACCGCGAACACGCCACGGGCGCCTTGCCGCATCGCCCTGCGGGACGAATGCGGCAATGAACATAGGAAG
>SLKS01000081.1 GCA_007134465.1 Kiritimatiellia bacterium | reverse complement strand
CCGTGTTCGGCGGGCCGTATACGGTGACGCATCACCGTTCGACCCTGCTGATCGCCGGTCTGTTTTCGTTCTACAATGCCGGCAGCGCCACGAACCAGTCCAATCACATGTACAAGCTCGGACCGGTTCATCAGGGCCTGCTCGAGCGCGGCTGCAAGACGGGCTCGTTTTCCTACCTGCTGTTTCCCGCGCGAGTCGGCGCGTTTACGGCCGTGATCGGCAAGCATTACGCCAACTTCGACACGTCCGACTTTCCGTTTTCCTACATTGCGGAAGAAGACGGCAAGTCCACGCTGGTGCCGGCCATGAACTACTTCACTGTGGGCACCTTGCGCGACGGCGAAAAATGGCCCGCGCGCGACCGGCGCACCGCCGAGAAACCGCTCGACCAGATCGTGTTCGACGTGCTCTCGCCTTATACCGTGCGCAAAATGCGGCGGGGCCGGGCCGCCATCGAAACGCTCGGCGCGAACGCCGATCGCAGCCAGACCTACGTGACATGGAACGGCATTCACATGAAACGGCTGCTTATCAAAACGTGCGGACGCTACTACAAACTGGCCATCGAAAAATACTATGGCGATACGCTCGTTCGCAGGCTCGCCGACGCAACCGATGCCGCCGACATGGCTCGCCTGCTGGGGCCCGATCCGGCCGGCAAAACGGAAGACGGCGAATGGGCGGACGTGTGCGGGTTGCTTTGCCGGCGGGATCGGCTCGACGATCTGATCGGCCGCATCGCGTCCGGAAAGATCGGCTCGCTCGATGACTTGCAGACGGAATTCGAGAGCTTGGCCGCCGCGTATCGGGCCGACGAATGGAACGCGTTCCGCGCCATGTTCCAGGAGGAATACGGAGAGGCCTTGAGCGAACAGGCGAAATCCGGGCTGAAAAAACTGCTCGATGCCTGGAAATCTTCATCGCTCAAACTGATCAACATGGTGCTGGGCGACGCCCAAAAGGAGTTCGAGGGCAGCACGCGCATCGGATTCGGCCTGGACGGCGACACCGACGCCGATTTCGAGGCCGTGCGCGGAACGTTCGACACAAACGCCTTCGTCAAAGATCTCAAGGCACGCGTGCCGACGATCGAAAACACGCACGCGCGATTGACCGCCCTGATCGGGTGAACGGCGCGGTCGGGCGCCTGACAGAACCATTGAAGACAGAACCATTGAAGACAGAACCATTGAGGACAGAACTATGGAAGACAGAGCCATGATGAGGCAAAATGATTCTGTCAGAAATGATTCTGTCATGTCCGTAATCCAGGCTCGATTGTTGCGGCTTTTGACAGAACCATTGGGACAGAACCATTGAGGACAGAACTATGGAAGACAGAGCCATGATGAGGCAAAAATGATTCTGTCAGAAATGATTCTGTCATGTCCGTAATCCAGGCTAGACAGTTGCGGATTTTGACAGAACCATTGAGGACAGAATCATAAGGAGACATACGATGCGAGTTATTGTGCTGAAAGATTACGAAACCCTGAGTCGCTGGGCGGCCGCCCACATTGTCAAACGCATTCGTCATGCCGAACCCGGCCCCGGCAAGCCTTTTGTGCTGGGACTGCCTACCGGATCGTCCCCGTTGGGAACCTATCGCGAGCTGATCCGCTTGCACAAGGAAGGCAAGGTCTCCTTCCAGCATGTCGTGACGTTCAACATGGACGAGTATGTTGGCATTCCCGAAGATCATCCCGAAAGCTATCATTCGTTCATGTGGAACAATTTTTTCGGGTCCATTGACATTCCGAAAGAGAACGTCAACATCCTCGATGGCAATGCCAAGGATCTTGTGGAGGAATGCGCTCGCTACGAACGAAAAATGAAGGAGCTCGGCGGAATCCGATTGTTCATGGGCGGAATCGGGCCGGACGGTCATATCGCGTTCAACGAGCCGGGCTCGTCGCTCCGCTCGCGCACACGCGTCAAGACCCTCACCTACGACACGATCCTGGCCAATTCCCGCTTTTTCGACAACGATTTGGACAAAGTGCCGAAAACGGCGCTGACCGTGGGTGTCGGAACGGTCACGGACGCGAAAGAGGTGATGCTGCTGGTCAACGGCTACAAGAAGGCGCGCGCCTTGCAGAAGATCGTGGAAGACGGCGTCAATCACATCTGGAGCGCGTCCGTGCTGCAACTGCATCCGAAGGCCGTAATCGTGTGCGACGACGAATCCACCGCGGAAATGAAGGTCGGCACGGTCAATTATTTCAAGGATGTCGAACGCGATCATTTGACTCCGGTCGCGCTGTGAACATGTCATGAAGGGCGCGAGCGAAAACGCGTGCGTTGTCGGCATTGATCTTGGCGCCGGGGCCGGCGCCAAGATCGGGTTGTTCGACGCCGCCCTGCGCCCGGTTGAAACGGGCTTTGTGCCGGTTGCCGGCTATGGCAGCGACGGCGAAACGCTGGCAACGGTTCTGGTCGCGGAATTGAAACGGCTGGCCGCTCAGGCCGAGACGAATGCCAACCTGGCGGCGGTTGGCGTAGCGGCGCCCGGTCTCTTCCGTTCGGACGGTTCTTTTCTCCTCATTCACAACTTGCCGTATCTGCAAGGGTGCAATCTGTCCCGCTTGATCGGCAAGGCTTTGGGCGTACCCTGCGCCGGCCTCAACGACGCGGATGCCGGCGGCCTGGCCGAATGGACCTTGGCGCGCAAGGAACTACTGTATTGGGCGCTGGGCGGCGGATGGGGCGGCGCCTGGGTGGGGCGGAACGGTCAGGTGCGTTTCCCCGCTCTGGATTGGGACGGTCATGACGCCTCCTTGCACCCGACCAACGAGCCGGGTTATGCGATCGCGTTGGATAAGGAACCGCTCGACGCCCTGTTTCGCGCGAAAGGGTCTTCGTTCGAACAGTTCGAGGCCGTGTGCGATGCGCTTTGTCCCGGCGCGGCCCGCGTTGGACCGGATGGCCGTTCCGATGCCGTGCGCGCTGAACTGCTGGTGTCGGGACCGGGCCGCTGGCGCATCTTCCGTTCCTTGGCCGAGCGCGACAATTCCTGGCGCAGGGAAATCAATCCTGGCGAAATCAAGGCGCTGAACAGCCCCGAAACAGCCGGCGGCGTGCTGGACGGACTCTGCCGCTTGCGCGTACCGATCGCCATGAGAACGGAAGCGCTGTTCGCGCAAGCCATGGCCATGGCCGCTCGCGTTCTGTTTGACAAAGCCTCGCAAGACGGGTGTCCCGCGGATGTTCCCGTCGTCTTCGGCGGCAAGCCCAGTCGCGCGTTCCCGTTCTTTCACGACGAGTTGCGGCGGGAATTGCTGGCGGCTGGCGTTCGCAGCCGATTGACCCTTTCCCGTTTCGAACAACAGGGCCTGAACGCCAACATGATCGGCGCCGCCGCCCTGGCGCAACGCATTGCCGGGTCGGAGAGCCAGTGATCGGTAACCAGTGATCAGTAATCACGACAACCGGGTCATCGGATCATAGATGTCGCGTACTTGTTTCCGTTTGTCACCTCTTTGTCGCCAATTGTTGCCGACGCGCTTTGCACAGAGCAATCGAAACAGTTTACGGCAACGTTTACGGTGGAGTTAGTTTCGATGCGGTTGACGGAATAGTTTGCGGAACAGACGAGATTGCCACGCCTCTTCCTCCAACGCAAACTGCCTCGTAAACACCGCCGATTCTGACTCCGTCGTCCCCTTTGCCGTAAACGACACCCGACACCGGATACTGTCACTGTCGCACTGTTCACTGCTCACTGTTCACTATTCTTCACCGGGTGATCCTTGGGCAAAACAATCCGCAACACACCTTTGTCCTGCTCCATGGTCATGCCGCCGGCTTGCACCGGACCCGGCAAAGTAACGCGGCGATGAAACGAGCCGCTGCGTCGCTCGCGCCGGAGCATGGGCCCGTCGTCTCGATCCGTCTGCGCTTGCACCGATCCGGAAAGAGTCAGGGTGCGTCCTTCGATTTTTATGTCCAGCCGTGAATCGTCAAGACCGGGCGCATCCACGATCACCAGGTAGTGGTCGCCCTTGTCCTGAATGTCTATGGATGGCGTGTAGGAAAGCCCGCCGAACAGGCTGCCGAAATCGTCGCTGTGCTCGAAGCGGTGAAACGCGCCGCCAAACATGCGGTTGATGCGGTACTGCATGGACTGCATTTCCTTGAACGGATCCCATGGATCCCGGCTCCAGTCGAACAGATCGTGGGCATCGGCGAAAGGATCGGCCGGTCGCGTTTCTTTCGCCGCATTTCGATCGCGATCCTCGGTCTCCTTCCGCGCCTGCGTCGCATGGAAAGCCTGGCCACGCTCGGCAATCCTTTCCCGTTTGATCTCTGGGTCCAAGCGTTGTTGCAGGCGCCATACTGTCGCGCCTTGCCAGACCACGGCAACAAGCAGAACGATGACAAGCCCAACCAGCACATTCGTTTTGTCCTTCTCGCCCATGGCAACCTCCTTCCCTTTAGGGTTAACACGTTTCGCCGGTCCGCTAAGCAACAGCCATGCCAGAATTGCCCAACGCCCTCTTCCGATAAAGGCAAGGAGTCTGCATGCGTTATCCGTGAGCGCCGTACAGCCCGTGGCCAGACAACATGTTGCGCGCGCAGTGGGGCAAAGACATGATCCAATCTAAGTGGTGCAGTTGATTTGCCACAAAGAGCACAAAGATCGCAAAGAAAGACAGTTGTGCAGTTTCACGGCCACACCAATCCGGTGTCAGTCCCCATCTCTGCACGTTGTTCTCAGTCTTTGTGTTCTCTGTGTTCTTTGCGGTTATCTGCTCTTTCCAGGTTTAAAGCCGTAGGACGCGGATCGTATGCAAAACAGAGGATGCGAAGGGTTGGCAAGCGACAGTTCGGCACAGTGCGCGGCGCGCGCTTGTCAAAATGTCACGGCGCTTACCGGCCGGGAAGGATGCCGGTTCCGAAACTTGCGACGATCAGGGTATAGTCGCGTTCGCCGCGCATGGAGCTCCAGGTTTGACGCCAGGCCAGGTCGAGGAATTGGCGGCGTTCGTGCAGCCAGAACCGGACTCCGCCCTCGGCATGCCAGCTCCAGTAGGATTCGCCGCGTTTCGGGAAATCGGGATCGGGTTCGTCCACTTCGCTGGTCAACGCATGGTTGTAGTTGCCGCCGCCGCCGGCGAAAGGGGCGAACGTCCAGCGGGGCATGATGCGCAGTGTCATGCCGACGCCCGAATACAGGCCCTTTTCGATGTCGTTCCAGTAGAGGCGTGCCGCGTAGTCGCCGAATACGGGCGTGCCGCGCAGCCAGGTTCCGCCTCCCATGCCCACGCCGTAGATGGCATGCTCGGGGCTGAACAGCAAAATAAAGTTCGTGCCCGCGTCCTCCTCGTAGGATTCCCGGTCGAAATCCCACGCGCGGGCCGAGACGGTTGACAAGATCAAGGCCGCTCCGAGGACAGCCATACGCAGGGACGATGGAATACGTTCCATGCCGGGAAATGTAGCCGGTCGTCCCGTTGCGGTCAATGACGTTGTTGCGCGGAACAATGCTCAACTCAAAGTCCAATGCAGCCTGTAGGGCTGTCGCAACAGAGCCCGGCGCAGCGCGCCGGGAAACTAAAACAGAAAAAACGTCCGACCCCAACGGGGTCGCGCAATACAATCGCCACGCGGAAACCGGCAAAGAATTTGCGCGACCCCGTTGGGGTCGGGGGGG
>SLKS01000272.1 GCA_007134465.1 Kiritimatiellia bacterium | reverse complement strand
TGGGGCGCTGCCCCAGGCTTTGTTGCATAACCCCTTTGGGGTTGCCGTTAATAATCCTTTCGTACACTCCTGTCCGAAAAGAACCTTTTCGGACAGACTCTAGCTACCGGCGCCGACGCCACCAGACTGTCAGGCCGATCATGGCCGCCACGGCCGGGCCGGCGAAGACCGTGACGAAGAATGCCGTCCGCATGCGTCGGCGCGTCATGCCCAGCTCGATTCTTCCGGGAATTTTCGGCGCCACGGCCATCAGAGCCTCTTGATCGACCAACCAGTTGACGGCGCTCATGAACAAGTCCTCGTTGCCGCCCGCACCCGCCGCCAGGGCCGGATTGGATGCGAAAAAGGAATCCCCGAAAACAACAATGCGTGTCGGATCGATCGCGCCGCCCATGTCTTTAACCGGCCCTTTTTCCACGGCTACGGCCAGGGAAACCGGGCCGGGCCGGTCGATATCGGCGTCGTAACGGGGCGGCGTCTGCTTGGGATCGCGTTCCGCCCAGGCTTTTTCGGTCGTACGGGCCAGGATGGTCACACGGGCCTTGTCGGCTTGCACATCCTCCCTCACCGCGTCATGGCCCGGCAAGGGCTCGACCGACCGAGCCCCGTAGAATACGCCGACCATGTTTTGCAACGGACGCGTGATCTCGTGCGTCGGCGCAAACTGAAAAATCAGTTCGCGGCCCGTAATGGTTCCGCCGGGATCGACAACCTCGTCAGCATCGAGCCGGACACCCCACACCGACAGCAGTTCCTCGAGCCCGCTGCGCGTCCAGGGATCCTGCAACAGGAAAAGCCGTCCGCTTTTTTGAAGCCAGTCGGCGATGACATCCGCTTCCGCGCGGGCCAGACGTCGCGTGGGGCCGGCCACGATCAGAGCCGAAGCGTCCTCGGGAATGCCGCCGTGTCGTCCCATGTCCAACGGCTTGACCTCCATATTGTCGCGCCGCATGGTACGGGCGATGTTTCCGTATCCGGCCTGCTCGCTGAAATCGGCGCTATCGCCTTCGCCGTGGCCGGTCAGGAAATAGACGACAGGCGGCTCCTGCTGAATCACGTTCTGAATCGCGGACGAAAAGGCCTGTTCTCCGAGAAACAGGGTCACGGTCCGGACGGCGCCGGATTCTCCGGCCATGTGCCGGGCAAGGTCCACGGTTTTCTTCTGTTCGACAATATCCCTGGCCGAAACATACTTGGTTCGTCCGCCGGCCTCGAACACCACCATGTCCGCCGCCGCCAGGCTGTAGCGCTGTTTCAATTCGCGGGTTCGCGCCACGTCGCGATGAGGATCCACGAACCGGACCTTGAGCCGACCGCCGCCGCCGAGGGCGCTTTCCGCTTCGTACTCGCGCAGCAGGGTGCGCACATCCATGTGAAACTCATGCCGTGGATTGAAAAAAGACACAACCTCCACATCCTGATCCAGACTGCGCAAAAGCCCGACCGTCTTGTCCGAAAGCCGGAAGTAACTGAGCCCGGACGACACGTTCCAGCGCACCGGGGGCAGCATGTCCAGCAGAACGTTCGCCAGCACGGCCAGCGCGACGGCCAGCGCCATGGAGATCAGCACATTCGCCCGAAAGGCCAGGCGCCAGCCCCGTCCGCTCGGCGCAGGCTTGTCTTTGCGTGAGTCTTCGGATTCCATAAACAGCCTCGCTACAATCGGCGCAACATCAGAACACGCGTACTGAAGAACAGCAGCAACAGAACGCCCGACACGTACAGAACCGTCGTCCCCAAATCCAGCACGCCGCGGGCGAAATCCAGCAGGTGATCCTCCACCGCCAGGCGCCGGATCAGACGCTCCGGCCCGAACGGCGACAGGGACAGCAGATAGCCGCTCAACGGGGGAATCACCATGCCGCCGAACCCGCACACCGCCGCGATGATCTGGTTGCGGGTAAGCAACGAAAAAAACATGCCTATCGCCACGCAATAGGCCGCCAGCAGAAACAGGATGACACCCCCGCCCGCCATGGCGCCGGCATCCGGCGCCGGCAGAGAGGGCGCCAGGGCGGTCAGCGCGTACAGCGCGCCCATCGAAGGCGCCAGGGCGATGACGACGAACGAGAGCGCCCCCGCGTATTTGCCCAGCGCCACCTGCCATTCCGTGACGGGCGCCGTCAACAGAATCTCAAGCGTGCCCTGCCGCTTCTCCTCCGCGAACAGCCGCATGGTCACCAGCGTCGCCAGCACGGGCAGCCACAGAACCATGGACATGACCAGCAGCGACGGCAGGGATTCCACACGCCCGATCTGCGTCTCCACGACATGCCAGAACGTCCAGTTCGCCAGCAGCAAAAACGCCACCATGGTCACATAGGCCACCGGCGACAAAAAACACGCGCCCAATTCCCGAAACCATATGACAAAAAACTTGCGCATCGTCACTCCATCGTCAAAGTCGTTAATCGTTAGCCCGGCCTCCGAGCAAGCTCATGGTTTTCGGGTGCGAGAGTATCTCTATGGTTTCAGGTTTCAGGTTTCGGGATTCAGTACGCCGCACCCCAATGCTTTGTTTCCCTGAAACCTGAACACTGAAACCTTTTTCACAAACCTTTGGGTTGCGGGCGACAGCCCGCCTTAGGCGTTAGCTCCCCTAGCCCCTAACCCGAATGGCGCTTAGTTAGACCCCATTCAAAGCGTATGGTTTTCCTGCGCGCCCTGTGTGTGAGTATGTGGGTATGTGGGTGTGTGAGTTTTCACCCACACACTCCCACACCCACAAACTCCCGCACATCGTCCGGTATTTCAAATCGCCTAATCGGTCCCAAGCGGCGTTATCTAAGTGACATTCGCCCCTAACCCCTAACTCCTAACCCCTCCCTAGTCTCCTGCCCTCGATTCGGTGATCGCCACGAACACGTCCTCGAGATTCTTTCGCTCGACACTCAACTCGCGCATCGTCCACCGGTTGCGTGCGACCAAGTCGAACAGCGCCCCGCGAATATCCGCGCCTTTTTCGCACTCGCACTGGAATCGGCCCCAGTTCCCGGCCGCCTCGCCGGTTTTCCACGTCACGGATGTCACGCCCGTCAAACCTTCAAGAGCCAGCCCTATGGCCTCGCAAGGGCCGGAAATCTCCGCCACGATTCGGCGCCCGCCCGACATGTGCTCGGCCAGTTTGTCGGGCGTATCCGAGGCCACGATGCGGCCCTTGTCGATGATCAGCACCCGCTGGCATACCGCTTCCACCTCGGGAAGAATGTGACTGGACAACAGCACCGTATGCCGATCCGACAAGCTCCTGATCAAATCGCGAATCTGCCGAATCTGGCGCGGATCCAATCCGAGCGTGGGCTCGTCCAAAATCAGCAGTTCCGGCTCGTGGACGAGACTGTCCGCCAGCCCGACCCGCTGCCGATACCCCCTCGACAGCGTGCCCATCACAGTCCGACGCGCCTCCTTCAGACCGCATCGGTCCAGAACGTCTTCCACGCGGACGAACAGACGACGCCCCGTCAGGCCTTTCAATCGGCCGCGATACTTGAGATACTCCTCCACCCGCATGTCGGGATAGACCGGAAAGTTTTCGGGCAAGTAGCCGATACGACGACGCACGTCGAGCGACTGCGTCAGAACATCGAAGCCGGCCACGGAGACAGCGCCGGACGTGGCGGGGAAATAACACGAAAGCATGCGCATGGTCGTGGTCTTGCCCGCGCCGTTCGGCCCCAGAAAGCCCACAATTTCGCCGCGTTGCACCTCGAACGACAGATCGTCCACAGCCAACGTCCGGCCAAAGCGCTTGGTCAAATGGCTCGCTTGTATCATGCGTCAATATCCTAAGGCGGGCTTCGCCCGCATTCCAAGTGTGTGGGTATGTGGGTTTGGGAGTATGTGAGTTTTCACCCACACACTCACCTACTCATAAACACAGAACAGTATCGCATCGGAACGGGCTCGTCAAGGTAAAGCGCAAACGCCGCAATTCGCATTATTGCGCCTTGTGCGGTATTTGCTTGCGCCCGTTGTCCGGCTTAAGTTAGTGTCCTCCCAGAAAACGCTAAACGCATATCCATACGGAGGAAACGATGGCAGGCATATTCAAGGCTTACGACATACGCGGCATTTACGGCGACACGCTAACCGACGAAACGGCGTTCAAGCTCGGACGAGCCTACGCGACTTGGCTCAAGCCGCGCATGGTCGTGGTCGGCCGCGACATGCGGCCGCATTCCCAGCCTCTGTTCGACAATCTGGCGCGCGGCCTGACCCTGCAGGGCGTCAACGTCACGGATATAGGGCTCTGCTCGACTCCGATGAGCAACTACGCCAATGGCCTGCGCGGCGCGGACGGCAGCATCATGATCACCGCCTCGCACAACCCGGGCCCCTGGAACGGATTCAAACTCTCGCGCGCGCAAGCGGTGCCTATCAGCGGCAGCACAGGCATTGCCGATCTCGAAAGAATCGTGGCCGAAGAAACGTTCGATGCGCCCGCCGCCCAACCCGGCACGGTCGCCGCGTTCGATGTCGTGGACGCCTACGCCAAGCATGTCGCCGCCATGGCCGATGTGCGCCGCCCCGTCCGCATCGCCGCCGACATGGCCAACGCCATGGGCTGCATCGAAGCCAAAGCGCTCGAAGGCATTGTCGAAGTGGATGCGCTGTACGATACGCTGGACGGATCCTTCCCCAACCACGAGGCCAACCCCTTGCAGGCGGAGACGCTCGCCGCGCTTCAGGAAAAAATCCGCGGCGGCGCCTACGATTTCGGCATCGCCTTCGACGGCGACGCCGACCGGGTCGGATTTCTCGACGAAAAAGGCGCCATCCTGCCCATGGACCTGACCGGCGCGCTGATCGCCCAAAGCATTCTGGCCCACGAAAAAGGCGTGGTGCTCTACGATCTGCGCAGCAGTTGGGCTTTCAGGGAGGTCGTGGAGGAAGCGGGCGGAACCGCCATGATGAGTCGCGTCGGGCATGCGTTCATTAAACAGCAAATGCGCGACCATCAGGCGCTTTTCGCCGGCGAGCTGTCCGGACACTACTATTTTCGCGACAACTACTTCACCGAAAGCGCCAGCATGGCGGTCCTGTGCATGGCCAACATCGTCAGCCTCTCCGATCGGCCCCTCTCGGAAATCATCGCGCCCATCCGGCGCTATGTCGCCAGCGGCGAAATAAATTCGACCGTCTCCGATCCCGAACAGGTTCTGGCCCTCCTCAAAAAAGAGTTCAGCGACGGAACCCTCGTCGAACTGGACGGCGTCAGCGTGGAATACGACGACTGGTGGTTCAATGTCCGCGTCTCCAACACCGAACCGCTCGTGCGGCTCAACCTGGAGGCGCGCACGCCGGAACTGATGGCCCAAAAACGCGATCAGGTCCTGACCCTGATTCGCGGTTGAGACGGCGTATCGGCCAACAGCGAGCGTTGACATGGAGCGGCTCGGCTTCCCAAGCCGGATTAGCCGGACGCGGAAGCGCGTCCGCTCCGCGTTGACATGGAGCGGCTCGGCTTCCCGAGCCGGAATGCCGGACGCGGAAGCGCGTCCGCTCCGCGCTGGATGGAGCGGCTCGGCTTCCCGAGCCGGAATGCCGGACGCGGAAGCGCGTCCGCTCCGCGTTGGATGGAGCGGCTCGGCTTCCCGAGCCGGAAATGCCGAAAAAGATCGAGGACGATGACGATGCGAAAAGCTTTGCTTGACCAGGCCCGAGCCCTTTGGGGCGAACAGTTCGGAGGCGTG
>SLKS01000038.1 GCA_007134465.1 Kiritimatiellia bacterium | reverse complement strand
GGCTCATTCGGACTTCCGGGTGCATCTCACCCCCTAACTCATCCTTGCCTCTTTCTCAACACAGCCAGAAGTGAGATGCACCCTGGATTAAGGCGGAGGGAAAACCGCGCTTGATTTCTCCCGGAGCATTCGCTATGTTTTGGCGTAGGTTTACGGGAATCCCATTGTTCCGTGCTCTTCGGTTGAATCAGCGCCACCGGTGGAACCAGTGGCATCAAGAAGTCCATCGAGGCGGGGCTGCGCCCGCAACCGAAGAGGTCGGCTGGATACAGAAACGGAACACGACTACGGCGACGACTACGGGGGACGACTTCTGTCACTCGTAATCCGTAGTCGTCGCCGTAGTCGTCCACCGAATCCTCTTGTGTTTTGACGCAGCAATGCGGGATTAAGGCATTAACGCCATGAAAGAGGTTGCCATACTGCTGAACGACATGGTGGCGCACGGCGTGATTACCGATTATGCCGTCTTTGGCGCTATTGCGCAGATGCGCTATACGGAGGCGGTCGCAACCTTGGACGCCGACATTCTGGTTGCCGTTCCGGATCCGAACCGCATCGATGTATTGAGCCCGATCTATGAATTCTGCAAAACCCGCGGATATCATCCGGAAGGAGAAGCCATTCGGATCGGGGATTGGCCCGTTCAATTTGTTCCTGCTTATGATGCCTTGACAACCGCAGCAATGCAATGCGCGGAAGCAGACCATGTGAATGGTGTATCCTTGCGGGTTGTGGGCCCGGATTATCTTGCCGTGATGGCGCTGAAAGTTGGCCGCGCAAAGGATTACGCAAGAATCTTATCCCTTTTGGAACACAAGGCCGTCACCAGGGAAAACATGGCCAAGCTTGCCGAGCGGCATGGTCTTGCCCCGCAGTGGCATCGTTTCGCAAGGAGGTTCCTGGATGAATGACGTCAACGAAACGATGAAGCGGCAGGCGGCATGGCAGCGGTCGCGCGCAAAAACGACGTGGGCCGAAAAAATCAACTGCGCGGCGCGCATACGCAACGACATTCTGCGCCTGCGCGAAAACAGAAGCTCCTGCCGCCCTGACAAACCGATGGCGAAAAATGGGATGCGCTGATCTCGCTCGGCTTCTCCGGGCATCGCCGGCTGATCGCAACAGGTTCACTGTCCCGACATTGGATTGACAAATAGATATAGGAAGAGTAGTTTTTCAGCATGCCTGTGGTATTTAGACACAAGGGATATCGGTTCTTTTTCTTCTCGAACGAAGGGGATCCGCGCGAGCCTTTGCACATCCATGTCCGCAGAGGCCGCGCCGTGGCGAAGTTCTGGCTGGAGCCGATACCACAAATCGCCGAGTCATACGGCTTGGCCGCGCATGAACTGCGCGAGTTGCTGGATGTGGCCGTTGACCATACGGCAGAGATCGAGAGGTACTGGAATGAACACTTTGGTAGCTGAGCCGGTTGCCACAAACCTGCGGTTTGAGGCGGACGTCATGTGGGTCGAACTCGGCGATGGACGGCAGTTGGGCGTTCCACTGGCATATTTTCCCCGCCTTCTCCGGGCATCGCCGACTGATCGCAACAGGTTCACTGTCAGCGGCGGGGGGACGGGAATCCATTGGGACAATTTGGACGAAGACATCTCCGTTTCAGCCCTGCTCATGGGAGTGGGAGACCGATCTCGGAAGGCATCATGACAACGACAAGTCATCCGAACCAGCTTGTTCAAAAGGGCGGGACACGCGGGGCGACGGCGTAGCCTACCCTTTTCGCATGCCCTCGAACTCATGGCCAAAATGCCGGACCTGAGCGGAGCCGGGAAAATGGATCAACAATGAAAACACTCGCCTTCACACTGATTCCGTTTCGAAAGGTTTGCAGGATGCCGCGAACACGCGTCGGATTGGAAAGCGCAGGAAGAGGCGGAAACTCGCCCTTCGCCGCCGGAAGACGTCAAGATACGTCAGGGCTCGCCGTGAGGCGCGAAGCGGCGATGCTGTGCAGAGCGGCAGACCCTGCCTTTGACATCAGGCGCATGGGCATGTGCACGGGGCTCCCAGGTCGCCGCACCCGGAGAGGACAGAATCATTTTTGACAGAATCAAGTGGAAAGCCGTCTATGAACAAGTTTATGCGTCCATGGATAAAGCGACTTGCGGGAATGGTTCTGTGCATGCCTTTGCTTGCCGGATGCGCTTCGCCAACGGCAAAGCGTCAAGCCGGTCTCAACCATTTCTTCGACTTCGACAACAGGCCAAGCAGAATCGCGATGGATGTCTTTGGCAACTTCGACGTCTACATCGCGCAATTCGACCCTGCGCCGCGCCTGGCCGAAGTCTCTCGTTTGCCAGTCACTCGTCTTCACTTGAGATGTTCACAGGAGGAAGACTTGAGCGCCGTGCAAGACATGCCGTTGCGCGAGCTTGTTTTGGAGTATTGCGGCGGGATTCATACGCTCCCGGCATTTCGACATGCGCGACTTCATGCCATCCACATCGAAGGCACGCCGATTCGTTGTCTGGACCCGATAAAAGAACAGCCTCTGCGATCCATTTCCTTAATACACACCGACGTTTCTTCAATTGAAGCCCTGAGGGGCATGAGCCTCACGAATTTCGTTTTCTGGGGACGGGAACCCGACTTGGATATCGGTCCGCTGGCCGGCATGCCCTTGCGCTCCATAAGGCTGCACAGCGGGAAATACGGCAACATGGATGCTCTTAGGGGCGCGCCATTAAGAGATGTGTTTGTTTCGCCGAGCGGACCGGAAGACCTTTCCTTTCTCGCCGAATCGCCAGTGAATCGTCTCTATGTCAACCTGGGCAGACTCAAAGACTTGAACGCGCTTTCCCCCCTTCCTCTGACATGGCTTCGTCTCTACGCGACACGGACCGAAGACCTATCGGCGTTGAAAGGCAAACAGCTCCGCTTTCTGCATTTGCATCGTCTTCCTGTGAACGATTTGTCGCCGCTAAAAGGGATGCCCTTGGATGAGCTTTACCTGCTCGACATCAAGGCATCCGACCTGACCCCTCTTCGCGGCATGTTGCTGACGACGCTTTCTCTCCATTCGAAAGATGTGAACAGTCTCGATCCACTGGCCGGAATGCCCCTTGAGCGACTGGCCATACCGAGTTGCTCGAAGATAGACGATCTTTCTCCCCTGAAAGGCATGTTTCTGAAAGAATTGAATTTGGCTCACACAGCCGTTACGGATCTTTCTCCCCTGAAAGGCATGCCCATAGAGGATTTTTGCATCACAGGAACGAGTGTCACCGATCTTTCTCCTTTAAAGGGAATGCCGCTGAGAGCCTTTCGCGCCGCCAATACTCCTGTTGAAGATATATCTGCCCTTGCCGGCATGAAACTCAATCTGCTTGATCTGCAAATGTGTGAGAACATTCGCGATCTGTCTCCATTGAAAGGAATGCCGTTGGAAGAATTGCGTTTTTCGCCACGGCACATTACCAACGGCATCGAAATCATCCGGAACATGCCTGCGCTAGAAGTGATCAACGGCGTTGACGCTGAAAGTTTCTTCCGAGATTACGACGATGGGTTCAGGGGAGACTTCATTCGGCCAGAAGGCGCCGGGGGCACGGCCCATTGCTCCGGGTCTAACGATACGCCGACGACGGCTGGCGAATCCGGCGCTCGCCTATTGCCTGGTCAATAGGAATCACATAAGGCGGGTTGACGCCCGCAACCTAGGCCCAAAACAAGCGAGGGTTTCGGCTTACGAGAACGGCGACGAGAACGGATAACGGGTCGGGTCGGAGAGGACAGAATCATTTATTGACAGAACCATTTTGAATTGCATCTTCATGATTCTGTCCTCAATGGTTCTGTCCAAACCCGCATAAACAAGCCTGTTTTTCGAAACATCATCTTGTTGGCAATTCTTGATTGACTTTCTCAAGTATATGTGCAAGTGTAATTGTGTTTCAGCGCGAGGAGGGGGATTCCATGAGCCAAATGACCATATATGTTCCGGAAAAAGAAGCGCGGGCCATCCGGCAAGGCGCCCGTCGCGACAAGCAGTCCGTTTCGGAATGGGCGCGCGTGAAGTTGGCGGCATGCCTGAAATCCGCCTGGCCCGCCGGCTATTCCGACTTGTTTGGCGCATTGAAAGACGAAACCATGCGCCGCCCTTCGCAAGCGGAATGGGAACACGACACCGGCCGCCGGGACTTTTAACATGCTGCATACACTGGACACCAACACATGCATTGATCTGTTGCGCGGCGCTTCTGCCAGGCTTGCCGAAAGAATCGGCGAGCTTTCGCCCGCCCAAGTGTCGCTACCGTCGCTGGTCTATGCCGAGCTGCTGCTGGGGGCGGCATTGAGCGCGGCCCCGGCAAGAAACCGCCGTCTGGTGGAACGCTTGGTTGAACCCATGCGCATTCTTGATTTCGACGCGAAAGCCGCCGTGGCGTATTCCGCGATACGGGCGCAATTGCAGTTGGCCGGCAAAGGCATCGGCCCGAACGATATGATCATTGCCGCCACAGCCTTGGCGAATCAGGCTGTCTTGGTCACGGCCAATCTTCGCGAATTCAACCGAGTCCCCGGCCTGTTAGTCGAAAACTGGCGAGACGATTAGTCCTGGAATAAGCGAGGGTTTCGTCGCGAGAGTGCGCAAACGTCTGCGGATGCGGCGCTTGAGGCGGGGCGCGCGATTCTCGCATATTGAAATATGGGTGAAAACCCGTCCGGACCCTCCCCGCGTCCACCGATGACCCCGCCAAGGAGCTGACAGTGCTCAAGCGGAAGATCGGGAAACTGGGCAAGGAACTCGACTCCGAAACCGCGCCGGCCATCCGCGACCGGCTTTTGGCCCTGGCCAAGGCTTGAGCCCAAGACCTCAGATGGGGCTCCGGTTCGGCGGGAACACGCGGTGAAGCTCCCTGGACGCGTTGGAGGAGAACAGCGCCAGGATCGAGAAGCTCATGGCCCAGTGCAGGCCGAAGCCGCGGCACGCCAGATAGAGAATTGACACCGCCAGAGTTCCCGCCAGCGCGGCTTTCGGGCAGGGTTTTTCGTCCGTCACCGAGTTCTCGTCCAGGAGATCGCACCAATACATCAGCATGAGCGCGATGGCGTCGAGCAGGTTCCAGAGCGGGAACACGGCGAGCCAGCCCGGAAACCTGCGCCACATCACGGCTCCGGCGATCACGCCCGCGATACCGTTGCCGATCACGGCGAAATACAGCATGGCGGTTTTCTCGAATCCGGAAGGCTTCCTGTCCGTGAACACGTGGACGACCGAAAACGCCATGCCGGAGACAAACAGCAACGCCAAGGGATAGAGCGGGATCACGTCCAGAGGCAGGCGGCCCCCTGGCATCGAGCGCACGGCTTCCCGTATTCCGGAATCAAATGCCGCCACGACAACGAACGACACGCTGGTCAGAAACAGGGCGAGCCCGTCGTACTGCGGCAACGCCATGGCGAGCACGCGTCTAAGCCGCCGCGACACCGTCTTGCCAGTCCATGCTCTCATGCCCAGATACTGCCCTGACCTGGCTCCGGAGTCAACCCCCCACTAAATTTCCGCCGAAAACCGGTCATAACATAAGGAGCGGCACAGTGCCGACTCCGGGTCCCCACAAGGCCCGCAACCCTTGAACAGGGGCGCGGGACCGCGCCCGGAGGTTCAGTTATCCTGGAAAGAGCAGATAACCGCAAAGAACACAGAGAACACAAAGATGGAGAACAGCTTGCAGAGATGCGCCCTAACACCCGATTGGTGTGGCCATAAAACTGCACAACTGTCTTTCT
>SLKS01000372.1 GCA_007134465.1 Kiritimatiellia bacterium | reverse complement strand
ATACTTTCCCATTTGTTGCCTCCGTCTGCTTCGGCGTTTCGCTTGCTTCGCCTGTTTGCGCCGTTGGTGGACGATCTTGATCCAATCTGCTGAATTGCCGGCGTCAATGTCCAATTCCAGCGGCTTATCCGTTCGGGCGCGCGCGGCAGTTTGTGAGATATTTGTGTTTGTTTTCATTGTCCATAAGAAAAGGGGCTGTCTCTGGATTCTGCTTTCTTTCGAGCATGGCGCGGCCTTTGGCCGATAGGCGGAGTTCCGGCGTCATCGTTTCCTCCTCTTGGTTCCGTAGACGGAGCGTCGTTCATGAACGCCGAATCCGATAGGCTTGGAAGGCAGATCGGGCGGCGGCAGGAGCAGCGGGCGGATTTGGCGATAGAGTTCGCGAATCTTTTCGTCATGCGACAGAAGCACGTTTTCGATCTGAGTCAACCGCGCTTCCAATTCGGCTCGCGACAGCAGTTGCTCGCGCATCTTCATGAAGGCCCGCACAACGAAGACGCTCATCTTGACGGCCTTCGGGCTGTTTAACACATTGGCTGCCATGACAGCGCCATGCTCGGTGAAGACCCAAGGCGGCGTCCGCCGGCCGCCGCGACCGGGTGTTTTTGATATCGCATTTTGCGATATCAAAGCTGCAAGCTCCTCTGGCAGAAGCATAAAGGCGAAGTCGACCGGGAATCGGCTTCGATTGCGCTTCACGGCCTCGTTGAATCGATGAGTGGGAACACCGTACAGTTTGGCAAGGTCGGAATCCAGCATGACGCGCTGTCCGCGAACCGTCAGGATTTTCTGTTCCACAAGTGCGGTGTTCTTCTCGCTCATCTCGATTTCTTCCCATTTACATCTGCCGTTCGCGTCGTGCTCCTGAATATGGTGCGAAAATACCGGACAGCCGAAGGGGTGTCAAACGCAATTGTTGGCTATCAGCCGTTCTGGGTATGGGGGCGGGGGCGCTTGGAGAGCACGAAGGGTGGAGGTAATCGGGAGAAGATTAGGGCGAAAGATTACGGGGAAAGATTAGGGAGCGAGCGGGTGGTGAAAAAAGAAGATTAACCACGGACACGGAGGGCTATCAGGCGGACAAACAAGGAACCTCCGCCCTTTGACCTCCGACCTCTGGGTTGCGGGCGTCAGCCCGCCTTAAAGCCTTTTTCAAAAAGATGCCGGGAGGAATCGAGGACGAGAACGAGAACGACGACGAGGACGATGGGCGGCAAATCGAGAATGCACCTGTTTCCGGCTTGTGTAGCGGAATCCGTTTGTGATACACGAGCCGATATGAATGCGACAGAACGCCTCCTGGAACAGACCCCGCCGCCGGGCGAGCGCATGGTTCGGCATCGGGGCGACGTGTTGACCGTCGCCTTGCGCACGCCGCCCGACTGGCAGGGCGAAGCCTATGCGCGCACGAATATTGGGCGGGCGAATGTGCGCCGCAACGAAATCGTGCGGCGTGTCGAGCAGGGCGAAGCGATTTTGGCGCGCGACTGGCATGATATTCGGCTGATTCCGCAAGGGGACGGTCTGTATACGGCGGCCGTGCCGCTGTGCGAGACGGGCCGGTTCGAGATCAAAGCCTTCTGGCTGCCGCGCTCCGAAACCCGGCCCGTCTGGCCGGCCGGGCCCAATACGGTGGTTAAGGTGGAGCCGGCCGATTGCGCGTGCGCGAACGCGATCTATTCGGCTTTCGTGCGCCAGTTCGGGCCGCATCGGAGTCGCCAGACCACGCCGTCCGATTTTCAGCCTTCCATTCGCGCGCTGGAAGAGGCGGGCTATGCGGTGATTCCGGTATCCGGCACGTTTCGCGAGCTGGCTTCCGAGCTGGACACCATTCTGTGCGAACTTGGCTTTGGCATCGTGCACTTGCTGCCCGTGCATCCGATTCCCACAACGTACGCGCGCATGGGCCGGTTCGGCAGTCCGTTCGCCGCCCTGGATTACATGGATGTGGATCCCGCCTTGGCGGAATTCGATCGCAGAACCACGCCGCTCGAACAGTTCGACGAACTGACGGACGCCATTCATGCGCGCGGGGCACGCGTGTTCATGGATATTCCCGTCAACCATACGGGCTGGGCTTCCCGCTTGCAAATCGAGCGGCCGGAATGGTTCGTGCGCGACCGCAACCGCCAGTTCCTGTCGCCGGGCGCCTGGGGCGTGACGTGGGAAGATTTGTCGGAACTGGATTACCGCCATGCGGAACTGTGGCGCTACATGGCGGACGTGTTTCTGTTCTGGGCGCGGCGCGGCGTGGACGGGTTCCGCTGCGACGCGGGCTACAAAGTGCCCTATCCCGCCTGGGAATACATGGTGGCCAAGGTGCGGCTTCAGTATCCCGACACGGTCTTCTTCCTCGAAGGGCTGGGCGGCAAGATCTCGACCATGGAGGCCCTGCTCGACGGCGCCAATATGGACTGGGCCTATTCCGAGCTGTTCCAGGACTACGCCCGGTCGGATATTGAGCGCCAGTGGCCGCTCTACGACGAAACATCGAGGACGCGCGGCTTGCTCGTGCATTTCGCGGAAACGCACGACAACAACCGCTTGGCCGCCCGTTCCCCGGCCTACGCGCGCATGCGCGTGGCGCTGTCGGCGCTGCTTTCGCGGGCGGGCGGATGGGGCATGGCCAACGGGGCCGAATGGCTGGCGACGGAAAAAATAGACGTGCACGGCGCGCCTTCCCTGCGCTGGGGCGCCGAAGAGAATCTGAAGGAACCGATCCGGCGCCTGAACGCCCTGCTGCGCGCGCATCCCTGTTTCGGCCCGGACGCGCATGCCCGGCTGATCCATAGCGGCGGCGACAATGCGGTCGCCCTGCGGCGCGAGGCGGGCGACCGCGCGCTGCTGGTACTGGCGAATCTGCGCGACGATGCGGAACAGACGGTCGTGTGGCGCCGCGCGGATTTCGCGCCGAAGGAAGAGCGCCCGCTCCGCGATCTGATCGCCGGGCAAGATGTTCCTGTCGAATGGACGGCCGAGGAGGGGCGCCGCCTGCTGGCGCCGGGCGAGGTCGTTTGCCTGAGCGCGGCGGAGGACGATGGCGAAGAGATCGAACAGGCGGCGGCCGGGTCAGGTCCTTTGCCGGAGCCGGACCCGGAACAGGCGGTACGGGCGCAATATTTCGATGTGCGCGGCCACGCGCCGCTGTCCGCTGCCGAAGAACAGGCGTTGCCGGGCGAGCTGCGCGCCATGACCGCCGATCCTATGGCCTTTTGCGCCGCCCTGTCCGAAAGACGGGACTTGGCCTATGCGCCGCCGGGCGCGGTGTGCTGGACCTGGCCGGGCGATCTGCGCAGGACGGCGATGCTGCCGCCCCGCCAGATTCTGTGCGTGACGGCGCCGCACAGGTTTCGGGCAACGCTGGAAGACGGGCAGGGCGGGGTGCGGCGCCGCGCAAGCCTGCCGTCCGACGACGGACGCCATTTCGCCCTGTTCCCGCCGCGGGAAACGCCGGCCGCCTCGTGCCGGGCGACCTTGCGCGCGCATGTCTTCGCTCCGGAAGGCGTGCGACACGACGTCGGCGCCGTTCTGCGACTGGCCGACGGACGCCATGCGCGCGCGCGTCTGGCGTATGCGCGTGCGGACATCGAAACGCTCGGCGCCTATGCCGTCCTGAGCAACGAACGCGGGGCCATGGTTCAGGCGCGGGGGTGTTGGGGAAAAATCGTCAGCCAGTACGACGCCCTGCTGGCCGGCAACCCGCATCCCGATTGTCCCGCCGACCGCCAGGTCATGCTGACCCGTTGCCGCGCCTGGCTGCTGTATCGCGGGCACTGGCAGGATTTGGATGGCGATTGCACGGAGCAGTTTTCCGTGCCGGGCAACCGTCAGGCGCACTGGCGCTTTCGCATACCCGTCAGCGGCGGCAAGACCGTGACGATCGAAGCGGAGGTGCGGCTGTCGTCCGTTCGCAATGCCACGCGCATCGTTTTCATGCGTCGGAAAGCCGCGCGGCGCGACGAGCATGCGTTGCCGGATGCGGAGCCGGTTGAAATCGTGGTGCGGCCCGACATCGAGGACCGAACAAGCCATGGCAAGACCAAAGCGTTCGCGGGGCCGGAAACGAACTGGCCGTCCGCCGTTCGTTGCGAGCCGAACGGATTCGTGTTCGCGCCGGACCCGAACCGGCCCCTCGCCATGCGTATTTCCGAAGGCGAGTTCCGGCATGAGCCGGAATGGATGCATGGCGTTTCGCATCCGTTCGAGGCGGATCGCGGATTGGACGGCATGTCCGACCTGTACAGCCCCGGCTATTTCTCCTTTTCCCTAAAAGGCGGGGAAGCGACGGCGCTCGAGGCCGCCATGGGCGGCGAGTCGCCGGTCGCGGACGAGTTCGCCGACGAGCCGGACACCGCCAAGGCGGACAGCGTTCCGCTGGTGGAGACCTTGCGTTCCGCCATGAACGCCTATGTGACGCGTCGCGGAGAAAACAAAACCGTTCTTGCCGGCTTCCCCTGGTTTCTGGACTGGGGCCGCGATACGCTGATCGCACTGCGCGGCATGATCGCGGCCGGCATGCGCCGGGAGGCGCGCGCCATTCTGACCGAATTCGCGCGCTTCGAGGCGCAGGGCACGTTGCCGAACATGATTCGCGGCGACGATGTGTCCAACCGCGACACGAGCGACGCGCCCCTGTGGCTGTTCACCGCCTGCGCCGATCTGATCGCGGCGGAAGGCGCCGACACGTTCCTTGCCGAAAACTGCGGCGGCCGCACCGTGCGCGACGCGCTGCTCTCGATCGGGAGCCATTACCGGGACGGCACGCCGAACGGCATACGCATGGATGCGGACAGCGCCCTGATTTTCAGTCCGTCCCATTTCACATGGATGGATACCAACTTTCCAGCCGGCACTCCGCGCGAAGGCTATCCCGTCGAAATCCAGGCGCTGTGGCATGCCGCGCTGCGCCTGCTGTCCGCCATCGAGCCGACAGGCGATTGGTCCGCCATTGCCGAGCGCGTACGCGATAGCCTCATGAAACGTTTCCCCATCGAATCCGATGCCGACGGGAGAAGCGAACGCTATCTGGCCGATTGCCTGCGCGCCGCGCCCGGCATGCCCGCCGTGCAGGCGGAACCCGACGACGCCTTGCGCCCGAACCAGTTGCTGGCCATCACGCTCGGCGCCGTTCAGGATCGCGCGCTCGGCGCGGACATCCTGCGCGCCTGCGCCGCGTTGCTCGTGCCCGGCGCCATTCGCAGCCTGGCCGATCGTCCCGTGCGCGCGCCTTTGCCCATCCGAAACCGGGGCGCGCTCCTCAACGATCCGCTGCGTCCCTACTGGGGAGCCTATCGCGGCGACGAAGACACGCGCCGCAAACCGGCATACCATAACGGCACGGCATGGGTCTGGCCCTATCCCTCGTTCGCCGAAGCATTGCCCATCGTCTTCGGAGCAAGGGCCTTGCCGGTCGCCCGCGCCTATGCGGCCGCCGTCGAACCCATGCTCAACGCCGGTTGCGCGCGCCATCTCCCGGAAATCGCCGACGGCGACGCCCCGCACGCGCAACGCGGTTGCGGCGCCCAGGCGTGGAGCGTCAGCGAAGCCTATCGGGTTCATGCCCGTTTGACCCGAATGGCTCTTGGATAGCCGACGCTTTTCGGACAGGATCAAATCATCACTAATCCATCGGCTCTGCCGGTGAGAATGGAAAAGGTTCTACCGTTTCGAGCGATTGGGTTTTGTGCTTTGGCGGGAATGTCGTGGGCCGCCGTTCCGGCGTGTGTCGTGTTCGCGGCTTGCAAACGGGCGGCGATATTGCCCCGCTGGCGGCGTTGTCAAGGGAGTCGCATACCAAGAGTAT
>SLKS01000214.1 GCA_007134465.1 Kiritimatiellia bacterium | reverse complement strand
GGTTTCGGTGCGTTCACGCTGGTTGAATTGCTGGTTGTCATTGCGATCATTGGCATTCTGGCCGGCATGCTGCTTCCGGCCATCGCGGCGGCTCGCGAACGGGCGCGACGCACCAGCTGCATGTCCAATCTGTCTCAGTTCGGCAAATCGGCCATTATGTATTCCATGGACCATGACGAGCAGTTTCCCAGCAATTTGTGGCGACTGGCCCATCATGGCGCCGATCAGCCGCGCCTTTTCAAATGCCGCAGCGATGCGCGTCTGGTGGCAGACCGCGTTCAGAACCCTTCGGGCGGCGGCGCCGGCACTTCCGTGGAAGACGAAGCCCGGTTCAGCGGCTATGCCATGGTCGTTGAAGACGAAAACAACAACCGCATCACGGCGGCGTCTCCGGCCAACACCATGCTCGCCTGCGACAAGAACGGCGGCGACAACATGAGCACCGACAGCACGGTCGGTCGCCCTGCGGAAGGGATTGACGGGTTTGGCGGAAATCATGGCGGCGTGGGCGGCAACGTCCTGTATATTGACGGTTCCGTGCAATGGATCAACACCCGTCCCGATTGGGAACTCAACCAGACGAACATGACCGGCAATGTCAACTTGGACAACATGGAACTTCACTAGAATCCTTGTTCCAGCGAAGACAATGAAAGAGGCCGGGAGCCATCCCGGCCTCTTTTTTTTCCGAACTTGGTTCTTGCTTCGTCCGGCGCGAACAGCGTAGATTGATCGGGACTGAAAAGGGGCGAGTTCCATGGCGGACGACATGACAAAAGTCGGCACGTCGAAGACGATGCTGATCGACATACCGCCGGACATCTTCCGGAAGATGCAAACCGGCCGCATGGCCCGGCCCGCCGCGCCGCCGCCGCGCCAGCGCGCGGTGATTCGGGGCCATGCGGCCGCCTCCCGTCCAATTCGCGTCCGGGACAAGGGTTCCACCGTTACGATCCGCAACGTGGACTTGCAAGAGCTCTTCCAGGGCGTGTACGACGCGGGCTTCATCACCGATCTGCGCGGCGACATCCTCGATGCCAATATCCGCGCCACCCAGTTCTTCCTGTATGCCAAGCCGCGCTTCCGCGAATTGACTATGGCCGACATCGTCATAGGCTTCAACGAGGAGGTGATCGGCGCCATTCTCGAAAACCTGAAGAACGACAAGTTCACCCTGATCATGGCGCAATGCATGCGCGAGGACGGCACGCATTTTCCGTCCGAAATCTCGACCAGCCGCCTGTGCCTGTCCCGCAAGGACTACTTGTGTTTTTTCATTCGCGACATCACCGCGCGACGCGAGGCCGAAGACGCGCTGATCAAGGCCCATGACGATTTGGAGAAGGAAGTCGAGGAACGATCGAGGATCAACAGCGAATTGACGGCGGAAATCGCCGAACGCACCCGTGCGCAGAACGAATTGAATGCGGCCATCGAGAAGTTGCGGGAACACGACCAGGCCAAGTCGCAGTTCGTCTCCAACGTTTCGCACGAGCTCAAAACGCCGCTGACATCCATCATGTATGTGGCGTCCAACATGCTCAAGGGCATTGCCGGCGAGCTGCCGGAATCCGCGCGAACCAATCTGGAAATGATCCAGGAAGATTGTCGGCGACTGAACCGCACCGTGGCCGACATTTTGGACCTGAGCCGAATCGAGGCCAACACGCTGTCGTTGAATCTCGTGAGCGTACCCTTCGCCGAGCTGACCGCGCGTACGACGGAATCCTTGAAAATTCAGGCCGAGAACGAAAACCTGACCATGAGTGTTGCGCTTGGCGCGCCGGGCTGTTTCGCGCATTGCGATCCGCAGAAAATGGAACGCGTTCTCTTCAATCTGGTAAAGAACGCCATAAAATTCAATGTGCCGAACGGCGAAATCGAAGTGTCCTTGCGCCGCGACAGCGCCCGGGCAGGATGGTTGGCGCTCGATGTGATGGACAACGGCATGGGCGTGGCGCCGGAGTATCTGCCAAGGGTCATGGAACGCTTCTTCCGCGTGGGCGAGTATGTGAGCGGAACCGGCCTGGGCCTGCCGATCGCCAAAGACATTGTCGAACGGCATGGCGGCGAACTAGAAATAGCCAGTCCGCCGCCCGGCCGGACGCAAGGGTTCCTGGCTCGGATACGATTGCCGATGGCCGCGCCGCCAACCGTTCTGATCGTCTATCGCGATCCCGGCATTCGTTTCCGTGCCACGCGCATGCTGGCCGATGCCGGCTATCGGGTGCTTGGCGCCATGAACGGCGATGAAGCCATATCGGCGCTCGGGGACGAACCGATCGATCTCCTTGTTCTCGACTGGATTGCGCCCGGCATGGACGACGGCCTGATTCTCGCGCGGATCCGCAGCGAACCCGCCGGCAAGCATTTGCCGTTCGTGGCGCTCGTGGAGGAGCCGCTCGAGCAAACCAAGCAGGACGTGCTGGAGGGGTTCGAGGTTCCTCGCGTTCGCGCGTCGCAAGTGGAACAGGACCTGACAACGGCTGTCTTCGATACGTTGTCCAGTCGCAAGCGGCTTGAAAAACTGAATGCGTGACAGGAGGCACATATGGCGGAACGAAAAAAGACTATTCTGCTGGTGGACGACGAGAAGCATTTGCTCGTCTCTCTGCGCGACTATCTCAGCTACGAGAATTTCGACGTCCTGACCGCGCGCAGCGGCGAAGAAGCCTTGCGGACGATCGAAAAGACGGAGCCAGACCTTATCGTACTCGATATCAGCATGCCCGGCATGGGCGGGGTCGGCTTTCTCAAGCACATTTCCTCGTCCGACGGAACGCCACGCCATCCGGTTCTTGTGCTGACTGCGCGCGGCGCCATGCGCGACTTTTTCGACTCCGTGGCCGTGGACGGTTTTCTGGAGAAGCCCTGCGAGGAGTCGGAACTGATCCGCAGCATTCGCAGGATTCTGGCGCGCCGGGAACAGGCGGCGGAGACCGGCGCCGACGCGGAACGCCGCGTCCTGCTGGCGGAGGACGACCCCGGCCTGGCCGCCCGCATCGAGACGGCGCTGCGCGGCGCCGGCTATGCCGTGGAAACGGTTCGCAGCGGCCCGGAGATACTGGATCGCGCTCCGGCATTCAAGCCGCAAGCGATTCTTGTCAAGGAAGTCCTCCCCCGACTGAACGGCGGGGCGGCGGCGGCGCTGATCGAGGTCATGCCCAGCATCAGCATGATCCCCGTCATCCTGTACGACGATACGCGCGACGAAGCTTCCGATGCGCCCTGGCGCGGCGCCGACAACCGGTGTGTTCGCAAAACGCTGGCGACGTCCAGTCCGGATCGGTTGCTCAAGGCTGTGCGCGAAACGCTCGGACACGCGGAATGAAGGCGCTTGTCAAGAGAAGCGCCGAACAGGGGCTGCGGCTCGAGGATGTGCCGGAACCGGACTGCGGCGACGACGATGTTCTGATCCGCATTCGCAAAACAGGCGTGTGCGGCACGGACCTGCATATCTATCGCTGGGACGATTGGGCGCGCAAAACCATCGTGCCGCCAATGATCGCCGGGCACGAGTTCGTGGGGGAGGTGGCGGCGGTTGGCAGCCATGTGCATGCGTTCAAGCCGGGCGACCGCGTTAGCGGGGAAGGGCACCTGGTTTGCGGACGCTGCCGGAACTGCCTGGCCGGCCGCCGCCATCTGTGCGCGCACACCACGGGAATTGGCGTGAACCGTGACGGAGCGTTCGCCGAGTATCTGGCCATACCGGTTTCCAATGTCTGGGGCTGTCATCCGGACATTTCCGACGAACTGTATGCCTGCTTCGATCCGCTCGGGAACGCCGTGCATACGGCGCTTTCCTTCGATGTGCTGGGCGAGGACGTGCTCATCGCCGGCGCCGGACCGATCGGGCTTATGGCGCTGGCCGCCGTTCGCCATGCCGGCGCGCGACACGTCGTGGTGACGGACGTGAACGACAGCCGTTTGAATCTGGCCCGCTCAATGGGCGCGAGCATGGCGCTGCATGCGAAACGCGACAGCCTGATAGATGCGCAGAAAAGGCTGGGCATGAGCGAGGGCTTCGATGTGGGCCTCGAAATGTCCGGCAGCCCCGACGCCTTTCGCGACATGCTGGCGAACATGTGTCATGGCGGCAAGATCGCGCTGCTGGGCATTTTCCCCGGAGACACCGACATTGACTGGAACACTGTGGTCTTCAACGGATTGTTCATCAAGGGCATCTACGGACGGGAAATGTACGAAACCTGGTACAAGGCTACGGTCATGATCCAGGGCGGCATGGATATCAAACCTGCGATCACGCACGGTTTTTCCTATGCCGACTACGAACAGGCGTTCGAAATCATGCGAACAGGCAACGCGGGGAAAGTCGTGCTGGACTGGAATTAAGGCGGGATGATGAAACCACCCGCTACGCTGGAGAGCACGGAGGATCGGCAAGGCGCATTTGCTTTCGTTCATCGTCCCTCCGTGACGGACTGTTTTTGTGTGGCGCTGTGGATATTGTCATTCCGAGCTTGCGAGGAATCTCGCCGAAGGCGCATAGGTTCCAAGACGAAAGATTTTCTGAAAACCTATGGTTAGGAGTTTGCCATGCCGGAAAAACCATCGTTCATAGCGGAAATCGAGGCGTTGAAGTCGGCCGGTTTTTTCAAAACGGAACGCGCCATCGAAACGCCGCAAGCCGTTCGCGTGCGCGTGGACGGGCGCGAGGTCCTGAACTTCTGCGCCAACAACTATCTGGGCCTTTCCGATCATCCGCGTTTGAAGGCCGCCGCCTGTCGGGGCTTGGAAACCTGCGGGCTGGGCATGTCCTCCGTGCGTTTCATCTGCGGCACGCAAACCGTTCACAAGCGACTCGAACAAACGATCGCCGATTTTCTGGGCATGGACGACGCGATTCTGTATACGTCCTGTTTCGACGCCAACGGCGGCTTGTTCGAACCCTTGCTGGGCGCGGACGACGCCATTGTCAGCGACGAGCTGAACCATGCGTCGTTGATTGACGGAATACGGTTGTGCAAGGCGAAGCGCTATCGCTATCGTCATGTTGACATGGGCGATCTGGAGGGACAGCTTCGCCAGGCGCGGGCCGACGGCGCGAAACGAATAGCGATCGCTACCGATGGCGTGTTCTCGATGGATGGAGATGTCGCTCCGCTGAAGCCGCTATGCGATTTGGCGGAACAGTTCGGCGCCATGGTCGTGGTGGACGATTCCCATGCGACGGGGTTTTTCGGGCCAACCGGGCGCGGCACGCCGGAGGCGTGCGGGGTTCAGGACCGCGTGGATGCGATTACATCCACGTTTGGCAAAGCTTTGGGCGGAGCGTGCGGAGGGTTCACGGCCGGCCAACGCGACATGATAGAGCTGCTGCGTCAGCGCAGCCGCCCCTATCTGTTCAGCAACGCGTTGCCGCCGGCATTGGCCATGGCAACGATCGAATGCGTGGACATGCTTTCGGAAACCACGGCGTTGAGGGACCGGCTCGCGGAAAACACGGCTTGGTTCCGGCAAGCCATGAGCGAAGCCGGATTCGATATGCGGCCGGGCTCGCATCCGATCGTTCCCGTGATGCTGGGCGATGCCAGGAAAGCCGCTCGCATGGCCGACGCCATGTTCGAGGAAGGAGTCTATGTTGTCGGCTTCTTCTATCCTGTTGTGCCGAAAAAAGCCGCGCGCATTCGCGTCCAGATTTCCGCCGCCCATACCCGCGCCGATCTCGAGACGGCCGTATCCGCCTTTCGCAAGGCGCGGGACAGATGCGAAAGGCGCTTAGTTAACGACGTTTGTTGAATTCACTGTGCTCAAGTCTTTCGCAGAAACGAGATGAATAGACAGGCAAAATCCGAAAAACCGAAAAAGGCGTGTTTCTCATCGTTTTTGGCTTAGGTGTTTCGGGCTTCTTTCGGGCTTCCTCCTTCGCCTTTCAGGCTTCCGCCTCCGCAGACGTTTGCGCACTCTCGTGACGAAAAATTCGCTTGTTCCGGGGCTAGAGCCGAGCGTTGGCGTCGGCTTCGGCGGCGCGCTTGTCTTCGTAATCCACGAAATCGGCAAGCGCCAGCATGTGCCGCAACCATTCGTGGTAGAGAATCTCTGTTTTTTCTCGGTTAAGATTGTCGCGGATGAACGAGCGCATGAACTCCAGAGAGTAGGGATCGCCGGGTTCCCGGCTCGCGACCCGGACCAGCAGCATGCCTTCCTTCAGTTCGATCGGGTCCAGCAAGTCTCCCTCGTCGACATAGCCGAGTCGGTCGAAGATTTCGCGCGCGTAGGGAATGGCCTCATCCGCATCGTCCTCTTCGGTCATGGCAAACGAGCGCATGGTCTCCTCGTGAATGGAAAACGGTCGCGTGCGCACGGGTTCCAAATCCAAGTCCAGTTCCTGAACCGCGTTGCTGAAACCGGTCTGTTCCGCCAGCGCCGTCCGAATGGCGACGGCAACTTCGTTCGCGCGTTCCGCAAACGCGTCTCGTCGAGCCTGCTCCATGGCCAGAGGCATGACCTGTTCCGCAACCTCGGCAAATTCCGGGACATAGGACGGCTTCTGTTCATGCGCGGCCAGCACATACATTCCGTCGCCGCCTTGAATGGCTCCGCTGAAATAGCGATGCGGACTCTCCGCATCGAGCCCGAAAGCGCTGCGAAGATGCTCGGGCTCCACGGACAGTTCGGGCACATCGCACGAGACGGAGAAAAATGCCGATGTGGCCACCGACAGATTCCGTTGTCCGACAGCTTCGTCCCAGGACAGGCCTTCGCTGTAGCGGCTGGGCGCCAGCGCCAGAACCAGATCGGTCGCGTCCTTGCGCGCCAGCCGGAAGGCCGCCTCGCGACGCAGCTCGTTTTCTATGGATTCGCGCACGTCATCGAGCGATCGCACGACCGGCGTACCGTTCGTTCCTTCGGAGGTGTACAGACTGGAAAGGTTTTCCCGGTAGTACGCTTCAACGAGTTCGTCCGTCGCCTCGGTCATGTCCAGATAGTCGGCTACGGGAAACTTGACGTAGCGAACGGAGACTTTTTCAGGTTCGGCAAACAGGTCGGAGCGGCTTTCGTAAAACTCTTTCGCCTGCGCCACGGTCAGCGAAGGGTCGTCGCCGACCGCTTCCGGGCGCAACAGAACATACTCGACAATGAAACGGTCGGCGCGGTCGCGCATGTCGTTCAGGACTTCAGTCGGCGGAGTCCATACGGAAAGATCGAGAAGATGGGTGGCTCTTTGCAAAACCATGGCCTGCCGCATGTTCTCCTCGAACAGGCGAACGGGAGCGCCGCGAAACTGGGAGGAAACGAATGACCTGTAGGCGTTCCTGTCGAATTGGCCGTCGGGACCGGCGAAGTGCGGCATATCGCGAATGGCCTTGCCCAATTCCCTCGCGGACACGTCCAGACCGAGCGTCTCGGCATGGCGCAGCAAAGCCAGGCGTGACCAGATATGGGTGCGCAACTCGGCTTCCTCCTCTTCGGAGAAACCGGCCGCATCGCCCAAATTCAATGCGTAGCGTCTCATGCGGTAGAAATCGTCGCGCGAAACATCCTCTCCGAACAGGCTGCCTTCGGGGAAAGAGTCGGCTCGCGTTTCATGCCCTTCGCACCCGCCCGTTTGCGAAAACATGCCGACGAAACTGATGCTGACCACCGCGGCGAAGATCGCCCACAGGGTGCGGTTTCTTATCATACGGTTGAATCGCGTGATCATGCGCATAATTAGTTCCTTGTCTTGCCGCCTCTGCCATAAACAGCAGGAAATTGGAGGCGGTGTTTTTTGCGAGCGCGTGAGTGCGTGGGGGAAACTCACATACTCCCAAACCCGCATACCCACACACTTGGGTTGCGGGCGCAGCCCGCCTTGTGCCTTTCCGGTGAAGATACGCGTTGTTGCGTGTATCTTTAGCGGCTACCGGTAGCCCACAGGGGTCGGCGACGGGATGGTGGTTGTTGTCGTGGTCGGAACCGGAAACTCGGCAGGCTCCAGCACGGTGTCGACGTCGGGCGGCGGCGTGGCCGCCTGCCGCTGCGTCGTCCAGGCTTCGATCGGGGTTTCCTGATCCTCGCCAATGAGAAGAACCGTAACGTTGAACAAAGACGGGTCGTCTTCGGAGGGGCCGATCACGATTCGGATCGTTTGCTCTTCCTTGAGTTCCACGGGCTTCATGTCTCCGTCTTCGCCGGGCACCAACACGACAAACGTACCCTTGTGATTCTTGATGCGGTACCATGTGCGGGCGCGCGCGGCGGAAACCGAGACCCGGTCGCCTTCGTTCAACGTCGGAATATCGAACACAGGCACAGGATGCCGTTTGCCGGCAACGGCAAGCGAGCCTTCGGCAACGTTGGCAACGACCATGTCAAGATCGGGCTGCTTGACCATGCCGAGCGAAAACCGTGTGCCGGTCGGCGTGCAGACGAGTGTCGGGGTTTCGGCTTCCAGTCTCGTATTGGCGCGGAACGTCTCGGTCAATGCGAATTGAGCGACCCCCTTTTCGATGGATACCCGCAGCGTTCGCCGGTCGCGATTAATCGTCACGAGAGCGTTCGGCATGACGCGGCATTCGCCGCCTTCCGCCAGTTCCAGTACGAGTTGAGACTCGGCTCCCGTGCGCAGCCGGCTGCCCCACGGGTATTGGCTGCCGGGTTCCGCAGGTGAATAGTCGCTCTCCGCAGGCGTTTTGATTTCGCAATCGCCTACAACGGCTTTAACAGTGAAATCGCGAGCGAACGCAGGGGTTCCGGCCAAAGCAACAGCCAAGGCAAGAATGGATGAACAGGCTACTGATTTTTCGAGGTTCATGGGGCTCGTCTCCTTATAGAATGCCAGTGTAAACGAGAAATAAAAAAATCGGCGCCATCCTATGCCATAAGCTTCATGCTTGTCAATGGTTAACTTGATATTTTCCCTTATTTTTTTCTTGACGGATGGCGCCGGTCTGCCTAGCGTTTCGCGGGATTGCCCATTTCAGAGTTTTCCTGCACTGTGTATACGGACGATTCGCGGCCAGGCACGGTTCGCGGATGCCGTTATTATCCAAACTGTCGCGGAATGGGCAATGGCATCCGAACGAGAGCCGAATCGGGAACCGGAAAGGCAAGCCCGAAGCGGCGCAGCTGTTTAACCTGACGAATATGCGAGGACGACATGCCAATGGGCGGCCGAAACAAGTTCTCCGGAAAACAAGGCGCAACGAGGAAGAGTACCCACCCTCGCACAAAAGTCAAGCGCGCGAAAGAGCCAGGCAGTAAAATGAAGAAAGGCGCAAAGACGCCGAAGAAGGTTTCCGGCGCACAATCGTCGCGCGTAACCAAGCCGTCGAAACCAAAGGCGAAACTGAAGGCGAAACCAAAGGCGTCGCTGCGGACGAAATCCCGTGCGAAATCCGCGAAAGCGTCGGTCAAGCGACCGGCGAAAGCCGCCAAGACGACGCCATCGGTTGCGGACAACGCTTCCGGTTCGGCGCACGGAACGGCCCAGGCCGACATAACGCAAGCGGATCGGCTGAAACGAATCGAACGGAACGAAAAGCTCAAGGAACTGATCAAGCTGTCCGAAACGCAGGGCTATCTGACATACGAGGATATCAACGACACGCTGCCCGACGACGTCATAGCCGCCGAGGAGATGGAAGCCTATCTTGCCTTGCTGCGGGGCATGGACATCGAGATCATCGAGTCGGCGGCGGCGGAGCGGGCCGAGCGTACCGATGCCAAGGAGAAGAAGGCGCGTGCGCGGCTGGATTTCTTCGACGACCCCGTACGCATGTACCTGCACCAGATGGGGCAGGTGCCTTTGCTTACGCGCGAGCAGGAAGTGGAAATCTGCCAGCGCATCGAGACGGCGGAAGAGAACGTCAAAGCGCTGTTCAATCGGCTGGGCGTGTCACCGCTGATGTATCTTGAGCTGGCGGATCGTCTGACGAATCACGACGAACGCTTCGACCGGATCGTAACGGACAAGTTCGTGGAAAGCCGCGACCGCTACCTCCGTCTCTTGCCGAAGGTTCGCCGTACCATTCTGCAAGCGCACGAACGTCTGATCGACGGCTACAAGGCGCTGAGCAAGGCGCGCATGAGCGCTCCGGAAAAGGCGCGCCGTGAAAAAGCGCTCGAAAAGACGCGGCGGCAGATACCGCTGGCGGTCGCCAAGCTGCATTTCAAGCAGAAGGTGATCGAGTCCATGGCGGCCATGGCCGAAGAGCGTTTCAAGGATATGCACCGGCGCATGGCGCGAATGGAGTCGCTGCGTACCGCGCGCAAAAGCAAGCGCCGCGACAGCGAAATCAAGGAATGCCGACGCCGCCTGAAGAAATTCGAGGCCATGCTCTGCATGGACCGGCACGAGGCGATGCGCGTGTTCGCCGAACTGCGCGAGCACATGCGCAACGGCCAAAAGGCACGCACGGAAATGGTCGAAGCCAACTTGCGGCTGGTGATCAGCATTGTCAAGAAATACATGAACCGCGGCCTGTCCTTTCTCGATCTGATTCAGGAGGGAAACACCGGCCTCATGAAAGCGGTCGAAAAATTCGAATACCGGCGCGGCTACAAATTCAGCACATACGCCACCTGGTGGATTCGGCAGGCGGCGACACGCGCGATCGCCGACCAGGCCCGCACCATTCGCATTCCGGTTCACATGATCGAAACCATCAACAAGCTGCTCCGCATCCAGAAGAGACTTGTGCAGGAATTCGGACGGGAACCCACGCCCGAGGAATGCGCCGACGAAATGGACTTGCCCGTCGAGCGAGTGCGCGCCGTGTACAAGATGGCGTTGCAGCCCATCTCTCTTCAGAGTCCGGTCGGCGAAGGCGACGACGCCAATTTCGGCGATTTCATCGAGGACAAATCGGCGGAAAACCCTTCCGAAATGGCCGCCTACAGCATGCTCAAGGATCGGCTCAAGGATGTGCTCGACACGCTCACGGACCGGGAAAAGGCCGTGCTGGATTTTCGGTTCGGGCTGACCGACGGCTATTCGAGAACGCTGGAGGAGGTCGGGCGCCAGTTTTTCGTCACGCGGGAGCGCATTCGCCAAATCGAGGCCAAAGCCTTGCGCAAGCTTCGGCATCCCACGCGTTGCCGAAAGCTGGAAGGATTTCTGGAAATGAAATAACGAAGCGGCCGCCTGCGAGAGCGCTTCGTTGCCGTACGGATTCGCAGGGAACTCAATGACACAAGGAGTCGAAGCATGCCGTGTTGTTCCGCTGTTCTTTTCTTAGGCTGGCTGGAGCATTTCCCCAAGATGTTCCTGCCGCTGGTGTTCTTTTCCATTGCCTGGTTCGTTGTCGGGTACCTTGCCGGCCGGCATGCGACATTGCGGCAGACGGGAAACCGCCCTGCATCCAAAGACGACTCCTCCGAATCGAATCGCGAGGCTTCCGACGAGCTCTATGTGGGCAATCTGCCGTACGAGGTTTCTGATCAGGACCTGAAAAAGGCGTTTCGCAAGTTCGGGAAGGTGCTGTCCGCGCGGGTGATCGCCAACAAGGCCAACGGAAAATCGAAGGGGTTCGGATTCGTGGCCATGGCGACACCGCCTCAATCCGACGCGGCGATCAGAGGCATGCACGGGAAGGAGCTGCGCGGACGCAAGCTCGTGGTGAACCGCGCCAAATAGTGTCGCCGTCTATGAACTACATCAGCGCCAGAGGCGGAATCGCTCCGGTTCCGTTCGGGAACGCGGTCCTGACAGGCATTGCCGACAATGGCGGCCTGTTCCTGCCCGATTCGATCCCCGACGCGACCGGCCGGCTGGCCGAATGGCGTTCGCTTCCCTATGCGGATCTTGCCTGCGAAATCATAGGGCTCTATGCCGATACGCCGGCCGTCGCGCTGCGCGGCATTGTCGAACGCAGCTATTCGACCTTTCGCGACCCGGACATCACGCGCGTGGTCTCCGTAGGCCCCGTATTCGTTCTCGAACTGTTTCACGGCCCGACACTTGCCTTCAAGGATCTGGCCATGCAGTTTCTGGGCAATCTCTTCGAACACTTGCTGGGAAAGTCCGGCGCATCGCTCAACATTCTGGCCGCCACCAGCGGGGATACCGGCAGCGCGGCCATCCACGGGTTGCGCGGTCGGGACGGCGTGCGCGTCTTCGTGCTGCATCCGCGCGGCAGAATCAGCAAAACCCAGGAACGCCAGATGACCACCGTGCTGGACGACAACGTGTTCAACGCGGCTGTCGAAGGCACCTTCGACGACTGCCAGCGCATGGTCAAGGAGCTGTTTTCGGATACGCCGTTCAAGCGGGCGCATGCGCTGGGCGCGGTCAACTCCATCAACTGGGCCAGAGTGCTTGCGCAAATCGTCTATTATTTCTATGCCGCGTTTCGCGTGATGGACTGTACCGACGCCCCCGCCGTCCGCTTTGCCGTGCCGACCGGCAATTTCGGAAACATTCTCGCCGGATATCTTGCCGCGCGCATGGGGCTGCCGATCGATCGGCTTGTGTTGGCGACGAACGACAACGATGTGCTGGCCCGCTTCTTTGCGGACGGCGCCTATCGTCCCGCGCCGGTCGTGTCCACGCCAAGCCCTTCCATGGACATTCAAGTGGCGGGCAATTTCGAGCGCTATCTGTATTATCGGTTCGGCGAGGACCCCGCCGCCGTGAGCCGGTTCATGGACGAAATGGCGCGCAACGGCACGGCGAGCGTCGCGCCTTTGCCGGACGGCCGAATGGACGATCTGATCGCGGCAGGCTCGGCCGACAGCGACGCGACCCTGGCGATCATGCGCGAATACCACAAGCGCTATCGCTATCTGGCCGACCCGCATACCGCTGTCGGGCTGGCCGTCGCCACCCGACATATGGACGAGGCCATACCGATGATCTGCCTGGCCACGGCGCATCCGGCCAAATTCGGAGAAACAATCCGCCAGGCGCTGGGCGACGATGCCGCGGCGCGCCATCCCATTATTGATCGGCTCGGTTCGCTGGCCGCTCGCTGCGATGTCCTGCCGGCGTCCGTGGCGGCCTTGCGCGAATATGTCGCCGCGCGAGTGGCCGAGGCATGAATCGCCGGGACATGGAGCAAGCCCTTCGGGATGCGCTTCATCATGCGCCCGGGCGCGAGGCCAGCTCGTCCGAGCTGGCCGCTGCGCTGGCGCTCAAGGGCAAGGACCGAAAACGCTTTGCGCGAACGCTGGCCCGGCTCGTCGCGCGCGGCGTGCTGATTCAAGCCGTTTCGCAGCGCTACCGCCTCGCGCCGACTCCGCCGCGAATCGAAGGACGCCTGCAATGGTTGCGCAGCGGAAAGGGGCGCGTCGAGGGGCCCGAAACCGGCTCCGTCGTCGTGCCCGTTTCGCGGCTGCGCGGCGCACGGCCCGGCGACCTGGTTGCCGTGCGTGTTCGGCACGCGCGGCCCGGATCGAAAGCGGCCGCGCGCGGCGAAACGGTCGGCGCGGTCGAAACCGTGCTCGAACATGGTCGGCCCGATATTGTCGGCAGCCTGCGCCGCCAGCGCGCCACGTGGCGTTTCATCCCTTTGAATCCCCGCTACGGACCGGAAGGAGCGGTCGCCAACCCCGGCCATGGCCGCGACGGCGACCGCGTCGTGGCCCGCCGCTCCGAGCAGGACGACGGCGTCAACGACCCGCTCTACGATCTGGTCGAAAACATGGGCGCCGCCGACCGCCCCTTTGCCGACACCGAATCGGTGATGAGGCAGTTCGGATTGCGCGCCGAATTTCCCGGCGCCGCGCTCGCCGACGCGGAACAAACGGCCGAACGCTGGATTGCCGCCGCCGACACTTGCTTCCGCAACCGCCTCGACTTGCGCGACGTCTGCGTCTTTACGATCGATCCCGAAGACGCCCGCGATTTCGACGATGCCGTTTCCTTGACGGAGCGACCGGACGGCCTGCGCGAACTGGGCGTGCACATTGCCGATGTCGCCTCGTTCGTCACGCCAGGCGGTCCCATGGACATCGAGGCCCGGCGCCGCGGAACCAGCGTGTATTTCCCGGATCGCGTCCTGCCCATGTTGCCAGAGCGACTCTCGAACGGACTGTGCAGTCTGCGGCCCAGGGAGGATCGGCCCGCGCTCTCCGTCTTTATGCTCTTCGACCGGCAGGGCCGACCGACAGGACGACGCTTCGCGCGCAGCGTTATCCGCTCCGCCGCGCGCCTGACTTACGAGCAGGCGCAATCGGTTCTGGACGGACGGGCGGACGGATGCGAACCTGCGTTGCCGGAAACCGTGACGGCGAGTCTGCGGCGCTTGCATGCGTTGGCCCAAGATTTGGCCGCGTGCCGCCGGGAACGGCATGCGCTCGATTTCGATTTGCCGGAACCCCGCATCCGCGTGGATGAAAACGGTTTTGTGAAAGATATCCGCATGCAGGTCGGCGACGCCGCCCACGCTCTGATCGAGGAGTGCATGGTGGCGGCCAACGAGGCGGTGGCCATGGAGCTGCGCGCTGCCGGAGCGCTTGCGCTTTCCCGCTATCACGAACCGCCCGATCCGCCAAAACTGACAAAGCTGCGCGAACGGCTCGAAGCCATGGGCTATGCGCCGGGCAACCTTTCGCATCCCGCCCGCCTGTCGGCGTTTCTCTCGAACCTGCGCGGCGATCCGCTGGAGAACCATCTTCGCGCACTGGCCTTGCGCAGCATGAAACGGGCTTTCTATTCCGCGCTTCATCACGGCCATTTCGGGTTGGCCAAGGACCAGTACGTCCATTTTACTTCGCCGATTCGGCGCTATCCCGATCTGACCGTCCATCGAACGCTCGCCGCCTGTCTCTGGCCCGAGGCCAAAACCGAAGGGGCAGGGGAGGGGACGCCAGCCGCCGCCGAGGAGCTGGCCCGGCATCTTTCGGCCGCCGAACGCGTCGCCGACGAAGCCGCGCGCGACCTCAACGAATTGCTGCTGTTCCGCCATCTGCTGGAGGAAGCGCGCCAGCGCTCACCGCAAGCGCGTTCGGCCGTAGTTGTTGCCGTTCGCGGCCGCCGCTGCTTCGCGGAACTGCAGGACTTGCCGCTCCAGGGAGAAGTTAGGATCGATGCGCGCGCGGACTCGCGCGACAGTTTCCGCGGCAAAGACCGGAGAGGAAGGCGGGCAGGGCGGCGCATGGCAAACGGACGCCCTTTGCGGCCGGGCAGCGTACTGCGCGTTACGGTTGCCGGCGTGGATGTGGACCGTCGGCAAATTCTCTTCCGCCCGGCGCCGTCTTAATTGGCGCCTTATCCTTCCGCCTCGTCCTCGACAAAGCTGACGGGAGAAATCGAAGGCGGGATGCAGATCGAAAATCCCGACTGCCCGGCGGCTGAAGCCGCCGGAAAGCTTCCGGCTGAAGCCGGTACTCTGACCAAGCGATCACAGCAGGAATCGCTGAGGTTTACGGCAAAGGTGACAACGGAGTTAGAATGCGACTCGTTTGTTTCCCACGCGAATCCGGCGAACGGACGGATGGTCGAGCGTTTCGAGGCGTACCCACACGGTGTCCGGCGGAAACAGATCCGGCGAGCGATCGGCCCATTCGAAGGCGGCCAGTCCCTTAGGTTCCAGATAAGCGTCCCAGTCCAGCGTGTCGTCGTCCGCCGCTTCGCGCAGCCGATAGAGATCGCCATGGATGAACTGCCCGTGCGTCCCCGCGTATTCGCGGACAAGCGAAAATGTGGGGCTGGTCACCGGCTGCTCGACGCCGAGCGCCAGCGCCATGCCCTGCGCGAAACAGGTCTTTCCGCTGCCCAAGTCGCCGCACAGGGCGAACACGGTGCCGGACCGCGCCCGTTCGGCCAGGCGCCGGGCGTATGCTCGCGTGGCCTGCGGACTGCGCGACAGGAAACGCTCGCACCGGTTCGCATTCGGGGGCTCCGAGCGATGGGCGACAAAACGGCTCATGGTCGTTCCGAGCCGGAAGACGTGTCGGCGATGTGCAGCAGAAACTTCGTCGCGGCGATCGTTTCCCACAAGGCGGATGAAAGGATCAGCGTCCAGCCCAGGCGTCCAAGAAAAAGAAGAAATTCCGGCGCGCCATAGAACCGGCCTTCGCCAATCGCATCCAGCACAAGAAACAGCCCGCCTGCCGCCAAGCCTGCCACCCCGAACAGCATATGCCGTTGCAGCGATTTTCCTTCGGTAGTCGTCATCGGAAGATACACTAGCGCCTTGCGCCTGCGCTGGCAAGCCGGAAACAGCAATTCGCATTGTGGCATCCGGACGCGCCGCTGAAGCGGCGGAATAGCTTCCGGCTGAAGCCGGCGCTCTGACAGAACGAGCCAGAGTTCCGCCTAGGCGGAAGTTCTCAGGGGGGGTATCCCGACAGATACAGTTGCCATAAATAGAACGGCTGAGTCGGAAAAGCGCTTGCCAACGCCATGCGAAAAGCGTACCTGTACGAGCCATGAAACGTATGCGCGCGATAGCGAAAGGACGGGTCCAAGGCGTTTGCTTCCGTCTGTACGTTCAGGAGCAGGCCGAACAGCTCGGCCTATGCGGATGGGTGCGCAATTGTCCGGACGGCTCGGTCGAAGCGGTTGCCGAAGGCGAACCCGAAACGCTGGCGGAATTCGAAAAACGCTTGCGGCATGGCTCGCCATGGTCCCGTGTGGATGGTCTGACCCGTAAGGACAGCGCCTCTACGGGCGAATTCGACGGTTTCGCCATACGGCACGGGTAGGGGCAGGGGAATGGCATGCTATATTTGCTTGGCGCATCTGTCTTGTGGGCTTTTTCTTTCGGGCTGATCGGCGCCGCGCTACGGAACGTGGACCCGTTCGTCGTTTCCTGGATACGCCTGTTTCTCTCGGTTCTGATCTTTCTTCCTTTTTGTCGGCCGCGTCGCTTCCCGGCGCCGCTGCGCTGGCGGCTATTGCTGATCGGCGCGATGCAATACGGCCTGATGTATATGGCCTATATCGCCTCGTTCCGCTGGCTTGCGTCTCACGAAGTCGCGTTGCTTACCGTATTCACGCCCATCTACGTGGCGGTCGCGCACGATTGGACGCGCGGGCGCTTCCGATGGCTTCATATGGGCACGGCGCTGGCGGCGCTGGCGGCGACGGGCGGCATCGTCTACCGCGGTGGCGAGTACGGCTGGGAATGGCGCGGCTTTCTGCTGGTCCAAGCCTCCAACATCTGCTTCGCGCTTGGCCAGATCGCCTACGCCGGCGTCATGGACAAGTTCGAACGCCCTTCTTCCGGGCAGGAACGTTTTCGCGCCGATATCGAACTGTTCGCGCTTCTCTATCTGGGCGGCTTGCTGGCCGTGACCGCTCCGGCAATCCGCGCGACACTGACAGACGGGCTTGCCCTTGCCCGGCACGAGATTCTGGCCTTGCTCTATTTGGGACTTGTGCCGTCGGGAATCGGGTTTTTCCTTTGGAACGCCGGCGCCCGGCGCGTGGATGGCGGTACGCTCGCCGTCATGAACAATGCCAAAATCCCGCTGGCCGTGCTCGTCTCGCTGCTGATCTTCCGCGAAGACGCTCAGCCGCTACGCCTAGCGGCCGGCGGCCTGGTCATCGCACTCTGCGTGATCCTGAATCAGCGCAGGCGATAGCCTGTTTTATTTGCCAATTGCATGAAATGATCCATAAGCAAACCAGCAAACCGTCCCCCCCGAAACCCGGGCAAACAACGTCGCATAATATATCTTATGTAAACCAGTGTGTTGGGGTAACCCCAATATGTCGGGCTTTTCGGGTTATTGTGCGTGCAAACGACACAAGGACGAAATATGGTTGCAAGCCCTCGAATAATCGCTTCTTTTTGGCTGCCGGAAATCGGACGGCCCGGCGGAACCACAGCCGGACGGAGTCGGAATGGCCGGGGGCATAAGGGGCCCGCGCAAAAATCATCTCACAGCTTGGACGCCCATGCATCCCGTCCGGCGGCGTTGCGAAAACACGGAATATCGGTAATATTGCTTTGTTTTCGCGCCTTGCCGGACGGGCGCCTAGACGCCCAATTCTGCGAACTGATTTCCGCACGAACCCTGGCTTGCCGGACAAGCTCGTCACGCGTTCATGCTTGCCGGAGACCGGTCGTCCGCCTGCGCAAAGCCTGCGGCGGCCTCCCTGAACAGAAGCGCGTTATGCGACGTGGGAATCGGTTTAGCGGCTAAAAAGAGAAGATGCTGTGTAGGCTGAGCGGGGTTTCCGGCGATGTTCCGGCCGTCCCGTTCACCGGACCTGATAGACGAATTGCTTCGGGGTCCCGTCGCGTTCGATATCGAGGACGAAAGCGTTGGCTCGGTCCTGAATGAAGTCGGAGATAAAAGCTTCGGCGATTCTGCGATTGGCCAGTTTGCGGCCGTTGACGCTGCGTACGATATCGTTTTCGCGCAGGCCGGCGGCCTGGAAGAAATCGGCCTCGCCCTTGACTTCGAGCCGGTAGCCTTGAATGACGCCGTGTTCATCCCGCACGGGCGGCATGGAATCGAATACATTTAGCAAGCGTTCCGGCTGGTCGCGCAGTTCGCGGTAGTATTCGAGAATGGTTTCCCGCTGGAAGATCCAGCTTGTCTCCCCTATTTGCTTGATGGAGAAGGCTTCCGGGGTGTCGAAGAAAGCGCTGCCTCCCGTGGCGTCCAGCGGAACGGGGCCAAACCCTTTTTGGAGTTCCGGCTTGCCCGTGAAGCTGAGCCAGATGCGTTCCTGGCCCAATTCGGGGTCTTCGAGAATCACGCTGGTTGGATGGATGCGCGCGATTCTGACGCCGAACACGGTCTCTTTTTCGCTGGCGATGGTCTGTTTGCCGGACGGCCTGTGGTCCAAAACGGCTTTACGCGTATCGGCTACGCCACCGTATTCGACGAAGGTGCCGGCCAGACGGAAGCGTTGCGCCAGAGTTCCGGCATTCTGAGCCGGCCCGGTTTTCGGTCGTTGGAATACGGAGAAATCCGTGTCAGGTCGCACAAAGGAATCTTGCCAAGGAGAGGGAATCCTGACGGGGGGCGACCCATGTGCGGTCCGGCGCCTGAGCGCTGGAGTACGCCAGAGGAAAACCGCCTGGCCGACAGCGACGATGGCAGCCAGCGCCAGCAGCGGCTTGGAGGCTTTCGCGAGCATGTATACGGCGGTGGAGTTGGTTTGGGACATAAGCCGGATTCTGTTCTCCTTGCGGAGTCGGTCATTTATCTATGCGATCTACCCGAAAACCTGCCAAAGCGAGCTTTGGGCCGAGACGGGCCGCCTCGCGGTTTTCTGTTCGATCTTGCTCCGGATGGGGCTTGCCATGCGGTCGCCATTGCTGGACAACCCGGCGGTCTCTTACACCGCCTTTTCACCCTTGCTCCGTTTCCCGCGCCGAAGCGCAAGAATCGGGGCGGTATGTTTTCTGTGGCGCTTTCCGTTCCCTTCGCTTGACCGAAGAGCCTCCCCGGTCGGCCGGGGACATCCTGCCCTATGGAGTCCGGACTTTCCTCCGCACGACATTGGCCGCGCGGCGACCGATCGCCCAAACCAATCCACCGTCAGCAATATAGCAGGCAGCCGCAATGATCGCAAGAGACAATTCTGTTGGGTTTTTTCGCGTCTTGCACCGTTTGCGGAGGCACGCGCATTTGACAGCCGGTGCAGACGCCATTGCCCGTGAGTTGCACGACAGCCAAGTCCTTGCGTTCGATCAGGCGAGTGTACCGGTTCAGCCAATCCGTTTCGTCGGGCTCGATGGTTGCGGCGGCGACGGCTCGTTCCTTGCGAAGGATTTCAGCCTGTTCGGTGGCAGCGTTCAACCGTTTGTCCAGCGCATCCGTTTGCGCCTGTATGGACGATTCCTCTTCCTTGAGCGCGTTTTGCGCAGCTTCGATGTCGGTT
>SLKS01000166.1 GCA_007134465.1 Kiritimatiellia bacterium | reverse complement strand
CGATGATAGAAGCGGCTGCGCTCATGGTCGAAGCCGTTGTTGCTGTAGATATGCCCGAACCGCTGGAAGAAGCAGGGGTTGTCGCTGGCGGGATCGAGCGGGATCGAGCGCCAGGCGTTGGTCGTTTCGGCATAGGCAATGAACCGGCGCGTCTGGCGAAAGCCCATATAGAAGAACTGGCCTGTGCGGCTGCACCAGTGCGCGTCGTCGGTCCAGCCGGCGATATGCAGTCCGCCCGCGCCGCCCTTGTTGCGTCCGCCTTTCCAGCGGGGCGAGCTCCATAGCCTTGCCGGTTGCTCCGTCTTCAGCTCCGCCCACGTCCCGGGTTCCATCGAAAGCGCCAGCTTCGACAGTTCCGTTTGGCCGCGCCGCGCGGCAACGGATGCCCTGACCTCCTCGCCGCCGGGCAGCCAGGTCGGCTCGAAAGCCTGCGAAATCAAAGCGGTGGCCGCAAGAACAGCCGATGCGACGATGAACGATTTGATCTTCATAGGTTTTCTCCTTCTTCAGGTTTCAGGTTTCCGCCCTCATCCCTTTCTTCACTTTCTCCGCCCGCCAGTTTGCCGGTCTACCAGGGTTGCGGGGATGATCGTCGTGACCGGGCGTGTGTCCGGTCGCTCAATTCGAAGCATCAGACGGCGCACGGCCTCGCGCCCCATCTGTTCCTTGCACCAGGTAACCGATGTGGGAAAAGGCAACGAACCGTTTTCGGAGCCGACAGACGGATCGCCCCATGTGACCACGCCGAACAAAGCAGGGTATTCTACAGCCCGCTCGGCTAGAACAGCGCTGACACTGGGCCACAGCTCGCCATGCGGCACGATCAAGGCCGTAACGCCCGCATCCAGCAGCGCCCGCGTTCCCTCAACGGCCGTTTCCCGCAGCAAATCCGCTTCGGCACGAAACCGGGCCGATATGCCCAACTGTTCGCAGGCCATGAGAAACGCGGCCGTTCGGCGTTCGGCATTGGCCGCCCGGTTCTGCTGGCGCAACATCGCTGCCGTGTCCAAATAGCCGATGCGACGATGGCCGCAACCGAACAAATGATGCGCCGCCGTCAACACGCCGCCGATATCGTCCTGCGCAACCACGTCTATGCCCGGAGCCGTGTTGTAGTAGTCCACCTGAACAATTGGCAAACCGGTGCGCGCGAGCATGCGCAACGCCTCGGGATCGGTATGATCGCAAATCGCGCCCACCGCCGTTGACGCGAAGGAGCCGGCCATTTCCGCCGTCAGCAGCTCGGCGCGCACCGCGCTGATCATGGTCAAATAACCCGTTCGCGCCGCCTCCTCGCGCGCCCCGGCCCATAGGCGGGCATGATAGGCGCCGGCGGCCAGCGCCTCCTCGTCATGATCGTGCAGAAACACCACGGCATGCCCGTTCCCGCCATGCCCGTTCGAACGCGACGGATCCGGCAGAAAATAACCGCGCCCCGGCTCCCGACGCAACAGGCCCTCGAGGACAAGCTTGTCCAGCCCGCGCCGAACCGTGACCCGGCTCACCTTCATCAGCTTTTCCAGCTCGCGTTCCGACGGCACGCATTGCCCGGGCGTCAGCAACCCGGCCGCTATCTGCTCCTTGATGCGATTGTATACCTTGGCCGTCAGCTCGCCGGGCATGGCGCGCACAAGCGGTTTCTTTTTCATCTCTCTCCATTTCTCCCGAAAGGTTTGATACCGGTATCATGCAAAAGTAGCGCCGGTATGGCGGTGCGTCAAGGGGGAAAACCGTAAAAAACTGTTTTTCGCGCTTGCGTTTGGCCGGGAAAGAGGTAGACGATGAATGGTTAATGGTTGATGGTTGATGGTTGATGGTCGGAGGATACGTATCATGAAGCGAATGCTGGCAGGGGCGCTTGCGCTGGCGGTGGTGGCGGTGACTGCCATGGCGGGAACGGAAACGAACGATCGCCAACATGGGCTTGGTCGCGCGGCCTTGCCCGAACCGGAGCGAACCTACGGCATTCCGGCAGGCTTCTGGGGCGTTCAGGCGGATCTGGGCTGGGCCTTTCTCGATTGGGAGCTGGGACCGCTTAGCGGATCGGATCGCGCTTTTGTGCCGCGCGTTGGGTTGTCGTTCCGGACGGCCGAGAGCTGGAATGTGCTCCTGTCGGTTCTGCATGCTTCCGGCAAGGATCGTCAGGGTGCGCTCGGCGTCACGCAGGCGAGCATGACGAAAATTTCGTTGGGCGCCCGCTACTGGACGCCTGGGCAGGGACGAGTTGCGCCATTCCTTGGCGGCGGGGTCGGGTACGCGCTGCTGGATGCCGATGCGGATTTCGTTCCGCTTTCGTCGGACCCCGGCGCGGTTGAACCGGCCGTCGTTTCGGGCGTGAAAGACATGCCGGGCGCGCATGTGGAGGGAGGGGTCGCTTTCCGGGTGAACGACCTACTGTTTCTGCAGGCGGGCGCAACGTACGATTTCCTGTTAGGCTCCGGCGACGTTGCGATCAACGGCCATACGCGCCGTATGGACTTTCAATCGTTTTCCGTTTCCGTGGGCGTCCTGCGGCTGTTCTAGGCGCTAGTCCTCCAGCGTCATGCGAAGCGCGTCGTGGTTCGGCGCGGGGAACTGCGGATTCATGTCCTCGAGCGTGGCGACCAGAATCTCCGACACGGCCAGGTTGCGGAACCATTTGCGGTTGGCCGGAACGATATACCAGGGCGCATGCGGTTTGTTGCAGCGTGCGATGGCGTCCTCGTAGGCTTCGATATAGGCGTCCCACCGCTTGCGTTCCTCGAAATCGGCCGCATCGAGCTTCCAATGGCGGTTGGGGTCGTCCTGTCGGGTTTGCAGGCGTTTGCGCTGCTCGTCCTTGCCGATGTGCAGGAAGAGCTTGACGATGCGCGTTCCGTTTTCGGCCAGCATGCGTTCGAAATCGTCAATGTGCCGGAAGCGTTTCGACCAGATTTTTTTCGGGACCAGATTGCGAACGCGCGCGATGAGAACATCCTCGTAATGGGACCGGTTGAACACGCCGATTTCGCCTCGGCGCGGCGCTTGCGCATGAATGCGCCAGAGAAAATCGTGCGACAGTTCCAGCGCGCTGGGCGCCTTGAACGGCACGACCCGGCACCCCTGCGGGTTGAGCGGACCGAACACATGGCGGACGACCCCGTCCTTGCCGCCGGTATCCATCGCCTGCAACACCACAAGCAAAGTTTGCCGGTTTTCAGCATACAGCCGGAACTGCAATTCGGCCAGCCGCTCAAGATTCGCTTTCAGCCGCTGGCGGGCGTTACCCTTCCTGAATCCCAGAGTATCGCCCGGATCCCAATCGGCCAGCCGCGCCTTTTTGCCCGGAGCCACTCGCAAGCGTTCGATTATCGCTGTTGTTTTCATGCCTGTTACGCAAAGGCCCGTCACCGCCGGCGACCGCTTTGCGGCCTGCGGCCGGGCCGCCGCGCGCCGGGCCGCCGGCCAGCGGATGAACGGCCGCCGCCCCCGCCCGTCCGTCGCCGTTGATCGCCGCCGGTTCCGGCTGGCATGACAACGTCCGCTGCGCGCAAGGGAGCGACATCGTCGGGGATCGTCAGCCAATCCGGATCCGGATGCTCGCAGGGCAAGGGCCGGCCGATATACTCTTCTATGGGCGGAATGCCAAACGATTCCTCTTCGCAGGCGAAGGTAATGGACGTGCCCTTCGCGCCGGCGCGGCCGGTACGTCCGATCCGATGCACGTAGTCTTCCGGATCCTCGGGGATGTTGTAGTTGATCACATGGCTGACCGAATCGATATGCAGGCCGCGTCCGGCCACGTCGGTGGCCACGAGGATGGGCAGTCTTCCCTCGCGAAATTCGGCCAGCGTGCGCGTGCGGTGATTCTGGGAAAGCGCACCCGAAATCAAGCCGCAATCGAAGCGGTAGCGCTTGAGTTCGCGCGTCAACCATTCTGCCGTGTCGCGCCGGTTCACGAACATGAGCACGCGTTCGGGTTTCTCGGTCGTCAGCAAATGATAAAGCAAAGGAAACTTTTCGCGGGCGGTCGCCAGGTAGAGGACTTGACGAACGCTGTCCACGGCAACCTGCTCGGGCTCGATGTCTATGCGTACGGGATTGGCCAGCCAACTGGCGGCCAGGCGCATGACGTCGTCCGACAACGTGGCGCTGAACAGGAGGGTCTGGCGCTTCTCTTTGGGGGGCGTGCCGCGCACGATTCGGCGCACGTCGGGAATGAACCCCATGTCGAGCATGCGGTCGGCTTCGTCAATCACCATGATTTCCACGCGACCGAGATCAATGTCGCGCCGGGTCTTGAAATCGAGCAGCCGCCCCGGCGTGGCGACAATCAGCTCCGGGTTCATGGCGCGCAGCTTGCGCCGCTGTCGGTCGAGGTCCGAACCGCCGAACAAGGCCAGCGCGCGCAAATCCACGTAAGGGGCGAGCGCATGCGCATCGCGTTCGATTTGCATGACGAGCTCGCGCGTGGGCGCAATGATCAGGGCGCGCGGCACGGCGGCGGAGCCCGCGCGCGCTTGCCGGCCCAGCGGATGCCGTACGAAACGGTCGAGGATGGCGATAAGAAAGGCCGCCGTCTTGCCCGTGCCCGTTTGCGCGCGCCCGGCCACGTCGCGCCCGGCCAGGGCGGGCGGCAACGCCGCCGCCTGGATCGGCGTGCAATAGCGGAACCCCGCGTCCGCGATGGCGCGCAGGATTCCGTCGTTCAAATCCAGATCGCAAAAGCGTACAAAGCCTTCTTTGGGCGGAACGGAAATGTCTGTTGTTTTCGACATGGTCGGAAACACATATCCGAATCGGGCCGATATTGTCCATGAAAAAACACGGCCAGAAACGATGTTTGGGTCTGGCCCCCTGCCGCCTTGCGCGGCAGGAGCCTGAGATTGGGGTGGAAAGACCGCCTTTCCACCCCAATCTCCCGTTCCCGCAAGCAAGGTCGCGGGGGACGGCGTCATAATGCGAATTGCTGAACGATATGCGCCCGGGCCTTGACACGAAACGCGAATCGCGCTACGTTTGGATTCAAGAATGGCGTATCTTCATGGAATGTCGCGAAGGGAAAGGAGCAAGACATGAAAACAGGGCATGGGGCACGGTGGATTTGCGCAATGGTGGCGGTCTGGTTCGCGGCGGGCTGCGCCGCGCCGGCGCCGACCACGGTGGAAAAACGCGGCTTGACCTATCGGGTCGAGGTGAACTCGCTGATTCTGGACAATCATATTCGCGTTACGGAACGCACTGTCCAGCGCACGAACGATTTGCTGGACGTTCAGGTGCGCGGCGAAAATGTCGGCGGACGGGACATCCAGCTGGAATACCGTTTTGTCTGGCTCGACCCGAACGGGGTCGTGGCGGATGTGGCCACGTCCGCCTGGCAACCGTTGGCGCTGTCCGTCGGAGAAACCGCCTTCATGAGCGGGATCGCCGCATCGCCCGACGCCACCGACTTTCTGTTGACCGTGCGCTTTGTCGGAAGATCAACACGTTGGTAGGCGAGCGATGAAGACGGCTATAACCATGGGGATTTGCCTGGCCGCGCTGCTGGGCGGATGCCGAAGCTATCAGCGAGGCAGCGTGTACGTGCCGGCGCACGAGGAAGGGGTGGCCACCGCCGGCGTGGACATGCGCGACTACCAGCTTGTGGTGGAAAAAATGACCGCCTCCATGCTGCGGCACGGCCTGAAAACCGAAGCGGGCAAAACGCCGGTGATCACATTGGGCCCGATCCATAACCGCAGCCCGTATCGCGTGGAGACGCGCATGATCGGCGAAGACATTCGTGTCGCCATCATGAAATCGGGCCTGGCACGCTTCTCCATGGCCACCGACTTCGAAAAGCCGGGCGACGAATCCGGCGTACTCTTCCGGCAACTGGCCTTTCAGAACGAATCGGGCAATGTCCGACCCGACACGGCCAAAGCCTACGGGAAAATG
>SLKS01000242.1 GCA_007134465.1 Kiritimatiellia bacterium | reverse complement strand
CTGGAGATTGGACTGGAGACTTTGACGATGGCGCAGTTAGGTCGGCGGTCCGGCAAGGCCGCGAACCATGTGCTGGTTGCGCGACTGATCTGGCCGCGACCGGCCATTGCGGAGAAGACGTCGGTCAAGAAGATCGAGTTCGCGAACGGCAAAGCGGTGTTGCGGAAGGAGGATTGGGCGCAGGGCGTTTTGTTCAAGGAAACGGTGCAGGGACCGTGCGGCCTGGAGCTTATGGTGACGCGGGCGGTGTCCGATTCGCAGGCGGCGCGGTTCATGCATTATCTGTATTCGTCGGTGTTGACGGCATTGAGTTCGGAGGTCGGCGTAGGGACGCCGGGCGCCTGGTTCGGGCTGTTGCGGCATCCGTTGCGGTTTGCGGCACGGGAAGCGTCCAAGCCGCCGAAGGATTGGCCGTCGGAACAGGCGGCCGGTGCGATCTCCCTGCTGCCGACCATGGTGGGCGAGCCCGGCGAGCCTGCGCGCATCGAGCTGCCGCTGATCGCGCCGGAGGATGTGCACGAGACGCGGAGGCGCCGTCAGGGCGGAGAAACAGTTCTGCGTCGCGAGCGCGTGCTGAAGGCCGGCGCGCCCAACGGACAGGCCGTGCTCCGCGTGACGGCATACAATTGAGCGGCGCGCCGAAACGTTGAGGAAGGGTTAAATGATTTGCCAGCATCGTAGGGAGATGCTATGTCCTGCGCCTGAATTCTTTGAACAATTCCATCGAATGGAGGAGCTGAAATGGCGAAATACAAGGTGACGATCGCGGATAGCCGGTATCCGGCCTACGACGAGGAGAAGCGGGTTCTGGAGGCGATCGGGGCCGAGGTGGTTGTGGAACGCAGCGACACGGAGGAAGGTATCGTCGCGCAGGCCAGGGATGCGGACGGGCTGATTGTGAATCTGGCGCCGGTTACGGCCAAGGTCGTGGCGGCGCTGGAAAGATGCCGCTGCGTTTCCCGGTACGGGGTCGGTTACGACAACGTGGCCGCGGCGGCGCTGAAGGCGCGCGGCATTGCGCTGGCGAATGTGCCGGACTATTGCGAGGAGGATGTCTCGGATCATGCGATGGCGCTGTTCCTGGACTGCGTGCGCAAGATTTCGCGCAAAGACCGGCATGTGCGACGCGGGGAATGGAATTTGACCGGTGTGCAGCCGGTGCGCCGGATTGCCGGGCGCACGTTCGGATTCGTGGGGTACGGCATGATTGCGCGACGGGTCCACCGCAAATTGTCCGGGTTCGGGCTCGGCCGCGTGCTGGTCTCCGACCCAGTGGTGACCCAGGAGAAGGCGGCGGAATATGGCGTCGAGACGACCGATTTGGACACGCTGTTGCGCGAATCCGATTTCGTGTCCCTGCACGCGCCCGTGTTGCCTTCCACGCGCGGCATGATGGGCGCCGCCCAGTTCGCGCTGATGAAGGAATCGGCGATTCTGATCAATACGGCGCGCGGTCCGCTGGTGGATCAGCCGGCCCTGATTGCCGCGCTGAAAAGCGGCGCCATCGCCTGCGCAGGGCTCGACGTGTTCGAGCAGGAGCCGCTGCCTGCGGATAGCGAGCTGGCGGCTCTCGACAACGTCACGCTGGTGGACCATGCGGGCTGGTATTCGGAAGAGGCCATGGTCGAACTCAAGACGAAGGCCGCGCAAAATATCGCGGACGCTCTGCTTAAGGGCGCGCCGACCTACCCGGTGTGTCTGTGACGGACGGCGGTTTGCGCTTGCCATGCGCGCGAATTCGTGGCAAATCTTGCCCTTGATTGTGGAGATGCCTGCAGCTATGGAAGACTCATCGGACAATCGCGGACGCGCCTTCGACGAGCATGACCGGTCGACCCGGACCATGCGTATTGACATTCACCCCGATTTTCACGGGGAATCGCTGGCGCGCAAGAAGGCGCAAACCGCCATTGCCTCTCGTCTCGACGATACCGCCTTCGTGTACGCCTCCCGCCGGCTGGACAGCCGTTCCTCCGATTACGAGAAGCTGCTCGAAAGCATTTACGACGGCGTGCTCATTGCCGATCACAAGGGGCGCATTCTGGATTTCAACACGCGCGCGGCTGATTTCTTTCTGTCCGGCGAAGACGATTTGCGCGGCAAGAAGGTTGTGGCGCTCATTTCCGGGGCGGACGAATCGTTGCTGGACGCTATCCGCCGCAATTTGCGCGAGCATCGCTTCACGATGATCGAGGCCTACTGCGTGCGGCGCGACAATTCCACGTTTCCGGCCGAAATCGCCGCCAACAAGATCACGCTGGACAACGAGAGCCGATTCTGCTTTTTCGTGCGCGACATTTCGATTCGCAAGCGTGCGCAGGAGGCGCTGGAGGAGGCTGTGGCGCGCCTCGAGGAGCACGACAAGGCCCGCTTGCAGTTCGTGTCCAATGTTTCCCACGAATTGCGTACGCCTTTGACCTCCATGACCTATGCCGTGGACAACATGTTGCGCGGGGTGGTCGGGCCTGTGCCCGACAAGGTGAAAACCTATCTGAACCTGCTGCAAGGCGATTGCAAGCGTTTGCTGGGCACCGTGAACGACATTCTGGATTTGCGCAAGATCGAGACGAACACGCTGTCTCTTGCCTTGACGCGCGTGCCGTTGTCGCGCTTCGTCCGGCGCAGCGCCGAATCGCTGCGGGTTCAGGCGGAGCAGAAGCGACTGTGCCTCGACGTGCAGGCCGACGATCCGGCCATATTCGCCGACTGCGACCCGCAAAAGATGGAGCGGGTCATCATCAATCTGGTCGGAAACGCCATCAAATTCACGCCGGAGGGCGGTCGTATTGTCGTGCGGGTGGCCCGCAAACCGCAACGGGACGGCGTGGCCATGATCGAAGTCGAGGATACCGGCATGGGCATCCCGCCGGAAGCGATCGACAAGGTGACGGATCGTCATTTCACCGTGGGCGATCAGCCGAGCGGTACTGGGCTGGGCTTATCCATCAGCAAGGAGATTGTGGAATTGCATCACGGCGCGCTTACCATCCTGAGCCCGCCGCCGGGCGGCGAGGCGGGGACGGCGGTGTATGTCGCGCTGCCCATGGCGTTGGCGCCTGCCGTGTTGATCGTGGACGACGAGAAAGGCGTGCTGGACGTCATGGAGAGCCAGTTGAGCCGGCACGGATACAGAACGGTTCGGGCAAGCAATGGCAAGGAAGCGTTGGAAAAGATGGAGCAAAACGTTCCTGATCTGGTCGTGATGGATCTGATCATGCCGGAACTGGACGGCGCCGGCACTGTGTTGCGCATGAAGAGCGAGAAGACATTGATGCGCATACCGATCCTTGTGGTTTCCGGCGCGCATGTCAGCCGGGCCGGCGCCGAGATTTTGCAGAACTTCTCCATTCCCGCCTTGCGCAAGCCGTGGAAGGAGCAGGATTTGCTCGAATGCGTCGAGGAAGCGTTTCTGGGCGGCGCTGCGTTTGGCGGGCAGCGCGCCGTCGTGTCCGGCCCGCCGGTTGAACCCAAGACCAAGTAGGAGGCATGACCATGCCCAATCAGGAAGAAAAGGAAAAACGCAAGATTTTGCTGATTGACGACGATACCAGCCTGCTGGTGACCTTGCGCGATTTCCTGCTGTTCGAAGGGTACGATGTGACCACGGCCGACAGCGGCGAGCAGGGCCTGAAGCGGCTCGAGACCTTGAAACCCGATCTAATTGTGCTCGACATGAGCATGCCGGGCATGGGCGGCATCGGGTTTCTGAAGCACATCACCCGGCCGGACGGGGAACTCCGCTACCCGGTGCTCGTCTTGACGGCGCGGGCCAACATGGCGGAATTTTTCGCCAATGTGAACGTGGACGGATTTGTCGCCAAGCCGTGCAATCCCGACGATCTGCTGATGGAGGTGGGGCGCATCATTTTCTTGCGGCGCGGCGCGGATCGGAGCCGCGCGCCCGAACGCAAAACCGCTCGCAAGGTGCTGATCGGCGAGGACGACGCGGATGTGGTGCAGAACTTGGCTGGCGCGTTTCAGGATGCGGGTCATATCGTGGATACCGCCCGTACCGGCCCCGAAACGCTGGAGAAGGCCATTGTTCAGAAGCCGGACGTGATTCTAGTGAAATATCTGCTGCAAGACATGAACGGCGACAGTGTTGCCGAGATGCTGCGCAAGATGCCGAATACGCGATCCATTCCCGTTGTGCTGTACGACGAGACGCATTCGATCGCCGACGACGGGCCCATTCTCGAATCCGAGACATGCGTGAAAGCGATCGTGCACAACAGCAATTCGGTTTCGTTGCTCGAGGCGGCGGAACAGATGCTCGGCCTGTAGCCGACGGGCGGCCCGGCATGATCGAGCCGACGATGACGGAGAAGGTAACCGGTCGAAAGCTGAGCGCGCAAAGACACGAAGGGGAGAGAGCCATGGAAGCAATGGGCCTCTCTGTCCTTAGTGGTAGATTGAACGTGTTGCCGCCAGCGACAGGGATCCGAACAGGCGCGTTCCTGTACGGAAAGAAATCAGGGGAAAAGCATGCGCTGCCCGAAATGCCGACACGAGGACGACAAGGTTGTGGACAGCCGATCGGCGCGCAACGATTCGGTCATTCGCCGCCGCCGCATGTGTTTGCGCTGCGGATTCCGTTTCACGACCTACGAGGAAGTTGTGAAAACCCGGTTGCGCGTGATCAAGCGAGGCGGGCATCGCGAAGAGTTGGATGAACAGAAACTGATTGCCGGCATTCGCCGGGCATGCGAGAAGCGGCCGGTCAGCGCCGAACTCATACAGCGCATGGTGGACGAAATTGTCGAGGAACTGGAAAGCGAATTCGAGCAGGAAGTTCCCAGCGAGGCGATCGGGCAGAAAGTGATGGAGCGCCTGGAAAAGACCGACGAGGTGGCCTTCGTGCGTTTCGCGTCGGTGTATCGTCGTTTCCGCGATGTCGGGCAGTTTCTCAGCGCGATCCGGGACATGTTGGGCAAGGGGAGCCATGATTTGGGATCCGGAACAGAGCCGCGAGGCTGACGAAGGCGCTGTCGGCGCCTATGTGACCGCGCAAATCGCCGAATGGTGCGGAGAGGACGGTTGCGATTTGGGCGGCAACATCGCCGAATTGGCGCACGCCATCGAATGCTATCTGCGGCAACGGCCGTCCGGCGAAATCGCGGGCCCCCGCCAGATGCTCGGCATGGCGTCGCGCGCCCTGGCTTCCATTGGCGAATATCGGGCCGCACGCAAGCTGTTCGTTTTCGGTACCGGCATGGCCGCGCCGGCGGAATGGCTGGTCGGCTACGGCGATTCGGTTCTCGTTCTCGATCTTCGCCAAGTGACCTTGTGCGACGACAGCGGACTGGAACTGGCTTTTTTCGCCAATCTCGATGTCGCCCTGGATTCTGTGGCCGAGTTCTGGGACGATGCGGGCGGCCGCGGATTTCTCGGCCTGCGCCATGTCTGCGCCACGGCGCGTTCCCTGCTCGGCTGCGTAGGAGACAGCAAGATTCGCGCGCTTGTCGGAGAAATCAAGGAATCCTGCCGTGCCCGACTTGACCGGCTTGCCGACGCGCGAGACTGGGACGCTATCCCCTACGTGATCAACCTGGATATCGTTTGAGGCGGGCGCGCGGCGCATGCGTCAGCCTTGAGCCGCTTCGGGTGGAGCGCTTTGCGCGGAACCCGACGTCGCCTCCTTCTTATGCTTTCTTGTCGGCGCTTGGCGGAAACGGAACGGCCGGTTCGCACTTTCCGGATCGTTCACCGTTCGCGTCGCCGTAAGCGTCAACCGATCTTCCATCGTTCCGGTCGACGCGTACGGCGACGCGTACGGATCACGATTCCCTCGCGCCATGTCTATCCGTCTTCTTTCGCCAACATTCGCGTTGACCGCTCCGAGGATGAAGGGACACCGTCAGGAATGGCTGGGCGGCCATAATGCGAACGACTGGCTCCCCTTACAACGG
>SLKS01000177.1 GCA_007134465.1 Kiritimatiellia bacterium | reverse complement strand
TTCCGGATCGTCCACCGTAAGCGTCGCCGTAAGCGTCAACCGATCTTCCCTCGTTCCGGTCGACGCTTACGGCGACGCTTACGGATCACGATTCCCTCGCGCCATTTCTTTCCGGCTTCTTTCGCCAACGACCTGCTTGGACGAACGGTTGGCCGCCATCCGGCGGCAGAGGCCTGCCGCCCTCCACTGCCTGACCGTCTCGAGACGGGAGGGCGACGGGCCTCCGTCGCCGTTTCATAACGACGACGGTCGGGACTGCGAAAGCAAACCGGTGGCGCCTACAGACAGAAAACGGAATGAATGCGTCCACCGAATCCTCTTTGGTCCTTTTTTGCACATCAATGCGGGATTAAGGCGCTAAGAGGCCTTACGGCGCCGGTGCGGGCCGAAAGACGCCGGGTGGCGGCGCGCCGGTTCCCGGAAAGCCGGGCAGCGGCGCCCGAGTCGAAGGCGCGGGCGCGGCGGGAGCCAGTCCTTCGCGGTAGGGCGCGAACAGCGGGTTGCCGGCGATCAGTTCCGCAGCTTTCCGTCCGCCGTGAGCGATGGCGAGCCGCAGCGATTCGCGCACGTCTTCTGCCGGGGCTTTGCGCTGGATGCGCAAGGTGGCCTGATCGAGCCGGGCCAGGTAATCGTCGGGCTTGACTCGCAAATACATGTCGAGCGCCTCGGCCATCTTTTCCGTTTTCCGTGCCTGTCCGTACATGCGGGTGATTTCCATGTATATTTCCGGGCGCAGGTTGTCGGGCATGTCGCGTCTGCCAAGTTCGAGCGCCCGAATCATTTCGTTGGTACGGCGAAGGCCCGAGTACATTTGGGCGAGCCGGAAGTGGATAACGGACGGGATGTCGGTGTTGCGGAGGATTTGTTCGCCCAGTCGCAAGAAAGCCTCTTGCCTGCCCGCATCCAGATACAGCCTGCTGAGTTGAAGCAGTTCGTTCGGGTCAATGGCTTTTTTCGTGCGCAACTTGTTTTCGTACTGGGCAATGCGTTCGGTCATGGTCTGCATTCGGCTCACCTGGGCGATGAGCGGAGGGATGCGCTTGTTGCGGAAATCCTCCTCGAACAGGGTTTCCAGAACGTGCAGGGCTTCCGCGAACCTGTTTTGCCGCAGGAAAACTTCCTGAACAATCCGGAAATTGGCTTCCGGGCTGAGCGGATAGAGCAGGCGCGCTTCCTGAAAGGCCGCTTCGGCATCGCGCAGCATGTTACGGGCGGCATACAGGCCGGCGATGGCGCTGCGCAGCTTTGAAAACGACTTGCGCGCGGCGACATCGCGCAGGAAATCGTCTCGCGCGAGCAGTCGGCGCGCGTACCAGTCCCAGAAATCGCGGTCGGCGGCGACGATGTCCGGCGTAAGCGGGGTCGGGTCGCTGTTGATTTTCATGATCAGGCCGTGCGGGCTCAGGAAGGGATACATCCATCGGATCACATAGCTTTCCTCGATGTAGAAATCGTGCCGGAACCGGTTGCGCTGGAATATCGCTTCGGTCAGGATGCCGTTGATTTCCATGACGCCGAGCGCGCCGGTGATCTGGACGCGGCCGTCCTCGAATTTGAGGTCCGCATGCGGCGGTTTCGGACGGCGGCCGGACTGGATGTCGTCCACGAAGCGCTGGAAAGCCAGCGCGCTGTCGCGTTCGGAGGGGATCCAGATGCGGTCGCCGTACAGGTCGCGCATCACGGCCATGTAGGTGTTGTCGGCCAGCGCGTTTTGCGTGATAAGGTAGACATCTTCGCGCACGCGGGCGGAGTAGATCATGTAGGTCGGCACGAACCGGCCGGGATCGGTGCCGCCGAAAAAGATGGCGTCCTGCGTCATGGCCTCCGGAAATTCCGGGTTCGGGGGCGGTTCCTCGTCCGGGCAAAGCTCCTCGAGAATGGCCTCGGCGCCGCGAAGCTGATAGTTGCCGAATTGCCAGCCGAAATCCTGTCCGTGCTGGTCGGCGCCGCCATAGACCTTGATCAGATGCTCGTTGGTCGCGTTATGCCAGACAGGCGCCAGCGGCAACAGCAACGTCAGGGCCAGCGCGGCCTGCGGCAAGCCGCTATGGCGTCCGAACTTCTGCGCGATGTAGGACAGGGCCAGAATCAGGCCGTAGCCGATCCAGAGCGCGTACAGGGCGTGGGAGGAGATGAATTTCACCTTTTGAATGAAGCTGTCCTGTATGTCGCCTTTCGGGTTGGCCATGACGATCATGATGACGCTCATGGCCATGAATCCGGCCAGGATGGCGATGATCCAGCGCTGGGCCGTATCGTTCAGGATCAGCTTCATCTCGAACTGGCTTTTCATTAGGAACACGATCAGAACGGCGAGCACAACGGGCAGCAGCATGATGGAAAAGATGCCCATCGTTTGCAGGACGATTTCCATGGCCTCGCCGGACTCGAAGACGTGGCCCGCCGTGCGGAACGGCTCCGTTACGGACACGATGTTTTTCGTCAGTTGCGCGAGGTAGTACAGGTAGCCGAAGGCCGCGATGGGAAAGACGGCGGCCAACACGAGGCGTTCCGACAATGTGGCGCGTTTTCTGCCGCGAACAATGTCCAGAAGTCCGCCGGCCTGGCCGATCAGCAGCAGCATGCCGCCCAGCAGCGCCAGGATCAGGACGGGAAGCAGAAACCATTTGTAGATGCCGGGCGGCGGGCCGGTCAAGAACGGCGCCAGAAGATATGTTTCGGCAATGCCAACAAGGGCGCCTGCGCACGCCAGTGTTGCTGCGACGGGGAAGATGTGAAGGGATCGGTTGCCGGCGCGCAGTTTCCAGGCGGTGAACGGCAGGAAGCCGAGCAGGGCGAGCGGCAGCGTGAACTGGAGACGCAAGTCGCTGAAGTAGTCGCCCAGCTGATCGATGAAACGCAGGGAAAAGATGTTGACCGGCTCGAATCGTTCGTATTGACCGCGGCTGACCGCGTGCAGGAACCCTTGCCAGGTTCGCGGATACCCCCAGTTCATGGGCGGATTCCGGAATTCGGAGGCGAGCGGCATGTAGATGTAGAAGGCGAACCCAAGTTGAGCCAGCGCGATGCTGATGGCCACGGTTTTTCCCCGGGGCAGAAAGAACCAGGCCAGCGTCAGGATCAGGAAATTCAGGAAGAGATAGAAATGGAAGACCATGTGCGTGGGATGCGTGATGGGCGGGACTTGGCGTTCGACAAACAGCGCGCGCAAAATCTCGCTCAGTTTCATTTCGGCCTGAGGCTCGACCTCGGCCACGCGCCCGATGTAGGCGAGCCCCAACAGGATCGCGTAGGGAATGCCGGCGATCGCGAAGTCCCGGAACAGTTTCGTGTCGTTCAGAAGGACGATGATGGTCAGCGGCGTGATGATCAGCAGCAGCGCGTAATAGTTGGCCAGGCTCAGGCCAAAGACGAAGGCTGTCAGGTACAGGTGCTTGTCGGTGGGCTCGAACATCCACTGGTAGGTCAGCAAGAAAATCAGGGCCAGGAAAAACGCGTTGAGCGTGTAAATTTCCGCAATGACCGACTGGGACCACATGGCGTGGGTGAAGGCGAACAGCAGGGCGGCCGATATGCCTGCGGCGCCGCAGAGAAAGCCGTGCCGCCGCGCGTTGCCGTTGTCGGCGTCGGGTTCGGCGGAAGCATTCGCGGGAAAGACGTGGCGCAGAATGTCGCGGCCCGAGCGGGCGATCAGCATGGCGAACAGGCCCACGGCCAGCGCCCCGAAAACGGCGGAAACGAGGTTCACGGCCCAGGCAGGATTCGGCTGGCCGCGGAAACGCACGAAGGAGAACACGCGCGCGAAGGCCCAGGAGATCATGGTCCAGACCGGATAGCCGGGCGGATGCGGCACGCCGGCATGATCGGCCGCCACGACCAGCTCGCCGGAATCTTCCAGCGTCACCGTCGGCGCCAGCGTATGAACATAGACGCCCAGGGCCAGCGCAAAGGCAATGCCGAACGTTTTCCAGCCTGTCGCTCCGAAAAAGGAATGGCGCGGCGGCGCAGCGACCGCCGTGGCGTTGTTCATGGTTGTCCTCCAAAGATGTAAAGGCGGGCTGCGCCCGCAGACCCAATGTCAATATCCAACAGCCAACACGGAATATCCAAACTCCAAATCAGGGCAATCTACCCGAGCGCAAGTGTCATTCCGAGCATAGCGAGGAATCTCGGCGGCACGCCGTTTGAAAAACTGAAGCGCGAAGCTTCGTCTCCTGTTCGGTTGGATGTTCCGTGTTGGCTGTTCATTAAGATGTGAAAACATACGCGAAAGGCGCAACCCTGTTTTCTGGAAAAACAACTACTGAATCATGAAAATAGCCAAAACCGTCAGGCCGTACAAGCCTATTGTGACCAGAAGCGGCCGGTCGGCGAGCAGCGCCTTTTCCGGCTGATCGCCCTGGTTGTGGCGATAGAGCAGGTCCAGATAGCGGAAGATGCCGAAGACCACGAAAGGGAGGGTGAAGCCCATGCCGGACGTGCCGAACTTCTCCACGGTTTCCGGCGCTTGCGTATAGAGGGCGTACACGACGATCGTGACGGCGGCCGTGATGGCGGCCAACTGGTCGAGCAGGCGCAGGCTGTAGCGGTCGAGGCTGGGCCGTTGTTCGGCGTTGTTGTCCGCGAGCGAGGCTTTTTCGTGGCGGCGCTTGCCGACAGCCAGGAACAGCGCCAGAAAGAAGGCGCACAGCAGCAGCCACGGCGAGAAGGAAACGCGCGCGGCATAGGCGCCGGCCAGCGCGCGCAGCACGAACCCGGCGGCGATGACGATGATGTCGGCGAGCGCGATGCGTTTGAGCGCGATGCTGTAGAGCGATTGCAGAAGAACATAGAATGCGGCAATAGCCAGAAACGGGCCGGGCAAGAACACCAGCGAAAGCAAGCCGCCGCCTGCCAGCAGCGCCGTCGCGAGCAACCGGGCGCGAGCCGGGGAGAGACGGCGGGCGGCGATGGGGCGATGTCGCTTGAGCGGATGCGCGCGGTCGGCCTCGATATCGAGCAGATCGTTGACCAGATACACGGCGCTGGAGACGGCGCAGAATACGATGGCCGCCAGCAGGACGCCGGCCACCGTAGCCGGCGCGGCGACATGATCGGGGCGCGCACGGTCGCCCCAGGCGAAACCGAGCGCCGCCAGAACAAGAAGGTTCTTGGTCCATTGCGCGGGTCGCAGCGCTTCCAGCGCCGCGCGCCAGCCATGGGCCTCTTCCCCTTGTGTCTTAAGTGTCTCGTTCATGTTCCCTGCTTTCTGTCCTGCTCCTGCCGTTTGCGGGGCCGTCTGCGGAAGCCGGAGCGCAGGGCCAGGCGCCAGACCATCCATAGCGCTTCGCGGAAGATGACTGTGCTCATTTTGGATTGACCGGAGCGGCGGTCTTCGAACGTGATGGGAATCTCCCGAATGCGGAATCCGCGCAGCCAGAGCGTGTGCGTCATTTCCACCTGAAAGGAATAGCCGTTGGATACGATTTCGTCGAGCGGTACGGCCGTCAGCGCCTCGCGCCGAAAGCATTTGAACCCCCCGGTGGGGTCGGTGACGGGCATGCCGGTGATCAGCCGCACGTAGAGGGATGCGCTTTTGCTGAGGACCAGACGGCGAAGCGGCCAGTTGGTGATGCGGATGCCGGCCATATAGCGTGAGCCCAGCACCAGGTCCGCATCTTGCGCCGCCTCGACGAACCTGGGCAATTCGGCGGGATCATGGGAAAAATCGGCGTCCATTTCGAACACGAGCCGATACGGGCGGGCCAGCGCCCATTGGAACCCGCTGATATAGGCGCGGCCCAGCCCTTTCTTTTCCTTGCGGTGCAACACATGAATGCGCGGGTCGTCCGCGGCCATGGCATTCAGCTCTTGGCCGGTACCGTCCGGCGAATTGTCGTCCACGAACAGAATGTGCGCGTCCGGCAGTTGCGCAAGCGCCGCGCGCGCGATCGGTCGCACGTTGTCGCGTTCCTCGTAGGTTGGAATCACAAGTAGCGCATCGGATGCCATGGAGCCAACTCCCGCCGTCGTGTTTCGATTTTCGTTTCCGCAAGACGCAAAAAGCGTTCTACTAAAGCAGGCTGGCGCGCGCAATCCCAAATGTTGCCTCCGCAAAGCTGACGGGTGAAAGCGAGGACGAGAACGACGACGCGGACGATAGCTCGGCAAAACGGGGCTGTGTCCAGTTTCGCTTCGGAGCCCGTTGCCTCTTGACAAGTCGGCCCAATTCCGTGTTACTTGTCTCCATGGATGCGCAACGCGTGATGGTGACGGGCGCGGGCATGGCCACGCCGATCGGGATCGGCCGTGCGGCCTTTGACGAAGGGCTGCGGGCGAACCGGAGCGCGATCGGCGAGAGGACGCTGTTCGATTCGGCCCGGCTGCGCGCTCGGCTGGCCGCCGAGATACGCGATTTTCAGGTGGAAGATTATCTGGAAACGCCCAAGGCGTTTCTGGACCGGCATTCCGAGCTGGCCTTCGCCGGCTTGAGCCTGGCGCTCGAAGACGCCGATATCGATCCGGGCGGACTGGCGGGCAATCCGCGCGCTGGCCTGACGGTTGGATCTGCCTGCGGGAATCTTGGAACCATGGCCTTGTTCTTCTCCGACTTGGCAGCGAAAGGGCCACGGTTCGTTAAGCCCTTTCTCTTTCCGCACACCTATGCCAATACGACAATCAGTCTGTTGGCGATGGAATACGGATTGAAAGGTCCGCATTGGCAATTCTCATCCGGATCGGTTGCTTCGGGGCACGCTGTGACCGCCGCGTTCGACATGATTCGCCAGAACCGCGCCGACTTGGTTTTTGCCGGCGGTGTCGAAGCGTTGTCGGAGCCGATGGCGGCAGGCTTGGAAGCGACAGGCCGTTTGTCTCCGACAGACGGCGGTCCGGAGCGTTGTGCGCCGTTCGATCGCGCACGCAACGGGACCGTGCCGGGCGAAGGGTGTGCCTTTCTGGCGCTGGAAGAGGCTGCGCAGGCCGAACGGCGCGGCGCGCGCATGCTGGCCGAATTGGCTGGCGTCGGGGAAGGCGTGGTTGCCGAACCCGGCCGCGACGGCGGCGCCGGTCTGGAGCGGGCCATGAACCAGGCCATGGCGCAAGCGGGCTGGACGGCTGACAGCGTGGATTGGGTGTGCGCGGCGGCGAACGGCAGCGGCGCAGGCGACGCAGGCGAGGCGCAGGCGCTCGCCCGCGTCTTCGCGTCGCGGGCCGAGCCCGTGCCGGTTTCCAGTTTGCAGTCCATGATCGGCGAAACGCTGGGCGCGGGGCATGCGCTTCGCATGTGCGCGGCCTTAAGCGCCATGGCGTCCGGCCATGTTCCGTTCACCGTGAATCTAACAGAGTGCGATCCGCTGCCCGGCGTGGAGTTTGCGATGAAAGAACAATGCGCGCGCCCTGTACGGCGTGTTTTGGTCAACGGCGCGGATCCCGGCGGCAGCGCCGTATGCCTGGCGCTGGCGGCGCTGCGGGACGAGCCAGGAACCAGTGGCCGGTGATCGGACAGATCGGACAAGAGCGATTTGTTTCGGGAGATCTTTTGAGCGACCAAGGACCAAGGACTACGGACCAAGGACTATCTTCTGCCATGAGTGAACTGGACGAGCTTGCGGCGTATCGGCTGATGCTGACGATTCGCTATTTCGAGGAGAAAGTGGAGGCGCTGTTCGCGCAGGGGCTTGTGCACGGCACGGCCCATGCCGCGATCGGACAGGAAGCTGTGGCGGTTGGCGCCTGCCTGGCCATGCGGCCGGGCCGGGATTGCGTCACGAGCACGCATCGCGGGCATGGCCATGCGTTGGCCTGCGGCGCCGATGCGAACCGGATCATGGCCGAATTGTTCGGCAAGGCAGCCGGCTATTCGGGCGGGCGCGGCGGCAGCCAGCTCATGACCGATCCGGCGCTCGGCTATTGGGGCTCGAACGGCATTACCGGGGGCGGCATTCCCGTGGCGACCGGCGCGGCGCTGTCGTTCAAGATGCGCCGCCAGCGGCGCGTGGCGCTGTGCTTTTTCGGCGACGGCGCTTCGAACCAGGGCGTTTTTCACGAGTCGCTGAACATGGCGGCGCTTTGGAAGCTGCCTGCGGTGTACATCTGCGAAAACAACCGCTACGCGATGTCCATGCCGGTCGAGAAGGCTATGACCGTCTCCGGCGTGGCCGCGCGCGCGGCCGCCTACGGCATGCCTGGCGAAACGGCGGACGGTAACGATGCGGCCGCGGTGTATCGGGCGGTGTCTGCCGCCATCGCCCGCGCGCGGCGCGGGGACGGGCCGGCCCTGATCGAATGCATGACCTACCGGTTGTCGGGCCATTCGCGGGGCGATCCGCGCGTGTACCGGACGCGCGAAGAGGAAGCCGAATGGCGACGGCGCGATCCTATCCGCCGCTGGCGGGCGCGATTGCGACGCGAGAACCGGCTGTCGGCCGACGAGGATCGGCGGCTGCGCGGGGAGGCGCGCGCCTGTGTACGAGCGGCAGTCGCGTTCGCGCGGCGCAGCCCGGAACCGGACCCGGCCACGCTGGAGGAAGGGGTGTTCGCATGAGGATCCTTTCCGGTTGCGAAGCGTTGCGGGAAGGATTGCGCGATGCGCTGCGCCGCGACAAAACCGTGTTCCTGCTGGGGGAAGACATCGGCGCCTATGGCGGCGCCTTCGGCGTGACACGCGGCTTGCTGGCCGAGTTCGGGCCGGACCGCGTACGCGATACGCCCATATCCGAAGCGGGTTTCACCGGCATGGCGATCGGCGCGGCGCTGGCCGGTTCGCGGCCGGTTGTGGAAATCATGTTCATGGATTTTATTCTGCTGGCATTCGATCAGTTGGCCAACATGGCGGCCAAGGCGCGCTATGTGTTCGGCGCGCCGTGGACCTGCCCGCTTGTGATCCGCACTCCGGCCGGCGGCGGACGCGGCTACGGCCCGACCCATTCGCAATCGCTCGAAGCCCTGTTCGCCCGCGTGCCCGGCCTGAAGGTGGTTGCGCCTTCCACGCCTGCCGATGCGAAGACGCTGCTGGACGCCGCCATCCGCGATCCCAATCCCGTCCTGTTCGTCGAACACAAGCTGCTTTACAGTCTGCGCGGACCGGCGCCGGCGCGAACGCCGAGCCGCCGCGAACCGCTTGGCAAGGCCCGCGTCGTGCGGCGGGGCCGCGACGTCACGCTTGTGGCTTGGTCCTGGATGACCGAGCTCGCGCGCCGGGCGGCGCGGGAACTGGCCGCGACCGGCATCGAAGCCGAGGTGATAGACGTGCGCACCCTGGCCCCGCTCGACGAGGAAACGATCCAGGCGTCCGTGCGCAAGACGGGCCGATTGACGATCGTCGAGGAAGGCTGTCGCACGGGCGGATTCGCCGCCGAAATCGGGTTCCGCGTCTTCGAACACGCCTTCGATTCGCTGGACGGTCCCCTGCGCCGCGTGACCTGTCCCGACGTGCCGATCTCTGCCGCGCCCGCCTTGGAACACGCCGCCTTGCCATCGGTCCGCGCCATTGTTCAGGCCGCCGCCGCGCTTGTCCGGGAATAAGCGAGGGGTTCGTCGCGGGAGCGCGTATCCGCAGGCGCGCTCGCAGCGGAAATCCTCGCTGACGGCGTGGCGGATTCGGGATGCCGGGTGAACCGGGGCCCGGACGCATATCGTTTCCTGCGGTATGATCGTCTCGAAAAGTATTGCATCTTGGCCGTGCCGAGGTGTATTGTTCAAGTCCGATACACCCAAATACCGGCAAGTCCGAAGGAAAAGCTAAATCCGACAAAAGGCCTTATCCAAGCGCCTTTCGGGGCAGGGTGCGCGCATGAGAATCACAGGGGGAACGGCGGGCGGGCGCCGCTTGCTGGCGCCGCGCACGGAGGCGCGCCCGACGCAGGACCGCGTGCGGGAGGCGCTGTTCAACATTGTGGGCGCGCGCATTGTGGGCGCGCGCTTTCTGGACCTGTTTGCCGGGTCCGGCGCGGTGGGGATCGAGGCGTGGAGCCGCGGGGCGAAATCCGTGGCGTGGGTCGAGTCGGACCGGCGCGCGCTGGCCTGTCTGCGCGAGAATGCGCGCGCGCTGGGCGTGTCGGCTCCCGCCATCGTTCCCGTGTCCGTGGACCGATTCCTGAAAAAGCCGCAAAATTTTCTTGCGGTGTCCGAATTCGACATTATCTTTGCCGATCCTCCCTACGGAAAGACCGAGTGGAGGGAGCGGCTGGCGGACGGGGTGCGGCTCGGAGGCGCGCTGGCGCCCGGCGGCATGTGGATTATGGAAGCGGCGCGCGCCTCGCACGAGACAAGTTTGCGCGGATGGCGCCTGGACGATGCGCGCCAGTACGGCGCGACACGCCTCCTTTTCTACCGGGCCGCCGTGGCGGACGCAACGGAAGGGGCATAGCAGAGGACACGAACATGCCGAAACAGAAGCTGGCTATTTACGCGGGAACGTTCGATCCGTTGACGCTGGGACATCTGGACTTGGTGGAACGGGGCGCGGAATTGTTCGACCGGCTCATTCTGGCCGTGGCGAAAGCGACGCACAAGTATCCCCTGTTCGATTTGTCAGAGCGCGTTGCCCTCGCGAAGCGGATTGTCAGGAAACTGTCGAATGTGGAGGTGGCGCCGTTCGATTGCCTGCTGGTGGATTACGCGCGCCGCCGAAACGCCCGCATCCTGATACGGGGCTTGCGCGCCTATTCCGATTTCGAATACGAGTTTCCCATGGCCCTGACCAACCGCAAGCTGGCGCCGGAGATCGAGACTCTGTTCATGATGCCCAAGGAAATCCACAGTTTCGTCAGTTCAAGCATCGTGCGCCAAGTGGCGGAACTGGGCGGCGACACGCGCCAGTTCGTGCCGGAACCGGTCTACAAGGCCATTTGCAAGAAGATGGCGGAGCGCGACCATGCGAATACGCCTGCAGGATGTCGGGTATGAGAAACGGACGGTGGCGGGCGAGTTGCCGGCATCCGTATTGGGGCTCGGCACGGAGTCGGATGCCGAGCATGTGCGGGATATCGGCCCGATTTCCTGTCGCTTGACGGTGTATGAAGCGGCCGGGCAGCTGATTGTCGAGGGCGAGGTGCGGACAAGGGCCCGCTTTCGGTGCTCGCGCTGCGACGAGTTTTTTTCGATGGAGATAGGCGAACCCGATATTCGGCTGGCGCCGGAGATCGGGAAAAACGATGAATTTGCGGACTTGACGGCGGACATTCGCGAGTCTATCTTGCTCCGTTTTCCCGCCTTCCCGGTTTGTCGGGAGGACTGCCCCGGCCTGTGTCCGCAATGCGGAATTCGCCGGGCGGAAGCCGCGTGCGATTGCCGTCGGCCCTCCGACCAGCGGTGGGCGGCGCTTGACGGCTTGCAGCCGTCAGGAACGGCCGAACAGGAACAATAGGGAGCATTATGGCTGTACCGAAAAGAAAAATGTCGAAAAGCCGCGCGCGCATGCGCCGCCGCTCGCACAGAAAATCCTATCCGGAGACCGGGCCTTGTCCGCAATGCGGCGCGTCGCGGCAGCCGCATCGGGTTTGTCCGGCCTGCGGATACTATCGCGGCCGTCAAGTGTTGACGGTGGAAGCCTGACCTCGTTTGCCGACGGCAAGGAGACGCGAGCATGCGCATTGCGGTAGACGCCATGGGCGGTGATTTCGCTCCGCGCGAGATTGTGCGGGGCGCTGTCGAAGGCGCGAACAGGCTTCGCGGCCTGTCCAAGGTGATTTTGGTTGGCGATCAGGATGCCATTCGCAGCGAGCTGGACGCCTGTCCGGGCCGCAAGGACAAGATCGAGATTCTGCACGCGTCCGAAGTGGTGGGCATGGACGAGGCGCCGGCGCTGGCCGTGCGGCGCAAGCGCGATTCCTCGATCGGCCGCGCGATCGGCTTGATCAAGGACGGCGAGGCGGCCGCGGTGGTTTCCGCCGGCAACACCGGCGCCGTTGTGGTGGCGGCCACCCTGAAGCTGCGCACGCTGGAAGGCGTCGAGCGTCCGGCCATCGCGGCCGTATTGCCGACCACGGACAGACCGTTCATTCTCATTGACGCGGGCGCCAACACCGATTGCAGTCCGGGCATGCTCGGCGAATTCGCCTTTATGGGCAGCGTCTATTCGCGCATGATTCTGCGCCAGGAACGTCCGGCGGTGGGCCTGCTCAGCATTGGCGGCGAGGAAACGAAGGGCAACGAAATCACAAAGGAAACCTTCGGGCTGCTGACCGAATCGCCCTTGAAATTCCGGGGCAATGTGGAAGGGCACGATCTGTTCAAGGGCGAGACGGACGTGGTCGTGTGCGACGGGTTTGTCGGCAACATCGTACTGAAGACCAGCGAAAGCACCGCGCTGGCCGTGGCGCGATGGACGAAGCAGGAATTTCTGAAAAACCCGCTGCGTTTGGCGGGCACGTTGTTTCTGGCCGGCGCGCTCAAGGCGATGAAGCGCCGGCTCGATCCGGAAATGTACGGCGGCGCGCCGCTGCTGGGCGTTAACGGCGTTTGCATCATCACGCATGGCTCGTCGTCGGCCAAGGCGATTTTCCACGCGCTGCGCGTGGCGGGCGATTCCGTGCACCATCATCTTAACGAGGCGATCGTCGAGGACATCAAGCGTATGGGCGGTGAGGCATGAAGGGGAACAGGCCGGGAATTGCGATTACGGGAACCGGTTCGTATTTGCCGAAGCGGACCTTGACCAATGCGGATCTCGAAAAGATGGTCGAGACCTCGGACGAATGGATTGTGACTCGCACGGGCATCCGCGAGCGGCACATTGCCGAGGAGGGCGAAGGCGCGTGCGCGATGGCGGCCGAAGCCGGACGCCGGGCGCTGGCGCAGGCGGGCGTGGCTGCCGATGAGGTGGATTTGCTGGTGCTCGGCTCGTTTACGCCGGACTTCTACCTGCCGAGCGGCGCCTGTCTGATTCAGGACATGCTGGGCGCGAAACGCGCCGTCTGTTTCGACCTGGCCGCCGCCTGTTCGGCTTTCCTCTTTTCCCTGGAGACGGCCCGGTGCATGATCGAAAGCGGCGCCTATCGCACGGCGCTGGTGATCGGCGCGGAAAAACTGAGCCCGTTCATAGACTGGGAAGACCGGGCGACGTGCGTCCTGTTCGGCGACGGTGCGGGGGCGGCCGTCGTGCAGGCCGGCCAGGAAGCGCACGGACGCGGCCTGATTTCCAACGTGATGGGGTCGGACGGAAGCCTGGCGCACTTGCTGAACATTCCCGGCATGGGCAGCCGGCATCGGCTGACGGCCGAGCATATCGCCCGCAAGGATGTCTACGTCAAAATGGCGGGCAACGAGGTGTTCAAGCATGCCGTACGCTGCATGTGCGATGCCGGCAAGCAGGCGCTGGACATGGCCGGCATGACCATGGACGATGTGAATGTGGTGGTTCCGCACCAGGCCAACATGCGCATTGTTCAGGCCATAGAGAATCGGCTGGGCGGGTCGGAAGACAAGTTTTATGTCAATCTGGAGCGGGTCGGCAACATGTCGGGCGCGTCCGTGCCGGTGGCGCTGGACGAGGCGGTTCGTTCCGGGAAAATCAAGAAAGGCGACATTGTGCTGCTTGTGGTGTTCGGCGCCGGGTTCACCTGGGGCGCGTCGCTGATGGAGTGGGGGTGTTGACCATGGCTGAAACCGCATGGCTGTTTGCCGGGCAGGGCGCCCAGTTCGTGGGGATGGGCAAGGATTTGACCGAAGCGTTCCCGGCCTGCCGCGACGTGTTCATGCGCGCCGACGACACGCTGGGCTACGGGCTGTCGGATATCTGTTTCGAAGGGCCGCTGGAGACGCTGACGAAATCGAACCATTGCCAGCCGGCGATATTCGCCGTCAGCGCGGCCTGTCTGATCGCCGCTCGCGAATCCGGCTTGGCAGAGTCCGATCCGGCCGGCATGGCCGGATTGAGTCTGGGCGAATGGACCGCTTTGCATGCGGCAGGCGGCTTGTCGTTCGAGGATACGCTGCGCGTGCTCGAGGCGCGCGGCCGCTTCATGCAGGAGGCCTGCGAAGAAACGGACGGCGCCATGCTTAGCGTGATCGGATTGGATTCAGCGACGCTGGCCGAGATTTGCGCGGATACAGGCGCGGTGGTGGCCAATCTGAACTCTCCGGAACAGACGGTGCTGTCCGGCGCGCGGTCCGCCATCGAGGCGGCCGAGCGGCTGGCCAAGGAAAAAGGAGCCAAGCGCGCCATCCTATTGAATGTGGCCGGCGCCTTTCATTCGCCGCTGATGGCTTCGGCCGCGCGCCGCCTGAAGGATGTCCTCGCCGATATCGAGTTCGGGCCCTTGCGCGTGCCGGTGATGGCCAATGCCACGGGCCGACCGCATGGAGGGCCGGACCAAATACGGGACGCCATGGCCGCTCAGGTGACGTCTTCCGTGCAGTGGGTTTCGTGCATGGAACAGTTGCGCGCTGCGGGGGCGTCGCGCTGGATCGAATTGGGGCCGGGCCGCGTATTGTCAGGATTGCTTAAACGAGTTGACAGCGCGGCGCGGGTTTGCCATATACAGGATCTTTCCTCGCTGGAAAAGGCCGGCCGGGAATTGGCCGACGGTTAAGGAGGGGCAATGGGCGCATTGGACGGCAAGATCGCGATTGTAACAGGAGCTGCGCGCGGCATTGGGCGCGCCATCGCCGAGGATCTGGCCAGCAACGGGGCGGATATTGCGCTGTGCGATGTCAACGCGGAATGGCTGGAAGACACCGAAGCGGCGGTGAAGGCGCAGGGGCGGCGCTCGCTGGCGCTCGCCGTGGACGTGGCCAATGCCGAAGCGGTGCAGCGCGCCACGGATCGCGTCCTGGAGACCTTTGGACGAGTGGATGTTTTGATCAACAACGCCGGCATCACGAAAGACACGCTGCTGGTCCGCATGACCGAAGCCGATTGGGACGCGGTCCTCTCCGTGAATTTGAAGGGCGCGTTTCTGCTCACCAAGGCCGTGGCCAAGCCGATGATGAAACAGCGTGCCGGCGCGATCGTCAACATGGCGTCGGTTATCGGCCTGATCGGCAACGCCGGGCAGGCCAATTATGCCGCCTCGAAGGCCGGGCTGATAGCCCTGACCAAATCCTCGGCCAAGGAGCTGGCGTCTCGCAACGTGCGCGTCAACGCCGTGGCGCCAGGCTTCATCGAGTCGAAAATGACCGAAGTCCTGTCGGCAGAGGTGCGCGAGAAGATGCTCGAGGCGATACCGCTCAAGCGTTTCGGCCTGCCGGAGGACGTTGCGAAGGTCGTGTCGTTTTTGGCGGGAGACGCTTCCTCGTACATCACGGGCCATGTCGTCACGGTTAGCGGCGGCATGGTCATGTAACAACATCGAACGCGTTGCGCGACGCAACGCCAAACATCAAGCAAGGAGTTCGCTATGGCTCTGGAAGACAAAGTAAAGGAAATCATTGTCGAACAATTGGGCGTGAACCCCGATCAGGTTACCCCGGAAGCCTCGTTCATCGAGGATCTGGGCGCCGATTCCCTCGACACCGTCGAGCTGGTCATGGCCCTCGAAGAGGAGTTTAGCGCTGAAATTCCCGACGAGGAAGCCGAGAAGCTGACGACGGTTGGCGCGGCGATCGAGTATTTGAAGAGCAAAGGCATCGGCGCGTAGCGGCTGGAACGTCGCGGCATGGCGAACAGGGTTTCGCATGCTTGCTACCATTCGCTTGGGGCCCCATGGCTAGGGCGGTCAACGCGCGCATGCGCGCGTTGACCGGCTTGCTTTTTTCGGGTTTCGCGAAGCGAAAACCGTTTGGGCGGGCCAAAGCGGCGGTCTGGACATTGCCCGAGCGCCGGACAATGGCAAGGAGAAACAGCATGTCGAGAAGAGTTGTCGTCACGGGCATGGGCGTGGTTTCGCCATTAGGATCCTATCCCGGACCGTTCTGGGAGAATCTGACGGCCGGCCGGTCGGGCATTGGCCGGCTCGAGCGTTTCGATTGCGCGAATTTCGCCACGAAAATTTCCGGCGAAATCAAGGGGTTCGATTTGGACGCCTATATCTCGCCCAAAGAGCAGCGGCGCATGGACCGTTACAGCCATTACGCCATTGGGGCCGCGAAGATGGCGGTCAAGGAATCCGGTGTGGATTTCGGGGCCGAAGATCCGTGCCGATGCGGCGCGCTGATCGGTTCGGGTGTTGGCGGACTGGAAACGCTGTCGGCTCAGCATGCCGTGCTGATGACGCGCGGGCCCGGGCGCTGTTCGCCATTCATGATTCCCAACATGATCGCCAACATGGCGGGCGGCCTGGTGGCGATCGAATTCAATTTGAAAGGCCCCAATTATTCGGTCGTCTCGGCATGCGCGTCCGGCGCCCATTCGATCGGAGTGGCCATGCATTGCATTCGTCAAGGCGAGGCGGATGTCATTCTGGCGGGCGGCGCCGAGTCGCCCGTATGCGACTTGGGCGTGGCCGGATTCATTTCCATGAAAGCGCTCAGCCGGCGCAACGACGAGCCGGAACGGGCCAGTCGTCCTTTCGATAGGGACCGGGACGGCTTTGTCATTGCCGAGGGCGCTTGCGTGCTGGTTCTCGAGGAATACGAACGCGCCGTGAAACGCGGCGCGCCCATCGTTGCCGAATTGGCCGGATACGGCGCCACCTGCGACGCCTTCCATATCACGGCGCCCTCCGACGACGGCGAAGGCGCGGCGCGTGCCATGAATGCGGCGCTGGCCGATGGCGGACTGTCGGCCGGCGATGTTTCCTATGTCAATGCGCATGGCACCAGTACGGAACTCAACGACAAGATCGAAACGCGCGCCATCAAAAGCGCGTTGGGCACGGAGAACGCGAGCAAGGTCATGGTTAGTTCCAGCAAGTCCATGATAGGACACACGCTGGGAGCGGCCGGCGCCATCGAGTCGGCGGTTTGCTGTCTGGCGCTGCGGCATCAGGTTGCGCCGCCGACCATCAACTACGAAACGCCGGACCCGGATTGCGATCTGGACTATGTCCCGAACACCTCGCGCGAGGCGGAAATAGGGGTCTGTCTGAACAATTCGCTCGGGTTCGGCGGGCATAACGCCTGTTTGGCGTTCAGGAAACTTTGAAAAACCGATGTTTTTCAAGAGGGCTCTTAAATGATGGGCAGCTTGTCCGGATTGTTCTCGAACGATATTGGCATTGACTTGGGCACGGCCAATACGCTCGTGTATGTCAAGGATCGCGGCGTGGTTATCCGCGAGCCTTCGGTCGTGGCCATTCAATCCGGAACCAAGCGCATTCTGGCCGTGGGCGAGGATGCCAAGAGAATGCTCGGCCGTACGCCGGGCAACATTGTGGCGATCCGACCGCTGAAAGCCGGCGTGATTGCGGACTTTGAAATCACCGAAGCGATGCTGCGGTATTTCATCAAGAAAATCCATCAGCGCCGCAAGGTGGTGAGACCCAGAATCATTATCGCCGTGCCGAGCGACATTACCGAAGTGGAAAAACGGGCGGTCAAGGATTCCGCCACCCATGCCGGCGCGCGCGATGTCTTTCTCATCGAAGAACCGATGGCCGCGGCCATTGGCGTGGGGTTGCCGGTTCAGGAGCCGGCCGGCAACATGATTGTGGATATTGGCGGCGGCACGACCGAAGTCGCCCTGATCTCGCTGGCGGGCATCGTGTTCAGCCGCACGGTGCGCGTGGGCGGCGATCAGATGGACGAATGCATCATGCAATATATGAAGCGGGTGTATAATTTGATGATCGGGGAAAGAACGGCCGAAGAAATCAAGATGTCAATGGGCAGCGCCTATCCGGTGGGCGACGAGACCACCATGGAAATCAAAGGTCGCGATCTGGTTGCCGGTTTGCCCAAGACACTGACGGTTACTTCGGAAGAAATTCGGGAGGCCTTGCAGGAGCCGGTGTCGTCCATTGTGGACGCCATTCGCATCACCCTGGAACGGTGCCCGCCCGAATTGTCGGCCGATCTGGTGGATCGCGGAATGATTTTGGCCGGTGGCGGCGCGTTGCTGACGGGGCTTGACAAGCTGATTGCCGAACAAACCGGGTTGCCGGTGCATTTGGCGGACGATCCCCTGAGCGCTGTGGCCGAGGGCACAGGCGTGGTTCTCAACGAACTGAATTTCCTGAGGAAGTCCGGCGCCAACACTCTCTGATTTCGCCTCCGATTCGTCACCCGCTTCCGAAATCCGAAGCTCGGATTGTCAAGGGAGTCAGGTGAAGCGCAAGCGCGTTATACTCTTTTTGTTCGCGACGGCACTGGTTCTGCTGAACTTGCCGCTGCCTTTATCCATGTGGCTGCGCGCTGCCGCGCGCGACAACGCCGCTCCTTTTCATTCCGGTTTTCGGGCTCTGCTCCAGCATGGCGCTCTGGCGGCGGCAACGCTGCGCGATGGCCGGCGCCATGCGCGCGAAGCCGATCGGTTGCGCGAAGAACTGGCCAATGCGCAGGCGAAAGCGGCCGATCTTGCCGCTTTGAAAGACGAAAATCGGGAATTGCGCCAGGCGCTCGGTTTTCAGCGCCGCTCCGCCCATCGTCTGGTCATGTGCCGGGTCGTTTCGCGCGGGGGCATGGGCGGATGGTGGCAAACCTTGCGTCTGGACAAGGGCCGCGCCCACGGGATTGGCGAGAACATGGCTGTAGTCACTATGGACGGGCTCGTCGGACGCACAGGCGGCGGACAGCCTCGGGATGGCGGGCCCGGTCTTGTAGTTTCAGAGCGAGCGAGCGACGTGCTGCTCATTACGGACCCAGGCTTCAAGGTGGCGTGCGAAATTGGCGAGGGCGGGTATTTCGGCATCGTGAGCGGGGCGGGACCCGCTGTGCGCGGCCGGCCGGAGTTGGACATGCTGAGCGAGGCGGCGCCATTCGACATGGATTTCATTCCGGGCGGCGCTGTTGTGAAGGCGGGCGATCGGGTGGTCACATCCGGTCTCGGCGGCGTGATCCCCTCCGGTTTGCCCGTAGGGTTCGTTCGCGAGGCGACAGCGGACAAGTCGGGCCTGTACTTGCGGGCCGCCATACGGCCTGCCGCCGATTTGCGCCGGCTGCGCCACGTGTTCGTAGTGATTCCGCTCGAACCGGCGACCGCGCGCGAGAACAGGGCCGAGGCTCCGCCAGGTGACGAGGGGAGAACGCCATGACGTGGATTGCCATGGCTCTTCTGCTGTTGGCGGCGGCTCTGGCGCAATCGCTGTTCCCGCCGGTCGCTTGGCTGGGCCATGTCAAATGGCCGTGGCTCCTTTCCGTGACGCTGTATTACGCCATGCGGCGCGAACGCAAGACACTGCTGGTTGCCGCCATGGCCGGCGGCCTGTTGCAGGATGCGCTGTGCCATTCGCCGCTCGGGTTTTCGCCGCTGCTGTTTCTGGCCGTCGGATGGCCGGCCTCCGCATGCAAGAGCTTGGTGATGACCGAGACGGCGCCAACGGCGGCAGCGTTCGGGTCCATCCTGACGGGCGTTTTCGTGCTGGTCGGCGGATTGTGGCTCCACGTAACGGGCGCGGCGAGCGTTTCGGCGGCGGGCTGGTTAGGAAAAGCGCTGGGCAGCGCGCTGCTGGGCGCGGTCTGCACCCCTTCGATTTGTTCCGCCGCCGGCTCGCTGGATATGCTGTTGGGCAATATCAAACGGAAAGACGATATCCATGGCGCGTACTGACGCACGAGGTTTGTACCGGGCGCGTTTGCGTCTGACGATGCTGGCCATGCTCGGCGTCTTGTCGTATTTCGTTGTGGCTCTGTGGGCCGTTCAGGTGCGCGATGCGTCCGAATACCGTGGCCGGGAGAGCCGCCAAAGCGTGCGACGCGTGCGATTGCCCGCCACGCGCGGAGCCATTTTCGACCGGCACGGCCGGCCTCTGGCGGACAATCGGCCCGGCTATGGCATTGCGATCTACGTCGAGGAACTGCGGCAGCCCGGTCGCATTCCTCGTACGGTGGAGCGTATCGGGCATGTGGTGGATCAGTTGGCCGATACCCTCCGGATCGAACGCGAGATTTCCGAGTCCGACATTCGCGAACACGAGCGTCGCCGTCGGCCGCTCCCGCTGATGGCTTGGCGGGATGTCGGAAAGGATGTTGTCGCGCGCT